>CAYFUH010000020.1:0-28238 GCA_964346355.1 uncultured Christensenella sp. | reverse complement strand
TCTGGTTGCCGTAGCGATCTTTGGCATAGCCGCTTTCATCCGCCCAGCGGCTGTGCAGCTTGATGCGTTTGCATTCATAAAATGGGGAAGACCCGTTTATGCTCAGCGTGAGTTCAGTGGGCAACATGCTGGTTTTTGTGTTGCGGTAATGGAGCCAGATTTCGTACAGGCCATCCTGGGGCACTTCAATCTCCAGGCTGCCTTGCTGATTGATGTCAAGGTTCAGGTCCGCCGGGAAGGACAAGGGTTCGCCCGGGTAGAAGGGTGCCTGATAGCCCTCCTTCACCTGCAGATAGGAGGCCTCTGCCAGGCTCTCAAACATCATCCAGCCCTCTCCCGCCAGGCTGGGCAGGCAGAAGGCCAAAATAGAAAGCAGAATCAGGAGGAAGGCGTGATGCTTCCGGAAGGCTCGTCTTGTCATCATTGGCCTCCTGAAGGTGCGGTGGACCGGCTCCCCCACAGGGCAGCGCCATCCGGGGACATGGCAGTGAAGCACAGGGTCCAGGCAAACTGGGTGCTGTCCAAAGCCTGGGTGAAAACCCCGCTGTAGGTGACATCCTCCAGGGTCAATTGGACGTGGATGCCATCCTCGCAGGTGAAGCTGCCGGTATACTCGCCGGTGATGCTGCCATCCGTGTGCAGGGTGATGGCTCTGGAGGCGTGAGGGTGCGGGTTGATGTCCCGCAGATGGAGAATCACCTTATAGTCTCCGGCCTGTTCTGTGATGGTGGTGGCTGTTTGGGTTTCCCCTGCGTAGCGGTGGGGAGAAATCACAGGCCAGCCCTCCTTGTTGAAAAACATCTGGTGGACCCGAACGGCATGGTTCTCTCCCTGGCCGGAAAAACGGGTGTGGAAAATGAGGAATGAGCGGCCGGTTTTTTCGTCATAGTAGGCGGAGTTGTGGCCGGGGGAGCGGAAACCCAGGCTGAACCTACGTTCCTCGCCAGGGAGAGGGTCAAACTGCCAGCCTCCCATCAGCTTGACGCCGTAGCCCACGATGTCCTCGTCCCGGAAGAAGGAGCCGTCCCGGCCACCGCAGTCCTGCATGTTTTGGCCCAGGGCATCAAAGTAGGGGCCGTCAGGCTGTTTGCTGCGGGCTACACGGATGTTGTAGCCGTCCTTGGCGCCAAGCCCGCCAAAGGATAAGAACAGATAGTAATATGCTGTGTCCGGGTGGTACAGGATATAGGGTCCCTCTATGCGGCTGTGGTTCTTGCCCAGCAGTTTCTTGCCGTAGCCCTGGTGCTTTTTGGGGAAGCCGGTGTCCGGATCCATCTCCAGGATGAAAATGCCGCCGGAATAGGAGCCGTACACCATCCACAGTTTGCCTTCGTTGTCAAAAAAGGTGTGGGGGTCGATGACGTTGGGCAGGAGGTGGGCCTGATAGCCGGGTGCGCCTGACTTGAGAAAGACGCCCAGGTCCCGGTAAGGGCCTTCAGGGTGGTCGCTGACCGCCACACCCAGGGCAGAAAGGGGCGCATTGCCAACACAGGCGCAATAATAGTAATAATACCGCCCATCATTGAGCTGTTGTACGTCCGGTGCCCAGAAGGTGTCTGTTTTAGCCCAGGTGAGGGCTTCCTTCATCTCCTCCTGGGCATTTTCCACCAAAGTGTTGCCTTCCCTGGCATTAAAAGAAAACTGTTCCCAGGCAATCAGATCCAGGCTGCGGGCGGCTGCCATGTGGCTACCGTAGATGTAATAATAGCCATCCGCTGCTTTGATGATGCTGGGGTCGTGGACTGACACATCCTTGAAGATGGGGATGGCAGGGCCCTCAGCCAAGACGCCTTTTACAGGCAGGGCCAGGGCTATTAAGAGGCAAATCAGGAGCATGCGCTGGATCATGTTCTTCCTCCGTAACTGGCATGTTCTGGGAATGTGGATGTGTTCTTTAGGGGTTGCTGAGGTTTTCGCGTTAACATTAACGTTAATGTTAACCGCCTGATAAAAACTTTTCGTCAAAATAATTGCGCATATCACAGTTCAGGTAGAATACTAACAAGTTCATTCTGCCTTGTCAACTGGCAAAAAACAAGCCGCTTCTGCCATGGTTTGCGCATGAATTGCCCGGGCGCTTCGCGTTTGACCCTGTTTTGGCGCCTGTGATATACTCCAAAAAAACAAAGCAGGGAAAACGGATGCAAAACAAGCGGCAGGACAGGCGGGTAACCCTCAGGGATATTGCCAGGGCAACGGGCTACACAGTCAATACTGTCTCCCGGGCGCTGAACAACAAGCCGGACATTTCCCGGGAAACCAGCCTCAAAATTCAAAAAACAGCCCGGGAACTGGGTTATATCCGCAACTGGATGGCGGGCGCCCTGCGTACCGGGCGATCCAACACCATTGCCGTCATCGTGGGGGATTTGAGCAACCCGTTTTTCGCCCTGATGGTGGCAGATATCGAAGCTGCGGCTACGGAATATGGCTATACCGTCATCATCCTGTGCACCCAGGAGGAGCAGGCACGGGAGGAAAACGCCATTCGGGTTGCCATCGGCCGCCAGGTGGACGGCATCCTGCTGTGCCCCTGCCAGGGAGAGGGAGATTCCGTTTTGCTGCTGAAGGATTCCGGCCTGCCTTTTGTGCTGCTGTCCCGGCATTTCAATGGGCTAAACAGCGATGCCTTAGTCTGTGATGAGGTGGAGGGGGGGCGGCTGGCTACCAGGCATCTGATTGCGGCTGGGCACCGGAAGCTGATTTTCCTGTCCAGTTTTGATTGGGTGAGCGGTATTGCAGAGCGCAGGCAGGGTTTTCATGAAGCCTGTTTGGCAGCGGGTATCCCGGAAACGGACCGGCTTATCTTCAGCCACGCTCACGGTGAGCAGGCGGCGGACTTTTTGATTAAGCGGCAGCAGGAGGGCTTTACCGGGGTGTTTGCCTACTGCGACATGGAGGCCTGGAATGTCATCACCAGCCTGGTGAAGCAGCAGCTTCGTGTGCCGGAGGACATCGCCTTTGTAGGCTATGACAACATTCAGGACCGGCTGGATTTTCCCTGCCCCTTGTGTTCCGTTGAGGGTTCGCTGAAAGACATTTGTAACAGCGGGGTGCGGCTGTTGGATATGAAAATCCAGGGGGAGGCAGGGATGGGCGGGCTGTCCACTTTCCCGGTTTCCCTGGTGTGCCGTGGCAGCTGCGGCGCAGGGCCAGCTGGAGATGAAGGCTAGGCCTAGTCTGTTATGTTTTAATAATGTTTTTATTCTGATGAATCCCTTTGTTTGCATCATCAAACTGGGCTGAAAACCCGGTATTTTTTGGTGCTTTTCGCATGAAAGGCTGACCGTCTCCAACCGCTTGCGCAAGCACAAGCAGATGTGGTTTTCATCCCTTGTCAGAATGAATCATCCATGCTATACATTAAATGACGCAGCCGAACATTAACGTTAATGTACCATGCCTGGACGAGCATACAACCCCGCTGGGGTGAATAAGAACCAAGGAGAGACCAAAAATGAAAAAAGCAAGGATGATCCTGGACCGTGATTATGCCATTGGGCAGATTGACAAGCGCTTGTACGGCAATTTCATTGAGCACCTGGGCCGGGCTGTGTACGGCGGCATTTATGAGCCCGACCACCCCACGGCTGACAAGCACGGCTTTCGCCGGGACGTGATTGAGCTGGTGAAGAAGCTGGACGTGCCCGTGGTGCGCTACCCCGGCGGCAACTTTGTCTCCGGCTTTAACTGGGAGGATTCCATCGGCCCCAGGGAGAGCCGCCCCAAGCGTCTGGATTTGGCCTGGGCTACGACGGAGACCAACGAGGTGGGCCTGCACGAGTTTGTGGACTGGGCCAAGGACGCCAACACCGAGGTGATGTACGCGGTCAACCTGGGCACCCGGGGGCCGGACGCCGCGCGGAACGTGGTGGAGTACGCCAACCACAAGGGGGGCACCTATTGGAGCGACCTGCGGATTAAAAACGGCGCCAAGGATCCCTTTGACATCAAGCTGTGGTGCCTGGGCAACGAGATGGACGGCCCCTGGCAGATGGGCCAGAAGACAGCCTATGAGTACGGCCGCATCGCCAATGAGGCCGGCAAGCTGATGAAGATGGTGGACCCCTCCATCGAGTTGGTCGCCTGCGGCTCCTCCGCCCATGATATGCCCACCTTTGGCGCCTGGGAGTACGAGGTGCTGGACCAGTGCTATGACCAGGTGGACTTTGTGTCCATCCACCGCTACTATGGAAATCCTACCAACGACACGCCGGGCTTCCTGGCGCGCAGCATGGACATGGACGAGTTCATCAAGACCGTCGTTGCCATCTGTGACGCGGTGGGCGGCAAGAAGCACAGCAAGAAGAAATTGATGCTCTCCTTTGATGAATGGAACGTGTGGTATCACTCCAACGCCCAGGACAAGGAAATCGTCAAGCAGGACAAATGGGGCCGGGCCCTGCCTTTGCTGGAGGACATCTACAACTTTGAGGACGCCCTGCTGGTGGGCAGCATGCTCATCACCATGCTGCGCAACGCCGACCGCGTGAAGGTGGCCTGCATGGCGCAACTGGTGAACGTCATCGCGCCCATCATGACCAGAAACGGCGGCGGCGCCTGGGCGCAGACCATCTACTGGCCCTTGATGCACGCCAGCAAGTACGGCCGCGGCACCGCCCTGCGCCCCATTGTGCAAAGCCCCACCTATGACTGCTCCGATTACACCGATGTGCCCCTTTTGGACGCGACGGCGACGCTTTCTGATGACGGTTCCCTCACCATCTTCGCGGTCAACCGCGATATGAAGGAGGATATCGAGCTCACCGCCGACCTGCGCGCCTTTGGTCCTTTAAAGACGGCCGAGCACATCCTGCTTGTGCATGATGATGTGAAGGCTGTGAACACCGAGGAGAACCCGGAGAACGTGTCCCCCACAACGGGCGGGCACGGCACGATCGACGGCGGCCAGTTCACCCTGCGCGTGCCGGCGCTCAGCTGGAACGTGATCAGACTGGTGCCTGTGAAATAATCTTTTCCAAACAAAAAAACAGCGGAACGGCTTGGGGTCGTTCCGCTGTTGCTTATTTTGCTAAGGTTTAATCCAACTCGTACTCGCTGGCCAAGGCTGCCCGCTCCCGCTGCTTTTGCGCGCGCCAGGCCTGTGCTTCTGCCAAAAGATTGTCCCTGCGGTTGTCCAGCTGCCCGTTAAGCACCATGGCAAGCAGGTGCGACAAGGCGTGGCCCATGCGCTCATCCGCGTCAAAACCCAGCGCCATCAAATCCTTCCCGTTGATGGCCAAATCCCGGATGTGCAGGGGCGCCCCCTCCCGGTGCAGACGCAGCGCGTCCTCATACAACTGATCCAGCTGCGGCAGGCGGTAGGCCACCATTAGCGAATGCGCGGACAGATCCGCCCATTGCAATCGCAGCAGCTTAAGCGTGGTCTGCAGCCCCAATTTGGACATCCAGGCCTGCAGGTTGTCTGGGCCGATGCGGTCATCGTGGTATTTGACCAGGGCAACGGTTTGCTCGCGCAGGGCCTTTGATTGCTTGAGGCGCACCATGGCCTCTTCCATCAGCCGGGCGCTGATCATCTGGTGCCCGCGGAAATGCGTGGTGCCGTCCGGGTCAATCAGCGTGGTGTGCGGCTTGCCGCTGTCGTGGTAGAGGGCGGCCCAGCGGATGGCGGTATCCCGGGGGGCTGCCTGGATGGTGCGCAGGGTGTGCTCCCAGACATCAAAGCGGTGAAAGGGCGTGCGCTGGGGCGTGTGCAGCATGGGGGTGAGCTCGGGCAGGGCCAAAAACAGCACGCGCGGGTAGTTTCGCAGCGCCTGTTCCACATAATCGCTGATGAGCGCGCGGTTGAGCTCTGCCGCGATGCGCTCCTTGGACACAAAGGCCAGGCCGTCCGCCTGCGCCATCATGGCACTCAGGGTATTTTCCTCAATCTCAAACCCTAATTGGCAAGAAAAGCGCAGCGCGCGCAGGACGCGCAGGGCGTCCTCCTCAAAGCGCCGGGCGGGCTTGCCCACCGCGCGCAGCAGGCGTGCGTCGCAGTCGCTGCGCCCAAAGAAGGGGTCATAAAGGCCGCGGTTTGGGTGATAGGCCATGGCGTTACAGGTAAAATCCCGCCTTGCCAGGTCTTCTTTTATGCTGCTCACAAAGACCACCTCGTCCGGCCGGCGTTTGTCCGTATACTCTCCATCCGTGCGGTAGGTGGTGATCTCCATGCTGTGCCCGTCCAGAAGCAGTGTGATGGTGCCGTGGGCGATGCCGGTGGGGATGGTTTTGTGTGCGGCAAACACGCGCAGCATCTCCTCCGGCCGGGCGGAGGTGGCGATGTCAATATCGCCCGGCTGGCGGCCTAAATAGGCGTCGCGCACGCAGCCGCCCACCAGCCAGGCCTCATACCCGGCGGCTTCCAGCAGCGCAAGCGCGGTCCTGGCGGCTTCAGGCAGGTTAAAATGCATCAAAACCCCTCACAATCATCATAAAATCATTGTATGAAAGGGCGCTTTGCTTGTCAATGAAGGCGCTAAGTGATATGATTTTGCAAATGGCAGAGTGTGGGATGGGCGCGGGATTGATACTGGCCGCGCGCGAAAAAATGAGCAGGATCACGCCGCTTGTGCGTGATTGCGGCGCCCTGTGCGGCGCGGCCTGCTGCGCCGCGGATGAGGCGGGGCGCGGCGGCATGCTGCTCATCCCCGGGGAGGAAGCCTGCTACCGGGCTTTGCCGGAGGGGTTTGTGCTGCACGCGGATGACAGCGTGGTGCCGGATGGCCTGCTGCTGACCTGTGAGGGCACCTGCGCGCGGGACACCCGGCCATTGGCCTGCCGCGTCTTCCCCCTGATGTTTGTGTCGGAAAACGGCGGGGATGTGCGCCTGGACCCGCGCGCCTGGGCCTTATGCCCGCTGATGAATTCGGGCATCGAAGGCTTGCGGGGCGACTTTGTCTGCACCGCGCGGGAAACCGCGCGCCTCTTGATGGAAGACCCGGCCTGCGCCGGTTTTATCCGCGCGCAGGAAAATTATGTGAATGAACTGACCAGGGCACCCTGGGACGATGGAGGGATGGCATGATCTGGCACCGCTCGCATTGTTTGAGGGAGATTAACGACCAGCCGCAGGAAGGCGGCCTGTTAATCTGCCAGGACGCGCTGGAGGTGGATTTAAGCCCCTACATGGGCCAGGCGCAGATGGTGTACCTGGACCCGCCGGGCGCCAGCGGCAACGCCTTTACCTGCAAGCTGCGGGTGGGCAAGCGCGGCTATGAAAGCAGCCGCCAGGCTGTACAGTTACCGGCTTATGAGGACGGGCGGCACCCGCGGGATGAGCGCTATTTGCGTAAAATCCGCAAGCTGATTGAGCTGTCCTATCTGCTGCTTAACGAGAGTGGCTCCATGTTTTTGCATGTGACGGTGGACAACCTGGCCCGCGCCCGGCTGATGATGGACGAGGTGTTTGGGGAGGATCAGTTCCGCAACCAGATTATCTGGAGTTTCCAGACCGGCGGGCGAAGCAAGCGCTACTTCAGCCGCAAGCATGATGCCATCCTGTTTTACGCCAAAAGCGACAAGCATTATTTTGACATCACCCAGGTGCCCATCGCCAAGCGCGGCAGCCGGGATAACCACATGAAGCGCCACGTGGATGAGCACGGGCGCAGCTACCGCAGCATCGTCTCTGGCGGCAAAAAATACATCTATTATGATGATGAGCCGGTCTTCCCGGACGATGTATGGGCGGATGTGAGCCAGATGCAGCAAAAGGACCCGCAGCGCACCGGCTACCCCGGCCAGAAGCCCCAGGCCTTGCTGGACCGGATGGTGCTGTCCACTACCCGCCCGGGGGACTTGGTGGTGGATTTGTGCTGCGGCTCGGGAACCGCGCTGGCCAGCGCCGCTGCCAACGAGCGCCGCTTCATCGGCATTGACAACTCGCCCGTCGCCTTCGCCGCCTGCCGCAAGCGGCTGTCGCCCTACCGCCTGGTGTGCCAGGCGCCGCTTTCGCTCTCAGGCGCCATGCTGGACGCGGCCGTGCTGCCGGGCATTGGCTATTACACCGTGTCCATCAACGCCTATACCGTGCCGGAGGAGGAGCTGGCCGGCATCACCCGCCAACCCAAGGATCTGGTGATTGAGGGCATGGATTTAATTGACCAGTGGCACGCGGGGCTGATCAACAAGGGTGTGTTTGTGTCCTATGCCAGTTCCCTGCGCGAAAAACAGACGCCGGCGCTGGAAACCAGTTTGGAGGTGCCGCTGCTGCGCGGCACGGTGGCCATCATGCTGATTGATGTGCTGGGGCGAAGGAGCCTTTGGACCGGTGCGCCTGCCGTCTAACGTGGTGATGCGCATTCGTATGAGCGCCAATTTTCACTGTTTTGAAACAATCCCGCCCAAAACAGACAAGGCAGACGCATCAACTTCCGTAAAAAGTGGGGACACAAGCCCTCAATTCGCATTATTTTAAAGAAAATGTGGCATTTGTTACCAATATATGTTATAGTGTTCAAAATTGAAGGCAAAGGTATTACAAAACCGCGCTTCAATTTCTGCATTACACGAACTGAGGGGTGGTCCGATGGCTTCCATTGAGGATATCGGCATTGATCTGGGCTCGTCCAATGTGATTATCGCGGAGCGCGGCAAAGGCGTTATTTTTAACGAGCCTGCCGTGTTGGCGGTCAACCATGCTACGCGCAACATCATCAGCATGGGGCAGGAGGCCTACCAGATGACCGGGCGCGAGCCCACGGGCATCACGGTGATGCGGCCTTTGCAAAAGGGCACCATCCAGGATTTTGACCTGCTGTCCCTGATGCTCAACTATTTTGTGATGCGGGTGGTGGGCCGGCAGCTGTTCAACCGTCCGCGCGCGCTGATGAGTATTTCGGCCACCAGCAACGAGATTGAGAAGCGCCAGCTCATCCTGCGCATGCTGGAAGCGGGTGCCCGGCGCACCCAGCTGATTGAGCGGCCGCTGGCGGCTGCCCTGGGCGCCAACATCTCCATTAACGAGGTCACCGGGCGCATGGTTGTGGACATCGGCGGCGCGACGACCGACATCGCGGTCATCTCCTCGGGTGAAATCATGGCCCGCAGCATCCTGGACACCGGCGGGGATGCCTTTACCGAGGCCTTGATCCGCTATATCCGCTTAAAGCACAACCTGCTCATCGGCTGGCGGTCCGCGGAGGATTTGAAAAGCGCCATCGGCACGGTGGACGCACAGGACCAAAACACGCTGACCTTGCCCACGGCCGGGCGCAACCTGGTCTCCGGCCTGCCCAGGCAGGCGGACATCACCAGCCAGGAGTGCGCCGAAGCCGCGGAGGAGCCGCTGCATGCCCTCATTGAAGGCCTGCACAGCGTGATCGAGCACATCCCGGCGGAGCTGGCCAACGACGTCTTTGACGAGGGCATCCTCTTAACCGGCGGCGGGGCGCAGATGCGCGCGCTGCGCGAGGTGATCCAGCGGGAGATGCAAATCCCCGTCTTCGTGGCGGAGCACCCGCAGGAGGCCATTGCCCTGGGCTGCGCCAAGGTGCTGGAGCGCCCGGGCGAATACGCCCGCATCCTGGGCGATGGGCGGCGCGCGCGCTAAATCAATCTTGCGGTTTTGGCCGGCGTTTGATATACTCACCAACAATTGAAGAGGCAATCGCGGGGAAGAAGGCTATTTAAGCGAGCGCGGAGGGTGAAAGCGCGCACACAGCCGCTGTCCCGCCCCGCGGCCGCAGGCAAACCCTGCCGTCTCCCGCGTTAAGGGCTCAAGCGGGTGCGAACGCACCAAGCAAGGTGGTACCGCGGAAACAACGATCTTCCGTCCTGGCAACAGGGCGGTTTCATTTTTTTAAGAGGAAGAGTGGAGGAAACATGGCCAAGCAATCAAAACAGGAATTTGTACAGCACATCACACCCCGGGATGAGAACTTCTCCCAGTGGTATACGGACGTGGTCCGCTTCGCGGACTTGATGGACTACACGCCCGTGCGCGGCTGCATGGCGCTGAAGCCCTATGGCAACCGCATTTGGGAGCTGATCCGCGAAGGGCTGGACAAGCGTTTCAAGGAGACAGGGCATGAGAACGTGTCCATGCCCATGCTGATTCCCGAGTCCCTGCTATTAAAGGAAGCGGAGCACGTGGAAGGCTTCGCGCCGGAGGTAGCCTGGGTCACCCAGGGCGGGGGAGAGGTGCTTCAGGAGCGCCTGGCGGTGCGGCCCACCTCTGAAACCATCTTTTGCACCATGTTTGCCCAGTGGGTGCAGTCCTGGCGCGATCTGCCCATGAAGTACAACCAGTGGTGCTCGGTCATGCGCTGGGAGAAAACCACGCGCCCCTTTTTGCGCACGGCGGAGTTTTGGTGGCAGGAGGGCCACACCGTGCACGCGACGGCGGAGGAAGCCCAGGAGGAAACCCTCTTGATGCTGGAAGTCTACCGCGAGTTTTTGGAGAACGTGCTGGCCATCCCGGTGTTCACCGGCCAAAAGAGCGAGAAGGAGAAGTTCGCCGGCGCGCGCGCAACCTATTCGGTGGAAGCCATGATGCAGGACGGCAAAGCGCTGCAGGCGGGCACCACGCACAACTTTGGCACCAATTTCTCCGAACCCTTTGAGATCCGCTTCCAGAACAAGGAAGGCCAATTGGAATACGTGCACGAGACCAGCTGGGGCGTATCCACCCGCTTAATCGGCGCGCTCATCATGGCGCACGGGGACGAGCGCGGGCTCAAACTGCCCCCGGGCGTGGCGCCCCACCAGGCTGTCATCCTGCCCATCGCGGCGCACAAGGGCGGCGTGATGGAGAAGTGTGAGGAGGCATTCCAACAGCTGAAGGAAGCCGGCGTCCGCGTCTTACTGGATGACCGCGACTACCTCACCCCCGGCTGGAAGTTCAACGAGTGGGAATTAAAAGGCGTGCCGCTGCGGCTGGAGATCGGCCCCCGGGACATTGAAAACGGCGTGGCCACCTACATGCGCCGTGATACCTTTGAAAAAGGCACCCTGAAACTGGACAACTTGGCAGAAGGCGTGAAGGAGCTGCTGGAGGACATCAACAAGGGCATGTTCCGGATTGCCGATGCGTTCCGCCTCTCCCGCACCAAGGATGTCTTTAATATGAAAGAACTGGGCGAGCAGGTGCAGATCGGCTATGCCCGCGCCATGTGGTGCGGCAGCCGCGCATGTGAGGACAAGATCAAGGAGGAGTTCTCCGCCACCTCCCGCAACATGCCCTTTGACCAGACCCCCATCGCGGACACCTGCGTGTGCTGTGGGGAGGCGGGGGAGAAGAAAGTGATGTACTGGGCAAAAGCCTACTGATATGGAAGAGAACCTGATCTGGTCCACCCACGTCCAGGGCACCCAGACCCTGTACCGCTCCCGCAGGCTGCGGTTTGACGACAGGTTTGCGGGGCTGTATCTGCCCCTGCTGGGTCTTAAGGGGGAGCGTGAACTGAGGATCCTGGAAATCGGCTGCGGCCCCGGCGCCCTTTCTGGCGCCCTGAAACGCTGGTATCCAAAGGCCAAGGTGACGGGGCTGGACCGGGATGATGCCTTCATCCGCTTTGCAAATCAGCGGGAGCCCGGCATCAGCTTCCTGGCGGGGGACGCCACGGCCCTGCCCTTCCCCAAGGGGAGTTTTGACGTGTGCATCTCCTACACGGTGAGCGAGCACATCCCCCCTGCGCCCTTTTATGGGGAGCAGATGCGGGTGTTGGCTCCTGGCGGCGTGTGCCTTGTGCTGTCTGCCCGTCAGGGCATCCGTCTGCAGGCCAAGTGCCTGGACCTGTCCCCGTATGAAGCGGCGTTCTGGGCGCGCATGGGGCAGCAGGACGACACCCGCACGCGCTTTCACGTGGGCCAGTACCCGCAAAGTGAGGCGGAGCTGCCCCTTTGCATGGCAAACCATGGCTTTCAGGACGTCACCACCGGGTTTTTGGCCCTGGACTTCACGCCGGACAACCCCGGGTGTACCCCCGGCATGGCCCATGACATCATTAATGCAGCCCGGCATACGGAACTGGACAGCATCTCCTCCCTGGCCCACAGCCCGCCCGGAGGCTGCCAGCCGGAGGAGCTGGCGGAGATGACCCGCCTGGCCAATGCCCGCTATGACCAGCGTCTTGCCTTGTATGAGCGGGGGGAGCAGCAGTGGGATACCAGCGTGTCCCTGGTGATGGTGATCCGGGGTGTAAAGCCGACGCAAACTTGATACACAGACCACAACATGTAGTTTCTGGGAGGGGCATAACACACAAGCCCTCCTTTTTTTATGCCCCTTCCCCGGGTTTTCCCCAAATATGATACACCCGGCCGGGTGGACAGATGACGGGCATAAAAAGGCCGGTTTTGTGATGTTTACACACAGAGAATAAAAACAGGTTTACAGAAAAATGTCAAAAAGCAGTGAAAAAATGCTTGCTTTTTTACCGGAGTATGTGTAATATAGTCCTGCTGTCTGTTTTTTGGGATGAAGCGATAGGTTGCCGCCCCGGCCTTGGGCGGGTCATTATCGCGGACCATGCCCGACAATCGGGCGACGGACTCACAGGCCGGCGGCCGCCGGCAGCAGGAAATACCTGCACTGAGTACGAACTTAAAGGAGGACATCTAATGGCCAGCCAGAAAATCCGCATCAAACTCAAGGCGTATGAGCATCATCTCATCGACCAGTCCGCCGAGCGCATTGTGGACACCGCCAAGCGCACCGGCGCCCGGGTATCCGGCCCTGTGCCGCTGCCCACGGACAAGGAGATCATCACCATCCTGCGCGCCCCGCATAAGTACAAGGACAGCCGTGAGCAGTTCGAGCGCAGGACGCACAAGCGCTTAATCGACATCCATAACCCCACATCCCGTACGGTGGACGCCATGATGAAGCTTGATCTTCCCGCCGGCGTCGAGATCGAAATCAAACTCTAAGGCAGGAGGCACGCATCATGAAGAAAGCAATTTTGGGCAGAAAACTGGGCATGACCCAGCAGTTCCTGCCGGATGGGCGCCTGGTGCCCGTGACGGTGGTCCAGGCCGGTCCCTGCACCGTCGTGCAAAAGAAGACCCAGGAAAAGGACGGCTACGAAGCCATCCAGATCAGCTTTGAAGAGTATCCGGAAAACCGCGCCAAGAAACTGGTCAACAAGCCCCAGACCGGGCACTTCAAAAAGGCGGGCGTTGCCCCGGCACGTTTCTTGAAGGAATTCCGCCTGGATGACATCTCCGGCTACGAAGTGGGCCAGACCCTGTCCTGCGCGCAGTTTGAAGCGGGCGAGAAAGTGGACGTCACCGGCACCAGCAAGGGCCACGGCTTCACCGGCGTCATCTACCGCTGGAACCAGTCCAAGGGCCCCGCGACCCACGGCTCCAAGTATCACCGCGGCCCCGGCGCCATGGCTGCCAACACCGACCCGGGCAAGGTCTTCAAGGGCCGTCACATGTCCGGACACTATGGTGTGGACCGCGTCACCGTGCAGAACCTGGAAGTCATTGGCGTTGATGCCGAGCGCAACCTGCTGCTCATCAAGGGCGCCGTCCCTGGCCCCAAAAAAGGCCTGCTGATTGTGCGCGACGCGCTCAAGGCCTAAGGTAGGAGGAAGAAATCATGCCGACAGTTTCCGTAGTTAACATGCAGGGCAAGCCCGCGGGCGAGTTGACCCTGAATGAAGAAGTCTTTGGCATCAAGCCCAATCAGGCTGCCATGCACCTGGTTGTCCGCTCCATCCTGGCTGCCAAGCGCCAGGGCACCCAGAGCGCGCTGACCCGCGCCATGGTGCGCGGCGGCGGCCGCAAGATCTACCGCCAAAAGGGCACTGGCCGCGCCCGCCATCACAGCAACCGCGCGCCCCAGTTCCGCACCGGCGGCGTGGTCTTCGCCCCCCAGCCCCGCGATTATGTGGTGAAGGTGCCGCGCAAGGTGCGCCGCCTGGCCATGAAGTCCGCCCTCTCCGCCAAGCTGGCATCCGGCGACCTGATCGTGCTGGACGGCCTGAACCTGCCGGAGGCCAAGACCCGGCTGATGGCCAAGGTGCTGCATGACCTGGGCATCGAGAAATCCTGCCTTCTGGTGATGCCCCAGCGGGATGAGACCATCTACCGCGCCGGCCGCAACCTGCCGGGGCTGCGCGACAGCAGCGCCAGCAACATCAACGTCTATGACATCCTTCGCGCGGACAAGCTGGTCCTCACCAAGGACGCCGTCATGGCCATCCAGGAGGTCTACGCATCATGAAAACACCCTATGACATCATCCGCCGCCCGGTGCTGACCGAAAAAGGCTACCTGGGCATCGAGGAGAAAAAGTACGTCTTTGAAGTGGACGTCAACGCCAACAAGGTCGAGATCAAGAACGCGCTGGAGCAGGTGTTCAAGGACATCAAGGTGAAGTCCGTCAACACCCTGCGCCAGGAGGGCAAGATCAAGCGCCAGGGCCGCACCCAGGGCCGCCGGCCCGAGGTCAAGAAGGCCTATGTCACCCTGACGGAAGATTCCAAGCCCATCGAGTTCTTCGAAGGCATGGTCTAAGGAGGAGGAAGCAAGATGGCCATTCGTGTCTATAAACCGACCTCACCCGCGCGCCGCTTTATGTCGGTGAACGCGTACGAGGAAATCACCAAGAAGAAACCGGAAAAAGCGCTTCTTTCCTCCAAGAAGAAGCACGCCGGGCGCAACATGCACGGCAAGATCACCGTCCGTCACCGCGGCGGCGGCAACAAGAAAAAGTACAGGATCATCGACTTCAAGCGCAACAAGCTGCAGGTCCCGGCCAAGGTCGCGGCCATTGAGTACGATCCGAACCGCTCCGCGTTCATCGCGCTGCTGCACTACTTGGATGGCGAGAAGCGCTACATCCTGGCCCCCGTTGGCCTCAAGGTGGGCGACACCGTGGTCGCCGGCGAAGGCGCCGACATCAAACCCGGCAACGCCATGCCCCTGTCCGCCATCCCCACCGGCACCCTGATCCACAACCTGGAACTGCGCCCCGGCGCTGGCGGCCAGCTGGTCCGCTCCGCTGGCGTGTATGCCCAGCTGATGGCCAAGGAAGGCGGTTACGCGCAGGTGCGCCTGCCCTCCGGCGAGATCCGCAGGCTGCCGCTGAAGGCCCAGGCCACCATCGGCACCGTCGGCAACACCGACCATGAGAACATCCGCATCGGCAAGGCCGGCCGCAAACGCCACATGGGCTTCCGTCCCAGCGTGCGCGGCGTGGTCATGAACCCGAACGATCACCCGCACGGCGGCGGCGAGGGCAAATCGCCCATCGGCATGCCGGCACCCGTCACCCCATGGGGCAAGCCCGCGCTTGGCCTGAAGACCCGCAACCCGAGGAAATACTCCAACCGCCTGATCGTCAAGCGCATCAACGAACGATAAGCCCCAGAGGATGAAAGGAGGCCACCAAACAGCATGAGCCGCTCACTGAAGAAAGGACCTTTTGTAGATCAAAGGCTCCTCAAACGCGTTGAAGATCTCAACACCACCGGAAAGAAATCCGTTTTGAAGACCTGGTCCCGCGCCAGCACCATTTTCCCGGAATTTGTCGGCCACACCATTGCCGTCCATGACGGCCGCAAGCATGTGCCGGTCTACATCACCGAGGACATGGTCGGCCACAAGCTCGGCGAATTCGCCCCCACCCGCACCTTCCGCGGGCATGCCGGCGAAAAGAAGTCAGAGCGCAGATAAAGCGAGAGGAGAGCAAACATGGCAAGCAATACCCACAAAAAAGGCGAGCTGCACCGCGAGCGCGACGAGAAGCGTCCGCACGCGCATGTGAAGCACATCCGCATCTCCCCCCGCAAGGCCAAGCTGATCGTGGATCAGGTGCGCGGCAAGGACCTGGAGGAGGCCCTGGCCATCCTCAGGCTGACCCCGCACGCTGCCTCCCCTGTGCTGTTCAAGCTGATTGAGTCAGCAGCCGCCAACGCGGTGAACAACCTGGAGATGGACCGCAGCAACCTGTATGTCGCAGAAATCTTCGCCAATCCCGGACCGACGCTCAAGCGCTTCAAGCCAAGGGCCCGCGGCAGCGCATCACAGATCCTGCGCCGCACCAGCCACTTCAGCGTCGTGCTGGACGAAAGATAAGGGAGGTTTCAGCAAAAATGGGTCAGAAAGTTAATCCCCACGGCGCGCGCGTAGGCGTCATCTTCGACTGGAGTACGCGTTGGTTTGCCGACAAGAAGGATTTTGCGGACTACCTGGTGGAGGACCACAAGATCCGCACAACCCTCAAGGAAAAGTATTTCGCGACTGGCATCAGCCGCATCGACATCGAGCGCAGCGCTGCCCGCATGACCATCAACATCTTCACCGGCAAGCCCGGGATGATCATTGGCCGCGGCGGCAAAGGCATCGAGGAGCTCAAGACCATGGTGGAAAAGATGGTGGGCCGCCCGGTTACCATCAACGTGGTTGAGATCAAAAACCCCGATACCGACGCGCAGCTCGTCGCCGAGAACATTGCCCAGCAGCTGGAAAAGCGCATCAGCTTCCGCCGTGCCTTAAAGCAGAGCATTCAGCGGACCATGCGCGCCGGCGCCAAGGGCATGAAGGCGCAGGTCTCCGGCCGCTTGGGCGGCGCGGACATCGCCCGCAGTGAGCATTATCACGAGGGCTCCATCCCGCTGCAGACCCTGCGCGCCAACATCGACTACGGCTTCGCCGAAGCCAAGACCACCTACGGCCGCCTGGGCGTGAAGGTGTGGATTTACAAGGGGCAGGTGCTGCCTCAGGCCAAGAATACCGGCTCCAGGCGCCAAGAAGGAGGCAAGTAAGCCATGTTGATGCCCAAACGTGTCAAGCGCCGCAAGCAGTTTCGCGGCCGCATGAAAGGCAAAGCCATGCGCGGCAACATGATCGCCTACGGCGAGTATGGCCTTATCGCGCAGGATCCCAGCTGGGTTACCAGCCAACAGATCGAGGCTGCCCGTATCGCCCTCACGCGCTACACGCGCCGCGGCGGTCAGGTGTGGATCAAGATCTTCCCCGACAAGCCCGTGACCGCGAAGCCCGCCGAGACCCGCATGGGTTCGGGCAAGGGCTCCCCGGAGTACTGGGTGGCGGTGGTCAAGCCCGGCCGCGTGCTGTTTGAAGTCGCCGGCATTGACGAAGCCATTGCCCGCGAAGCGCTCCGCCTGGCCTCTACCAAACTGCCCATGCGCACCAAGATTTACTCAAAGGCGCAGATGGAACAAACGAGCGGTGGTGACAACTGATGAAGGTAAGTGAATTTTTAGCGATGAAGCCCGAGGAGTTGAACGCGAAAATCGCCGAGCTCAAGAGCGAATTGTTCAACCTCCGTTTCCGCCTGGCCACCGGCCAGCTGGAAAACACCATGCAGATTCAGGCTGTCAAGCGGGATATCGCCCGCGCCCTGACTGCCAAGACCCAGGCCAACAAACAGGCTACCCGATAAGAAAGGAGGCAGGAACCCATGTCAGAAGCTAAGGTACAAGGCAACCGGAAAACCCGCGTTGGCACCGTCACCAGCGACAAGATGGACAAGACCATCGTGGTCACCATCCGCAACCGCTACAAGCATCCGCTGTATGGCAAGATCGTGTCCCATACCAAGAAGTTCAAGGCGCACGACGAGGAGAATGCCTGCGGTATCGGGGATACCGTGCGTATCATGGAGACCCGCCCGCTCAGCCGCGACAAGCGCTGGCGCCTGGTCGAAATTATCCAGAAAGCGAAGTAAGTCCCGGCCATGGGCCAAAGAGCGCCATGGCGAAGGTATAAAAGGAGGAACCCCGTATGATCCAGCCGCAATCACGGCTTAAGGTAGCCGACAACTCCGGCGCCAAAGAAATCATGTGCATCCGGGTACTCGGCGGCTCATTCCGCCGGTCCGGCAGCGTGGGTGATGTCATCGTCGCCAGCGTGAAATCCGCTGCGCCCGGTGGCCAGGTCAAAAAGGGCGAAGTGGTGCGCGCTGTCATCGTCCGTGTGGTGAAACAAAACCGCCGGCCCGACGGCTCCTACATTCGCTTTGACGATAACGCCGCCGTCATCATCAACGACCAGAAACAACCCCGCGGCACCCGTATCTTCGGGCCTGTCGCCCGCGAGCTGCGCGAAGGCAACTACATGAAGATTGTCTCGCTGGCTCCCGAAGTTCTGTAAGGAGAACCCGTGATGAAAGTACATGTGAAAACCAAGGATGAGGTCATCGTCATCTCCGGCAAGGACAAGGGCGTCAAGGGCAAGGTGCTGGCAGTCAGCCCCAAGACCGGCCGCGTCACTGTCGAAGGCGTCGCGATGGTCACCAAACACCAGAAATCCCGTGCCCAGGGGCAGCCCGGCGGCATCATCAACAAGGAAGCGCCGATTGACGCCTCCAACGTGATGCTGGTCTGCCAGAAGTGCGGGAAGCCCTCCCGCGCCGGCAAGAAGGTGCAGGATGACGGCACGAAGATCCGCGTTTGCAAAAAGTGCGGACAGCAGATTGATTAAAGGAGGAACAGCTAAATGGCAACCCGTTTGAAGGAAAAATACAAAGCCGAGGCTGTGCCCGCCTTGCAGCAGAAGTTTAACTACAAAAACCCCATGCAGGTCCCGAAGCTGGAGAAGATTGTCATCAACATGGGCCTGGGTGACTGCAAGGAAAACGCCAAGGCGCTGGAAAACGCCGTGGAAGAACTCAGCCAGATCTCCGGCCAGAAGGCCCTGGTCATCAAGGCGCGCAAGTCCATCGCGAACTTTAAGCTCCGCGAGGGCATGAACGTCGGCGCCAAGGTGACCCTGCGCGGCGAGCGGATGGAAGAGTTCTTTGACAAGCTGGTCTCCATCGCCCTGCCCCGCACCCGCGACTTCCGCGGCGTGTCCCCCAAGGCCTTTGACGGCCGCGGCAACTACGCCCTGGGCGTGCGCGAGCAGCTGATTTTCCCGGAAATCAACTATGACAAGGTCGAACAGATCCGCGGCATGGAGATGATTTTCGTCACCACTGCCCATACCGATGAAGAAGCCAAAGAGCTGCTGTCCCTCTTGGGGATGCCGTTCGCGCAGTAAGGGAGGATATGTAATCAATGGCAAAAACGAGCTTGCGAGTGAAACAAACCCGCACACCCAAGTTTTCTACCCGCGCGTACACGCGTTGCCGTCTGTGCGGCCGTCCGCACTCCGTGCTGCGCCGCTACGGCATCTGCCGCATCTGCTTCAGGGAGCTTGCCTACAAGGGCCAGATCCCCGGCGTGCGCAAAGCCAGCTGGTAAGGATATTTAGGAGAAGGAGGTTCCCCCATGGTTGTGAATGATCCCATTGCCGATATGCTTACCCGCATCCGCAACGCGCAGATTGCCAAGCATGACACGGTCACCGTCCCTGCCAGCAACGCCAAGAAGGCCATCGCCAAGATCTTGCTGGATGAGGGCTATATCAAAGCCTATGACAACATTGACGACGGCGTGCAGGGCCAGATCCGCCTGACGCTCAAGTACGTCAACAACAAGCAGCAGCCGGTCATCGCCGGGCTGCGCCGCATCTCCAAGCCCGGTCTGCGTGTGTACGCCGGCCACGAGGAATTGCCCAAGGTGCTGGGCGGCCTGGGTGTTGCGATTATCTCTACTTCCAAAGGTCTGATGACAGACCGCAAGGCTCGCCAGGATAAATTGGGCGGCGAAGTGCTCGCCTATATCTGGTAATCGACACACAGGAGGAAGAATACTATGTCTCGTATCGGAAAACTTCCGATTTCGGTGCCAAATGGTGTGACGGTGACGGTGGACGAGCGCAATCTGGTCGTCGTCAAAGGCCCCAAAGGCACCTTAAGCCAGGATGTCCACCAGGACATCAAACTCTCCCAGGACAACGGCGTCCTGACCCTAAAGCGCAAGGATGATTCCAAGCCCCAAAAGTCCATGCACGGCCTGTACCGCTCCCTGGTGCACAACATGGTCGTGGGCGTCACGGAAGGCTTCAGCAAAACGCTGGAGTTGGTGGGCACCGGTTACCGCGCGCAGGTGGACGGCAACACGCTGACCTTAAACGTCGGTTACTCCCACCCCGTCGTGTTCACCGCCCCCAAGGACGTGACCTTCCAGACCCCCAGCGCCACCTCGGTTGTGGTCAGCGGGATTGACAAGCAGGTTGTGGGCAACCTGGCCGCGGATATCCGCGCCGTGCGTCCGCCGGAGCCCTACCTGGGCAAGGGCATCAAATACAAAGATGAGCATATCCGCCGCAAGGTGGGTAAGGCCGGCAACTAAGAAAGGAGTGACCGCAGATGTTTAACAAACGTGACCGCAACCAGATGCGCAAGAACCGTCATCGCCGCGTCCGGAAAAAAGTGAGCGGCACCCCTGATATGCCGCGCCTGAGCGTGTTTCGCAGCAACAGCGCGATCTATGCCCAGATCATCGACGACACCCGTGGCCTGACCCTGGCTTCTGCCTCCACCATGGATGAGTCCATCAAGTCCCAGCAAGACGAGCTGGACAAGAAGGGCGCCTCCAAAGCGGTGGGCAAGCTGGTGGGCGAGCGCGCCCTGGCTGCCGGCGTCACCCAGGTGGTCTTTGACCGCAGCGGTTACATCTATACAGGCCGTGTCGCCAACCTGGCGGACGGCGCCCGCGAAGCCGGGCTGAAATTCTAAGGAGGAAGCTGAAGGATGCAACGCAGAGACAGAGATCGCCGCGATCGCGAAGAACAGAGCGAATTTCAAGAGAGATTAGTTAACATCAACCGCGTCGTGAAGGTTGTTAAGGGCGGACGTAACTTCCGCTTCGCAGCCTTAGTCGTGGTGGGTGATATGGCCGGCCGCGTCGGCGCCGGCATGGGCAAGGCCGCGGAAATCCCCGAGGCCATCCGCAAGGCTGTTGAGGACGCGAAGAAGAACCTGATCACCGTCCCCTTATCCGGCACTACCGTGCCCCATGAGATCACCGGGTATTTCGGCACTGGCAAGGTCGTCATCCTGCCCGCGCCCGAAGGTACCGGCGTGATCGCAGGCGGCGCTGCCCGCGCGGTGCTGGAGTTGGCGGGCGTCAAGGACATCCGCACCAAGTCCTACGGCACCAGCAACCCCATCAACACCGTCAAGGCGACCATCGAGGGGCTCAAGCTCCTGCGCTCTCCTGAGCAGGTGGCCAAGCTGCGCGGCAAAACCGTCGAAGAGATTCTGGGCTGAGGAGGGACAGCATGAAGTTAAAGATTACACTACAAAAGTCCCCTATCGGCAGCATGCCCAAGCACAAAGCCACCATTGAAGCGCTCGGCCTGCGCAAAATTGGCCAGAGCGTCATCAGAGACGACATCCCCAGCGTGCGCGGCCAGGTTTTCACGGTCAAGCACATGGTCAAGGTCGAGGAAATCAACGAGTGATAGGAGGGCTTCCTCATGAAATTACATGAACTGCAACCCGCGCCGGGTTCTAAAACCAAAAAACGGCGCTTAGGCCGCGGCCCCGGCAGCGGCTTGGGCAAAACCTCGGGCAAGGGCCACAAGGGCGCCAAGGCGCGCTCCGGCGGCGGCAAGGCCCCCGGCTTTGAAGGCGGCCAGATGCCCCTGATGCGCCGGATCCCCAAGAGCGGCTTCACCAACATCTTCCGCAAGGAATATACTGAGGTCGCATTAGGCCGGCTGGAAATCTTCGAGCCAAACACCGTGGTCACTGTGGACCTGCTCAAGGAAGCGGGCCTGGTGAAAAACCTGCGTGACGGCGTGAAGATCCTGGGCACAGGCGAACTCACCCGCCCGCTGACCGTACAGGTCCAACGCTTCACCAGCTCTGCCAAGGAAAAGATCGAGCAGGCCGGCGGCAAGGCCGAGGAGGTCTGACATGTGGGAAACGCTTCGCAATGCCTGGAAGGTGCCTGAGTTAAAGAAAAAGCTGCTCTACACCTTTATGATGCTCCTCATCTTCCGCTTGGTGGGCGTCATTCCGGTTCCCGGCATTAACTCCGAAGTGGTCCGCGCGCTGGCTGAGCAGTATGACATGCTTGGCCTGGTCAACATGATGACCGGCGGATCCTTCAGCCAGATGACAGTCATGGCGATGGGCATCACCCCCTACATTAACGCCAGCATTATCATCCAGCTGCTCACCATCGCCATCCCGGCGCTGGAGCGCCTGTCCAAGGAAGGCGGCGAGGAGGGCAAGGAAAAGATCAACAAGATCACCCGCTACTCCACCGTCGTGCTGGCGGCCATCCAGGCCATCGGCATCATCGCCGCGCTGAACAACCAGACGGACCCCGTCACCGGCCAGCGCGTGCTGCAGGCCGGGTACAACAGCACCTTCGGCCTGATCACCATTGGTGTGGTCATGGCGGGCGGTACCTCCCTGGCCATGTGGATTGGTGAGCGCATCACCGCCAACGGGATCGGCAACGGCATCTCCCTGCTGATCTTCGCCGGCATCATCTCCAACATCTTCTCAGGCCTCTTAACGGCCTTCACCGATGTGCTGGGCATCACCCGCTACGGCACCACCATCTCCGGCTTCCTCATTTTGATTGTGACCACCCTGATTCTCATCACCGTTGTCACCTTCATCGACCTGGGCGAGCGCCGCATCCCGGTGCAGTACGCCAAGCGTGTGGTCGGCCGGAAAATGTACGGCGGCCAGTCCACCCACATCCCCATGAAGGTGCTGTCAGTCGGCGTGCTGCCCCTGATCTTCGCGTATTCCTTCATGGCCTTCCCCGGCACGATCATCGCCATGTTCGGTGTCAACTCCGCCGCCTATAAGTGGTGGAACGCCAACATGGGCCAGGGCGCGCCCCTGAACCTGATCGTGACCGCGCTGCTGATTCTGGCTTTCACCTACTTCTACGCGTCCATTTCCTTCAACCCGCAGGACATCGCCAAGAACATTCAGCAGCAGGGCGGCAACATCCCCGGCATCCGCTCGGGTGCCAACACCGTGTCCTACCTGGCGCGTATTTCCAAGCGCCTGACACTGTTCGCCGCGATCTTCCTGGCCATTTTGGCCACCCTGCCCACCCTGTTGTCCGTTTGGCAGAATGTCCGCATCCCCTTCGCGGCATCCTCCATGCTCATCGCTGTGTCCGTATCCCTGGAGACCATGCGTCAGGTGGAAGCACAGCTGGTGATGCGCAACTACAAGGGCTTCCTGTAAGCCCAGGGGGGTCTTATGAACATCATCTTTTTGGGACCGCCTGGCGTGGGCAAAGGCACACACGCCAAGCTGCTGGGGGAGGAGTTGAACATCCCCCAGATCTCCACCGGCGACATGCTGCGCGCGCACATCAAGGGGCAAACCGCCCTGGGGATGGCCGCGAAGAAACACATCGACGCGGGTGAGCTGGTGCCCGATGACGTGGTGATCGGCATGGTGAAGGAGCGCCTTGCGCAGCCGGATTGTGAAAACGGCTTCATCTTAGACGGCTTTCCCCGCACCATCCCGCAGGCGGAAGCCCTCAAGGCCATCACCAACATTGACGCGGTGATTGACCTGGTGGCCGGCAACGAGGTCATCTTGGGCCGCCTGGGCGGCCGCCGTGTCTGCAAGGACTGCGGCGCCACCTACCACATCAGCCGCCTTAATGGCAAAACCACCTGTGAAGCCTGCGGCGGCCCGCTCATCCACCGGGTGGATGACCAGCCGGACACCATCTTAAACCGGCTGAAGGTGTACGAGGCACAAACCGCGCCCCTCATTGCCCACTACGAGCAGGAAGGCCTGCTGCACGCGGTCTCCGCCGAAGAAGGCATCGAGGTGGACCATCAGCTGATCAAAGAGGCGCTGGGGTTTAAGGCATGATTTCCATCAAAAACGACGCGCAGCTGGACAAGATGCGCGACGCCGGGAAACTGCTGCACGAGATCATGGGCAAACTGCGCGAGGTCATCCGCCCGGGGGAAACCACGGCCGCGATTGACGCCTACGCGGAGGAGCTCATCCACCGGGCTGGCGCCATCCCTTCCTTTCTTAACTACCGGGGTTACCCGGCCAGCATCTGCGCAAGCCTGGATGACGAGGTGGTCCACGGCATCCCTGCGGAAAGCCAGGTGTTAACAGAGGGCAGCATCCTCTCCATCGACTGCGGCTTGATCCTGGACGGCTGGCACGCGGACAGCGCCTTCACCGTGGGCGTGGGCGTCATCAGCCCCCAGCAGCAAAAGCTGATTGAAGTCACCGAGGAATGCTTCTTTGCAGGCATCAAGGCCGCTGTGAACGGCGGCAGGGTGAGTGACATCGGCCACGCGGTGCAAACGCTGGCAGAAGCCTATGGCTACGGTGTCATCCGGGATTTGACCGGACACGGCATCGGTCGCAGCATGCACGAGGACCCGTCCATTCCCAACTTCGGGGAGCCCGGACGCGGCGCGCGCCTTCGCCCCGGCATGACCATGGCTGTAGAACCCATGATTTCCATGGGCGGCTGGCAGGTGAAGGAGATGGAGGACGGCTGGACCATCAAGACGGTGGACGGCTCGCCCTGTGCCCATTATGAGCACACCATCGCCGTGACGGAAGACGGCCTGCCCGAGATTCTGACCCTGCCCGGGTTCACCTGGGAGTAAGCCCTGCGATGAAGCCGGAAATAAAAAGCGGAATCGCCGCGATTTCCCTAAAAGGGCGTGACAAGGGCAGAGTATTTGTGGTACTATGTGAGTTGGACGCTGATTTCGTATTGGTCGCCAATGGTGGGCTGCGCCCGCTTTCGCGCCCGAAGAAAAAGCGACGGAAGCACCTGCGGGCCATTGGGCACGAGATGTCCGGCCTGAGCGCATCCTCCGACCAAAAAACTGTGACGGATCATGACATTCGCATGTTTCTCAAACCCCTGCAAGACCCGTCCCATCAAAACCCCGCCTAAAGGAGGCAATTATTTGTCCAAAAGTGACGTTATCGAAATCGAAGGCAAAGTGGTAGAAGCCCTGCCAAACGCCATGTTCTCCGTTGAATTAGCCAACGGACACCGCATCATGGCGCACATCTCCGGCAAAATGCGCATGAACTTCATCCGCATCTATCCGGGGGACAAGGTGACCATCGAGCTTTCCCCCTATGACCTGACAAGAGGCCGCATTACTTGGCGCAGCAAAAACTGAGCCACACTGAGGAGGTTATCCCATGAAAGTCCGTCCATCTGTTAAAACGATTTGCGAAAAATGCAAGATCATCCGCCGCAAAGGCCGCGTGATGATCATTTGCGAAAACCCCAAGCACAAGCAACGGCAAGGCTGAGGGGTTCCTCTTTGGCATGGTTCGCTGCGCGGGCGGCTGCCTGAATTGATTCAGGACCGTGCGGCGCCATCATAGATATTTGGCTGATGAGCAGCTAATCAACAAGCAGTAAATTTGGAGGTGTTCCCAGCACATGGCACGTATAGCAGGCGTTGACTTACCAAGAGACAAACGCATTGAAACCGGCCTGACCTATATCTTCGGGATTGGGCCGACCACCAGCAAGAAAATTCTTGCGGAAACCGAAATCAGCCCGGACATCCGTGTCCGCGACCTGAGTGAGAACGACATCAGCAAACTGCGCGAGTATATCGAGCATCATGTGAAGGTCGAAGGCGATTTGCGCCGTGAGATTTCCATGGACGTCAAACGCCTGGTGGAGATTGGTTCCTACCGTGGGATCCGCCATCGCCGCAGCCTGCCTGTGCGCGGGCAAAACACCAAGCAGAATGCGCGCACACGCAAAGGCCCCAAGCGCCAGGTAACCGGCAAGAAAAAGGCCAGATAAGGCTACGACAAACACCCATTAAGCGGTATGGAGGAAAAGAATGGCAAAACCTTCTCTTAAACGGGTATCCCGCCGGCGCCGTGAGAAAAAGCTCGTTGAGCGCGGCGTGGTGCATATCCAATCATCTTTTAACAATACCATCGTGACCATCACGGATACCATGGGCAACGCGCTTTCATGGGCATCCGCGGGCGGGATGGGCTTCCGCGGCAACAAGAAATCCACGCCGTTCGCCGCGCAGATGGCCGCGGAAACAGCTGCCAGAGCAGCCGCCGAATTTGGGCTGCGCACCGTGGATGTGCTGGTGAAAGGCCCGGGCTCCGGGCGTGAAGCCGCGATCCGGTCCCTGCAGACGGCCGGCCTGGAGGTCACCATGATCAAAGACGTGACCCCGATTCCCCATAATGGCTGCCGCCCGCCCAAGCGCAGAAGAGTGTAAGAAGGAGAAACCCACATGGCAAGAAATACCGGCTCCGTATGCCGTATGTGCCGTCGTGAGGGCACCAAGCTCTTTTTGAAAGGCGAGAAGTGCTTCTCACAGAAATGCGCCCTGGCAAAGCGCCCCACCCCTCCTGGCCAGCACGGCCAGGCCCGCCAGCGCAAAATGAGCGAGTACGGCACCCAGCTGCGTGAAAAGCAGAAGGCCCGCCGCGCGTATGGCATGCTGGAAACCCAGTTCCACCGCACCTATCAAAAGGCGCTGAAGATGAAGGGTGTTTCCGGCGAGAACCTGCTGCAGCTGCTTGAGCGCAGGCTGGACAACGTGGTGTACCGCGCAGGTCTGGCCGCGTCCCGTGCCCAGGCCCGTCAGCTGGTCAACCACGGCCACTTCCTGGTGAACGGCCAGAAGGTCGACATCCCCTCCTACACCATCAAGCAGGGCGATGTGATCACCGTTGGCACCTCCAGCCGCGACATGGACCTGTTCAAGGCCGTGCGCGAAGGCAGCGCGCGCATTCTGCCCAAGTGGCTGAATGTCAACTTCGATGAGCTCAAGGCCACTGTCGACAGCCTGCCCGAGCGCAGCGACGTGGACTTCGCGCTGCAGGAGAACATGATCATCGAGTTCTACTCCCGCTAATTAGCCTGTCCTTCAACTACCGTCAAGAAGAAAGCAGGAGGGTACCATGATCACAGAATCCGTCAGCCCGCGCATTGAGCGCGTTGAATCCCGTGAGGATGAATTCTATGGCCGCTTCGTGGTTGAGCCCCTGGAGCGCGGCTTTGGCCACACGCTGGGCAATGCCCTGCGCCGCAGCCTGTTAAGCAGCCTGCCCGGCGCCGCTGTCACCAGCGTGCAGATCGAAGGCGTCCAGCATGAGTTCTCCACCATCCCCGGCGTCAAGGAAGACGTGACGGAGATGATCCTCAACCTGAAAGAACTGTCCGTCCGCTTGCTGGCTGATGTCACCAAGCAGGTGGAAATCATCGCCGAAGGCCCCGGCGTTGTCACCGCGGCGGATATCCGCGTGGACAGCGAGGTGGAAGTCGTCAACCCCGACCTCCACATCGCCACGCTGTCTGAGGGCACCAAGCTGCACATGACCCTCACCATCGAGCATGGCTTTGGCTATGTCTCCGCCGAGCGCAGCAAGCCCGCCGAATTGCCCATTATCGGCATGATCCCCATTGACGCCATCTTCACGCCCCTGCGCAAGGTCAACTACCTGGTAGAGGACACCCGCGTGGGCCAGATCACCGACTATGACAAGCTGGTGCTGGAAGTTTGGACCAATGGTTCCGTCACGCCGGAGGAGGCCATTGGCATGGCGGCCAAGATTCTGGTCAACCAACTGGGCATCTTCACCCACTTGACCGACGCGCCTCTGGCGATGCCTGAGGAGGAAGCGGAGAGCGAGCTGGGCAGCAAGACCGCCGAGATGACCATTGATGAGCTGGACCTGTCCGTGCGCGCCTTCAACTGCTTGAAGCGCGCGGGCATCAACACCGTGTCAGAGCTGGTGCAAAAAACCCAGGAAGACATGATGAAGGTCCGCAACCTGGGCAAGAAGAGCCTGGAAGAAGTCGAGCATAAGCTGGGGCTATTGGGCCTGGCTCTGCGCTCCAACGAAGAATAAGCAATCGCCCCAGTAGGCTAAGGAGGAAACCCACATGGCACAGCAACGCAAGCTTGGCCTGTCCAGCGACAAGCGCAAGGCCCTTATCCGCAACCAGGTCACCAACCTTTTGTGGCATGGCCGCATTGAGACCAGCCTGGCCCGCGCCAAGGAAGTCCGCCGCGTGGCGGAGAAGATGGTGACCCTCGCGGTGCGTGAGTACGACAACACCGTGGACGCCACCAAGGAATACCACAACGAAAAAGGCCAGATCGTCAAGATTGACGTGGTCAACGACGCCGCTTCCAAACTGCACGCACGCCGTTTGATGCTGGCCTACCTGTACAACATTCCCGAGCCCCGCAAGGACGACGAGAGCCGCACGGAATACCGTGAGCGCACAAAGGATGTCAAGCATCCCGTGGTAGAGAAGCTCTTCCGGGAATACGGCCCCAAGTATCGCAAGCGCAACGAAGAGAAGAACAGCGCCGGCGGCTACACCCGCATCTACAAGCTGGGTCCCCGCCGCGGCGACGCCTCCGAGCGCGTGCTGATCGAGATGGTCTAA
>CAYFUH010000019.1:0-30238 GCA_964346355.1 uncultured Christensenella sp. | reverse complement strand
GGAGGTTAAGTATGGACAAATTAAAACTGGGCATAATCGGCTGCGGCGGGATCGCAAACAACAAACATCTGCCATCCATCAAGAACATTGGCGGCGCGGATGTGGTCGCATTTTGTGACATCATCAAAGAGCGCGCGGAGAAGACCGCGGCCAAGTTTGGCACCAAGGACGCGCAGGTATTTGAGGATTATAAGGACCTGCTCAAATTGGACCTGGATGCTGTGTATGTTTGCACGCCCAACCGCAGCCACAGCTTTATCACCGTGGACGCGCTGAAGTCCGGCAAGCACGTCATGTGCGAAAAACCCATGGCCATCAACTATGAAGAAGCGGTAAAGATGCTGAGAGCCGCGCAGGAAACCGGCAAGCTGCTGACGGTGGGCTACCAGAGCCGCTACCGCGCGGACAGCCAGTACTTAAAAAGCGCCGCGGAAGCAGACGAGTTAGGCGAAATCTACTTCGCGCGCGCCAACGCCATCCGCCGCCGCGCTGTGCCCACCTGGGGCGTCTTCCTCAATGAGTATGAGCAAGGCGGCGGGCCGCTGATTGATATTGGCACCCACGCCCTGGATTTGACCCTGTGGCTGATGGACAACTACAAGCCGAAGTATGCTGTGGGCACGACCTACCACAAGCTAAATAAGGACCGCAACACCGCCAACGCCTGGGGCGACTGGGATGTGGACAAGTTCACGGTGGAGGACAGCGCCTTTGGCTTTGTGGTGATGGAAAACGGCGCGACCATCATGCTGTCTGCCGCCTGGGCTCTCAACACCCTGGATGTGGAGGAGGCGACCGCGACCCTGTCGGGCACCAAGGGCGGCGCGGACTTCCATGACGGCCTGCGCATCAACGGTGTGCGCCATGGCCGCCAGTTTGTGGAAAAACCCGACCTGCGCGCGGGATCTGTGGCCTTTTATGAGGGCGCGTCCGCGGACCCGCAGGATTTGGAACAGCTGGTCTTCCATAACGCCATCCGAGGCAAGGGCGAATTGACCGTCAAGCCCGAACAGGCCATTGTGGTCACCCAGATCCTGGAAGCCATTTATGAGAGCGCGAAGACCGGAAAACCTTTCTATTTCAACTGATAAAGGAGCATGAACATGAAAAAGCTACCCATCGCATATCAGCTCTACTGCGTACGCAATGAAATGGAGCAGGACCTGGAAGGCACCTTAAAAAAGGTCAAGGAACTGGGCTTTGACGGCGTGGAGTTCGCCGGGTTTTACAATAAAACCGCCGCGGAAATGAAAGCCCTGGTGCGTGAGAACGGCTTAACCCCCATCTCCAGCCACGTGCCGCTGCAAAGCATCATCGCCGACATGGACAGCGTGATCCGCTACCACAAGGAGCTGGGCTGCGAATATATCGCCATCCCCTACCTGGGCGAGGACGACCGCCCCGGCGCCCCCGGCTTTGCCAAGGTGCTGTCCGTCATCTACCAGTTCGCCCTCAAATGTAAGGACGCCGGCATCACGCTGCTGTACCACAACCATGACTTTGAGTTTATCAAGGTATCGGGCATCTATGGCCTGGATTTCATCTATGACGCCATCCCCGAGGACCTGCTGAAGACCGAGATTGACACCTGCTGGGTGAAGTACGCGGGCGTGGACCCCATCACCTACCTGGCGCAGTATAAAGGCCGCGCGCCCATCGTGCACATCAAGGACTTTGTGTCGGACAACTCCGGCCGCACGCCCTATGCCTTAATCGGCCTGGATGATGACACCGGCGTTGACTACACCGGCTTCTCCTACCGCCCCTTTGGCCACGGCTCACAGGATGCCGAGGGCTTGTTGAAGGCCGCGGTGGACGCGGGCGCTGTCTGGCTGGTGCTGGAACAGGACGATCCCTCCGGCGCCTCCCCCTTTGAGGACGCCAAAATGAGCATGGAGACCTTCGCGCGCCTGGGCATGAAGTAATTTCACCCTCCCCAGCAGGTTTCTGCTGGGGATTTTTATATCAAGTTGTACTGGAGTTTTTCATGAAGAAATACAAAGTGGGCATCATCGGCGCGACCGGCATGGTCGGGCAGCGGCTGATTACCCTGCTGCACAATCACCCCTGGTTTGAGATCACGCTGCTGGCTGCAAGCAGCAGCAGCGCGGGCAAGACCTATGAGGAAGCCGTCTTAGGCCGCTGGATGATGAAAACGCCGCTGATGGAACCCGTCAAAGGATTGATGGTGGTTGACGCGGCCGAAAAACAGCGGATCGCTGATGCCGTGGACTTCATTTTCTGCGCTGTCTCCCTTCATAAGGAGGAGACACGGGCGATGGAGGAAGCGTTTGCCAAATTGGGTCTGCCGGTCATCAGCAACAACTCTGCCTGCCGCACGGTGGATGATGTGCCGATGATCATCCCCGAAATCAATGCCGACCACGCGCGCTTGATCAAAGCCCAGCAAAAACGGCTTGGGACAGACCGCGGCTTTATTGTGGTCAAGCCCAATTGCTCCATTCAAAGCTATGTACCGGCGCTGCACGCGCTGATGGACTTTCATCCAAGCGCCTTGAACGTCTGTACCTATCAGGCGGTGAGCGGCGCGGGCAGGACGCTTGCGACCTGGCCGGAGATGACCGCCAATGTGATCCCCTTCATCGGCGGGGAGGAAGAAAAGAGCGAGCAGGAGCCCAGCAAAGTCTGGGGCATTCTAAGCGCGGACGAGGACAGCATCATCGCCAGCCATTTCCCGCGCATCAGCGCGCAGTGCCTGCGCGTGCCGGTGGAGGACGGGCATTTGGCCGCTGTCTCGGCAGCGTTTGAAAACCCGCCCACCAGGGAAGAAATCCTTTCGCGCTGGGCAAACTTCCGCACCTTGCCGCAGGAGTTGAACCTGCCATCCGCCCCTGACCCCTTCCTGATTTATACGGAGGAGGACAACCGCCCCCAGCCCCGGCTGGACGCGGAGGCTGGCCGGGGCATGGCCATCACCATTGGCCGCTTGCGGGAGGACCCGCTGATGGACTGGCGCTTTGTGTGCCTGTCGCACAACACGCTGCGGGGCGCTGCCGGCGGCAGCGTGCTGACCGCGGAGCTGCTCTGCGCCCAGGGCTATATCACCCAAAAGCGATAAAGGAGAAACACCATGACAAAGCCTGTATTCAAGGGCACTGCCACCGCGATTGTCACCCCGTTCACTGATAATGGCCTTGACCTTCCCGCGCTGAAAAAGCTGGTGGACTGGCAGATACAAAGCGGCGTAGCCGCGCTGGTTGCCTGCGGCACCACGGGTGAGCCCAGCACAATGACGGACGCAGAATGGGAGCAAACAGTGGCCGCGGTGATTGAGGCGGCGGACGGCCGCATCCCCATCATCGCGGGCACGGGCGGCAACAACACCCGCCACGTCATCCACCTGGCACGCCGCGCAAAGGAGCTGGGCGCCGCAGCCCAGTTGTGCGTGACGCCTTATTACAACAAAGCCACGCCCCAGGGCCTGATTGCCCATTACACCGCCATCGCAGAGGACGGCAGCCTGCCCCTGATCATGTATAACGTGCCCGGCCGCACCGGGCTGAACATGCAGCCGGAGACCGTGGCCCAGCTGTCCCACCACGAGCGGATTGTGGGGATGAAGGAAGCCTCCGCGGACATCATCCGCTTGGCGGACATGATGCGCCTGTGCGAAGGGCGGATCGTTTTTTACTCGGGCTCGGACGAGGTCATCATGCCCTTTATGGCGCTGGGCGGCCTGGGTGTCATCTCCGTTTTATCGAATGTGGCGCCTGCGCAGACCGTCGCGCTGACGGACGCGATGTTCAAAGAGGATTACAAGCAGGCCGCCAGCCTGCAGCTGCAGCTGATGCCCCTCATCCACGCCCTCTTTTTGGAGGTCAACCCCATCCCGGCCAAGGCGGGCCTTGCCATGATGGGCAAGATCGAGGACATCCTGCGCCTGCCGCTGGTGTCATTAAGCGAGAAGAACCGGGCAATTCTAAAGGATGAGATGAGCAAATTGGGGCTGCTTTCATGAAAAAGCTGTTGATTTCCGGTGCGCGGGGGCGCATGGGCCAGATGATTGCCAGCCAGGCAGCAGGGCACGGTTTTACAGTGGTTGGCGGCTGCGACCGCGCGGAATGTCTGGAAGGTGACTTCCCCATTGTGAGCGATTTTTCACGCTTGGAAACAGATGCCGATGTGCTGATTGATTTCTCCGCGCCCATGACGCTGGGCGGCCTGCTGGCGTATGCCATTAAGCACAATTTGCCCTGTGTACTGGGTACTACGGGCTATGCCCAGGCACAGATGGATGCCCTGAGCGCAGCTGCGCGGCGGATCCCGCTGTTTTACTCCCCCAACATGTCCCTGGGCATTTATGTGTTGAAGCAGCTGGCGGCAAAAGCGGCGCTGATGCTGCCCGGCTTTGATATTGAGATTGTTGAAAAACACCACAACCAGAAGGCGGACAGCCCCTCGGGCACCGCATATGCGCTGCTGGAAGCGGTGAAGCAGGAAAACAGCCTGCCCATCTTTGGCCGTGAGGGCAAGACCGCCAGACGCGCGCTTGGTGAGATTGGCGTGCATGCCGTGCGCGGCGGCACGGTGGCGGGCGACCACGAGGTGGGTTACTACGGCGACCACGAGGTGATTACCCTGGCCCACCACGCGCAGGACCGCGGTGTCTTCGCCGCCGGCGCGCTGCGGGCAGCCGCCTGGCTGCTGGACAAACCAGCCGGGCTGTACAGCATGCAGGACATGATGGAAAACAAGTAAATTTACATCGAGGCAAATAAACCGCCTGCCGGGCTGATCCAGCAGGCGGTTTCATTTTATACCAAACGAATGATTTAAGCCGCGATCTGAGCGATATAGTGTGAAGCGATGGTGAAGAAAATAAACAGGCTGCAGGCGTCCACAATAGTGGTGATCAAGGGCGATGCCGCCAGCGCCGGGTCCAGCTTCACGCGCTGGGCCAACAGCGGCAGCACGCAGCCGATGGACTTGGCGATGACCACCGTGGCAAACAGACTGACGGAAATAACCGCAGAGGTCACCAACGGCGCGTTGTTGATGAACAACAGGCGCAAGAAGGTGACGGAGGACAGCGCAATGCCAATCAGCCCGCCGACGCGAAACTCCGTCCACAAAACGCGGAAGAGGTCCTTAAACTGCACCTCGCCCAAGGCCAGGCCGCGCACCATCAGGGTAGAGGCCTGCTGCCCGCAGTTACCGCCCGTGTCCATCAGCATTGGGATGGACGCGGACAGAAGAATATTGACCGCCAGCACGCTTTCAAAGCGGGAGATGATGGCGCCGGAAAGGATGGAGGTAAACATCAAAATCATCAGCCAGGGCAGGCGGTTGATGGCAAGCGTTGTGAGCTTGGTCTTAAAATAGGGCTGCTCCGCGGGCGCCAGACCGGACATCTTCTCAAAGTCCTCGGTGTTTTCTTCCTCAATGACGTCCATGATATCGTCACTGGTGATGATGCCCACTAAGCGGCCTTCCCCGTCCAGCACCGGGATGGACAGCAGGTGGTACTTGCGCACGGTGTCCGCGACGATCTCCTGGTCATCCAGGGTGTTGACGGAGATGATGCCCGGATCCATCAGTTTGATCAGCGCGGTTTCCTCCGGCACCACCAGGGCTTTGTGCAGCGGGATGGTACCAATGAGCCGGCGCTGGTCGTCCAGCATGTACAGCGTGTACACCGTCTCCTTGTCCACACCGGTTTCCTTGATGCTTTTGAGGGCATCCCCCACGTTCATGTCCTGGCTGACCTCGCAATATTCGATGGTCATCAGGCTGCCGGCGGAGTTTTCCGGATATTTCAAAAATTGGTTGATGATGGCGCGGGTTTTGGGATCGGTATTCTGCAGCACGCGCTTGACGGCGTTGGCGGGCAGCTCCTCCAAAAAGTCAACCGCGTCGTCCACAAACATCTCGTCAATCAGCGCGCTGATTTCGGCGTCCGCGATGCTTTCCACCAGCTCCTGGCGCTGGTCACTATCCATATAGCTAAATACATCCGCGGAGACATCCTTGGGCAGGATGCGGAAGAGCATCAGCAGTTTTTCCCGGTTTAATCTTTTCATATACCCCGCGATATCCACAGGGTTTAACATCATCAACGCGCCACGCAGCAGGCCGTGGCGGTTTTCGGCCATTAACTGATCCAGTCTGGATTCAATTTGTTCCCAGTTCATTGGAATCTCCTCCGTTCACTTTGTACGCGCAAAAAAGCACCTTGCCGGGGTTGCAAGTGCTGGCGACGTGGCAGAAGACAGGTGAAGGCTTATTACGGCAGCGCATCAAGGATGCGTCGCGATCGCGGAACGCCTTCTGATGCCTGACATCTAGCGCCGTCATCCATGAAAGGCCACCTCCTTTTGTTATTCCTTTGCATTATAGGTTTCGCGTGTCCTGTTGTCAACTTTGTAAGGCAGGAAAAAGATGGTATACTATAGGTGTTTGGCGGAGGATATATGAAGGTTTGCGGCATCATCGCGGAGTATGATCCCTTCCATGAAGGGCACCTGCACCAGTTGAGAAGAGCACGGGAGTTGACCCAGGCGGACTATATGGTCTGCGTGCTGGGCAGCGCCTTTTCCCAGCGCGGGGACGCGATGATGTTTTCCACCCAGGACCGGGCGCGCATGGCGCTTTTAAATGGGTTTGACCTGGTGCTTGGGATGCCTTTTTCCTTCTCCTGCGCGCAGGCCAACCGCTTCGCGATGGGCGGGGTGGGCATCCTGCACCAGCTGGGCGTGGTGACCCACCAAAGTTTTGGCTGCGAAACCACCGACCTGCAAGCCCTGTCTGATACCGCGCGCATGCTGCACGCGCCGGATGACATGTTCAAGCGTACATTGAAGCAGGCGCTTGAAGGCGGCCATTCCTTCGCCAAGGCCCAGGGATTAGCGATGGCGGCCAGCCTGAAGCAGGTGGATGAAGCACTGCTACAAGCCCCCAATTTCATCCTGGGGGTGAGCTATCTGCGGGCGCACCTGGAACTGGGCAGTGCCATCACCCCAGTAGTGGTGCTGCGAAAGGGCGACTACCACAGCCGGGACACTGGGGGCTTTGCCTCCGCCAGCGCGGTGCGCGGGATGCTCCTGGGAGACCCGGATGCTGATCTGGGCGGCATCTGCCCGCAAACAAGCCAGGCGGTCATCCGCCAGGCGGTGACCCACCCGCCGGACGCGTTGGATAAAGCGCTGCTTGCGCACCTGCAGAAGATGAGCCCGGAAGCCTTGCGCCAGGTACCCGAAATCTCTGAAGGGCTGGAGGACCGCATCAAGAAAGCCTTGCGGGAAGTGATTAGCCGGGCAGAGTTGATCAACCAGGTCAAAACAAAGCGCTACCCTGCTGCGCGCATCAGCCGCGCGCTGACACAAGCTTTGATTGGCACACAGCCGCGGGACCTTGTCCCCAGCTACGCGCGCTTGCTTGGCTTTTCAAACCGCGCCAAACCCCTGCTGGCTGCCATTACCCGGCATGGCTTCCTCCTGGTGGACCGCCCGGCGCAAGAGCGGCGGGTGGATACCAGCCTGGACATGAAGGCGGAGGAACTGTGGTACCTGGGCAGCGGCCGCGCCATGAAAACAGCCTGGCAACAGGAAATGATACGACTATAATAAAAGGAGAACACTTGGATGCGAGAAATGGATGTATCCCAGATCACACAGGCGGTGGCGGAATTGTTTCTGGAGGCCAACTACGTCATCGGCAAGGACGTGATGGACAAGCTGGAGGAATCCAGGGACAAGGAAGCCTCCCCCCTGGGCAAGATGGTGCTGGATCAGATTTTGGAAAACAACCGCATTGGCGCGGAGGAAAGCCTGGCGGTCTGCCAGGACACCGGCATGTCTGTGGTTTTTATCACCGTGGGGCAGGATGTGCACCTGGTGGGCGGCAGCCTGGAGGACGCCGTCAACGCGGGCGTGCGCAAGGCCTATACCGAGGGCTTTTTGCGCAAATCCATCGTGGCAGAACCCCTGTTTGACCGCAAGAACACCGGGGACAACACCCCCTGCGTGATTCATACACGCATTGTGCCGGGCGACCAGGTGCACATCATGGCCATCGCCAAGGGCTTTGGCAGCGAGAACATGAGCCAGTCCAAAATGCTGACTGTCTCTGACGGGGTGGATGGCGTGAAGCGCTTTGTGCTGAAGGCCGTTGAGGAAGCCGGCCCCAACCCCTGCCCGCCGCTGGTTGTGGGCGTGGGCATTGGCGGCAGCTTTGAACTGGCAGCCATTATGGCCAAGCGCGCCACCAGCCTGCCCTTAACCCGCAGCCACAAGGACCCGCGCTATGCGCAGCTGGAGACGGAGCTGGAGCAGGGCATCAACAAGTTGGGTATTGGGCCTGCGGGCTACGGCGGGGAAACCACCGTGCTGAAGGTGCATGTGATCTCCGCCCCCACCCACATCGCCGGGCTGCCGGTGGCGGTCAACATCTGCTGCCACGCAGCACGGCATGCCGAGAAGACAATTTAAGAAGGAGTAGACGATGAAGAAGGTTCAGCTGCCACTGACGGAAGAAACCATCAAGGATTTGCGCGCCGGGGACCAGGTCTTGCTGTCCGGCACAGTGCTCACAGGACGGGATGCCGCGCACAAGCGCTTGGTCGCGCTGGTTGAGAAGAATGAGCCCTTGCCGGTGGACCTGGAGGGCCAGACCATCTACTACGTCGGCCCCGCGCCCGCCAGGCCCGGGCAGGCGGTGGGCTCTGCCGGCCCCACCAGCACCTACCGCATGGACATCTACACCCCGCCGCTTTTGAAACTGGGCTTAAAAGGCATGATTGGCAAAGGCCGCCTGGGCCCCAACACCCTTTCTTTGATGCCGGAATACGGCGCGGTTTACTTTGGCGCGGTGGGCGGCTCCGCCGTGCTTATCTCCAAGTCCATCAAATCCTTTGAGGTGCTGGCCTATCCCGACCTGGGGCCGGAAGCCATTCACCGCTTTGTGATTGAGGATTTCCCGGCTGTGGTCGCGGTGGACGCCTTTGGCGGCAACCTGTATGATGAGGGACCCAAACTATACAAGCAGGACGAGATGTGATAGGATATGCCACGTTCCAAAGAAAGGAGCGCGGCATGGTTTGTAAGGACAACAAGCACAAGGTCAAGCGGGTGATTGTCATCCTGCTGGTGTGTTTGCTGATGCCGTTTTCAGGCGCACAGGCCAGCGAGTATGACGCCAACCACCCGGAAAACCTGAGCGCCAGGAACCTGCGCGCCCAAAGCGCCATTGTGATTGAGCAAAACAGCGGGCATGTGCTGTTTGAGAAAAACGCGGACGAGATGCGCCCGCCCGCCTCCACCACCAAAATCCTGACCGTCCTGTTGGCCCTCACCATGGGCGAGCAGGACAGCATCGTCACGGTTTCCCCGAATGCCGCCAACATGCCCGAGGACGCGGCCAAGCTGGGCCTGCAGGCGGGGGAGCAGGTGCGCCTGGGTGACTTAATCCGCGCCACCATGGTGTACTCCGGCAACGATGGCGCCATCGCCATCGCCGAGCATTTGATGGGCTCGGAAGCCGCCTTTGTGAACCTGATGAACGAGGCCGCCGCGCGGTATGGCTGCACAGCCACGCACTTCACCAACTCCCACGGCTATCATGATGACTACCATCTGTCCACCGCCAGGGACCTGGCTATCATCGCGCGGGAAGCCATGCAAAACATGGCGTTTCGCGAGGTGGCGGCGCTGGTCAGCTACACTTTGCCTGAGACTAATATGTCAAAGGCGCGCAAATTCAACAACCGCGCCATCAACTTCCTCTCAGCGGGCGAGGACAACAGCCATTACTACCAATACGCCACCGGCATCAAAACCGGCAATCACTCCCAGGCCGGGGAGTGCTTTGTGGGCTCTGCCACCAAGCAGGGCATCCCGCTGATCTCCGTCGTTTTGCACTCCGGCTCCACCGATAAATGGCGGGATACCAGACGGCTGATGGAGTATGGCTTTTCCCAGTATGTGTCCACCAGTGTGGCGGAATTGTACCGGGAGAACCCCAAGGTCATCAACATCACCGGCTTTTCGATGGAGGATGCCGATTTGGGGCGGCTGGAGTTGAACCTGCGCAAGGTGGATCCGGGCGCCAATGACTCCTTGATCGCGCTGAAGGGCAGCACGGACGACCAGATGAACGTCTACAACACCCGCACGCAGATTGAGTATTCACGGACGCTGGAAGCGCCCATTGAAGCGGGCGAGGTGATGGGCACCATGACCTACACCCCGCTGGCAGCGGGCGCGGAGCCGGTGCAGTATGAACTCATCGCCGCGCGCTCGATAAGCAGGCGGCCTTCCCTGGCGCCCACCGTGGCGGAGATTGAGGCCTACACCATGGCCGACCCCAACCCCTTCCCCCGCTTCTCCCTTGAGTTTTTGTTTATCGTGCTGCTGCCCGTGATCGCGGTGGCTGTTATCTCGCAATTGTTGTTTAAACTGATTACAAGGAAGCGCAAACCCAAGTTAAAACAGAAGCTGGAATACAAGACCAGGTATTATAGATAAGAAAACCGCCGGCAAGTGCCGGCGGTTCTTGTTTGAAATGGATGCAACTACATGAAGTTCTTCTCATAGATCATGCGGATGCCTTTTAAGGTGAGCAGGCTGTCCACGTGCATGATGGCATCGGACTGGTCGGCGATGTAGTGGGCAAACCCGCCGGTCGCAACCACGGTGGCGTTGTCCTCCCCAATCTCCTGCTTGATGCGCTCCACCAGGTAGTTCACCTGGCCGACATAGCCATACAACAGGCCGGACTGCAGGTTGGTGATGGTGCTGCGGCCGATGACCTTGTCCGGCAGGTTGAGTTCAAAATGCGGTAGCTTGGAAGTGCCGGTGACCACGGCCTCCCGCGCCAGGCGGATGCCGGTTAAAATACAGCCGCCCATGAAGTTGCCCTTGCCGCTGATGACGCCAAAGCTGGTAGCGGTGCCAAAGTCGATGAAGATGCAGGGCGAGCCATACTGCGTATAGGCTGCGACAGCGTTGCTGATGCGGTCAGACCCCAGTTCCTTCGGGTTTTCATACAGGTTGTTGATGCCGGTTTTAAGCCCCGGCTCCACAAAGTGCGGCGTGACATTGAAATAATCATCGCACATGTGCTCGATGGTGAAGTTGATGCTGGGCACAACCGAGGAAATCATAATGCCCTCGATGTCTTTTTCGGACAGCTTGACATGCTCAAACATCGACATCATTTTGACGCCGTATTCGTCGGAGGTATAGCTGGTGTTGGTGGACACGCGCCAGGACTTGACCAGCTCCCGCCCCTTGAACACAGCGGTCTTGATGTTGGTGTTGCCCACATCCATGACTAAAATCATTGCACTTCTTCCTTGATGTTCAGCGCTTTTTTCAGCGCGATGATGATGGCCGGCGCCAGGATTGCCGCAACCGCGGCCTCGGACATGCCGGCGATGAAGCCGGTGCCCAAAATCAGGTTGACGATTTTGCCGGCGTCAAGCTGAGCGAAACGATAAAACAGGTACATCAGCCCCAGGTAAAACACCGTGTTGGTGAGGGAACCCACCGCGGCAGCCACCGGCAGCGCCAGGCGCTTGCGCCCAGCTTTGGTGAGCGCCTGGCAGGTCAGGTGCACCATCACCGGGATGAGCAGACGGGGCAGGTAGCACATGATGACCGTCAAAATAGGGCTTGAGGCCAGCAGCGTGCCGGCCAGTGCGCTGGGCGGCGTCATGGACAAGCCCAGCACGCTCATGAGGCTGGCCGAGCCAAAGAAAAAGCCAATCATCAGCCCCGGTGTGAGCCCCAGCATGATGGTGCCGATGACAACGGGCACCACCAGGATGGTCACATTGATGAACCCCAGGGGAATCATGCCAATGGGCGTGAGCCCCAAGAGGAACACAAAGGCGATGAGAATGGCTGTTAAGGTAAGTTTGCGAATCTGTGCGGATTGCATGGCGGACCTCCGTTCGGGCTCTTTTTGATACCCTACGTCGCGTAGCGGATACATGTCCGGTCAATCATGTTGTACCGGCAAGCGCATCATAACAGAGGGCAAAAAGCCTGTCAATTTTGTGCGTCCGGTGCGTTGAGTTGCTCCGCGGCCAGTTTTTTGAGGTTCAGGGCGGCCGCGTAGACAGCGTTTTTGCGCTGTCCCTGCGCGAACAAGGCTGCCTGCGCGTCCCTGAGGGTATGGCCTTGCGCCATCAAATCCACTAACTGCGCTTCCAGACCAAGAGGGGCAGCGGGCTGTTTTTCTTCTGTTTGGGGCAGGCGCAAAACCAGCGCGAATTCCCCGCGCAGCGCCTCCTCGTGCGCAGCAAAATATGCCAGCATTTCCTCCGCGCTGTTTCGCAGTGTGTGTTCATGCAGCTTGGTCAATTCCCGGCTGACGGACAGGTCAAGGCCAGGATAAACTTCGGCAATGGCCTTCAATAAATCCAGCACCCGGTGCGGGGACTCATAGATAACCGCCAGGGGCGGGCCATTTTGCAGCGCGTGCAGGCTGTCCCGCAATTCCTTTTTCTTGCGCGGCAAAAAACCATAAAAGGCGAAGGCTGCTTCCATGAAACCGCTGGCGGACAGGGCGGCCGCCATGGCGCTGGGGCCAGGCACACAGAAAACAGGGATGTTTGCCGCATGCGCCGCATCCACAAGCAGGGCGCCCGGGTCACTCACCGCAGGCATGCCCGCGTCGCTGACCAAGGCAACTGTCATCCCCTCTGCCGTCATGCACGCGACAACCTGGGCGGCTTTCTCCCGCTCGTTATGCTGGTGATAGCTTTCCAGGGGCGTTTTGATGTCAAAGGCGGTCAGCAGCTTGCGCGTGACACGGGTATCCTCCGCCAGGATCAAGTCCGCTTCCTGAAGCGTCGCAATCGCCCGCGGGCTCATGTCCCCCAGGTTGCCAATGGGCGTTGCGACCACAAACAGTTTACTCATGAAGCAGCCTCTGCGCGCAGCGCAACTTGGCGCTGCGGGCACGGGGGTTGGCGTCCAGCTCTGCCTCGCCCGGCGCTTTGGGGTAGCCCTTGGGCAAGTTGACCAAAGGCTTTTTGCCGCAGACGCAGATGGGCGCGTTAACCGGGCACTCGCAGGGGTTCTTCATTTTGGCGAAAGCCTGTTTGACCGCCCTGTCCTCTATGGAATGAAAGGTAATCACGCACAGCCTGCCGCCGGGCTTGAGCATCTGCGCCAGGTCCTCCAGCGCCTGTTTGAGCGGGGCCAATTCATCGTTCACCGCGATGCGCACCGCCTGGAAGGCGCGCCTGGCGGGGTGTCCCTCATCCTTCCGGCGCACCGCCTTGGGGATGGCGCGGTCCACCGCGCGCACCAAATCCTGCGTGGTGGCAAACGGCTGTTCCCTGCGCATTTCTACGATTAATTTGGCGATCCGCGCGGCCCAGCGCTCATCCGCGTAGTCATAAAGCGCCTGGGTGATGGTTTTTTCGTCCGTTGTGTTCAGCCACTGCGCCGCGGTGATACCGGAAGACTGGTCCATGCGCATGTCCAGCGGCGCGTCCTCGTGGTAGCTAAAGCCGCGTTCCGCCGCGTCCAATTGCCAGGAAGACACGCCCAAGTCCAGCAGGATGCCGTCAAACAGCAAACCCGGATAGATGTCCTGCGCGTCATGGAAGTTGCCGTGGCGCAGGGTGACCGCGTCACCCCAGTATGCGAGGCGTTTCCCGGCCGCTGTGAGCGCGTCCTGATCCCGGTCAAGGGCATACAGTTTTGCTTCACCATGCAGGCTGTCAAGCAAAGCAGCCGCGTGCCCGCCGCCGCCCACGGTGCCATCCAGGTAGACACCGCCAGGGGCAGCTTGCAGGGCACACAGCACCTCGTCTTTTAGCACCGGGATATGGTGAAAGCCCTTCGCGCCGCTCATTGGCGCAGTTCCGCCAGGCGGTGGTTCACCGTCTCCAGGATGCCTTCGTTTTGGCTGATCTTTTCCTTCTCGGCATCCACCAGGGCAGGAGGCGCCTTCTTCACAAAGCCTTCGTTGTTCAGTTTGCCCTGGCTGCGGGCAATCTCCGCCTGCAGGGTTTGCACTTCCTTCTCAAGGCGCGCGATTTCTTTTTCAATATCCACCAATTCACCCAGCGGCATCAGCGCTTCGCCGATGATGCCCACGGCAGATACCGTCTTCTCCTCCACCTGCGCATCAATGGGCAGAATCTGCAGGGAGGCGGCGCCCGCCAGGCGCTGGAAGTAGGGTTCAGCCGTGGTGAGGCGCTCCGCCCAGCCCGCCTTGGGCTTGAGCAACACGCGCGCACGGTGGCCGGGCTGCACCTTGAGTTCCTGGCGCACCACACGGATGGCGCGGATCATGTCCATCACGCCCTCCATCTGCTGCTCCTCTTCCGTAAAATCATATTCCTTTTTCTCATGCGGCCAGGGCGCCAGCATGCAGGAGTCCTCCTCATGCCCGGGCAGCTGCTGGTAGATCATCTCTGTCAAAAAGGGCATAAAGGGGTGCAGCAGGCGCAGGACGGCGGACAGCACCTCATACAGCACCGCGCGGGCCTGGGCCTTACGCTCCCGCTTGCCGTCAAACAAATCGCCCTTGGACAGCTCGATATACCAGTCGCAAAACTCATTCCAGGCAAAATCATAAATCACCTGAGCGGCCAGGCCCAAATCATTGCCCTTTAAGTGGCCTGTTACCGCTTTGATCGCCTTGTTCAAGCGGCTGAGGATCCACTTCTCCGGCGTTTGCAGCTGGTTGACATCAACCGCGCCGGGAACGCCGTCCATGTTCATCAGCACAAAGCGGGAGGCGTTCCACACCTTGTTGGCGAAATTGCGCGCCGCCTCGCTGCGTTCGTTGCTCACGCGCATGTCAGCGCCGGGCGCCACGCCCTGCACCAGGGAGAAACGCAGCGCGTCCGCGCCGTAGGTATCAATCAATTCCAGCGGGTCTACGCCATTGCCCAGGGATTTGGACATCTTGCGTCCCTGCTCATCCCGCACAATGCCGTGGACGAGCACGGTGTCAAAGGGCACCTGCCCCATGTGGGCGATGCCGGAGAAGATCATCCGCGCAACCCAGAAGAAGATGATGTCATAGCCGGTGGCCAGGGTGTTGGTGGGATAGAAATACTGTAAATCTTCCGTCTGCTCCGGCCATCCCAGGGTGGAAAAAGGCCACAGGGCGGAGGAGAACCAGGTGTCCAGCACGTCCTCATCCTGGCGCAGTTTGGCAGAACCGCAATCCGGGCAGGTATCCGGCGCCTCACGCGCGACGATGATTTTGCCGCAGGTATCGCAGTACCAGGCCGGGATGCGGTGTCCCCACCACAATTGGCGGCTGATGCACCAATCCCTGATGTTGTCCATCCAGTTGAAATAGGTCTTGGCGAAGCGCTCGGGATAAAACTTGATCTCCCCATCGCGCACAGCCTTGACGGCGGGTGCAGCCAGAGGGGCCATCTCCAAAAACCATTGCTTGGAAATGAGCGGCTCTACCGTGGTGTGGCAGCGGGAACAGCTGCCCACGCTGTGGGTGTAGTCCTCGGTTTTGACCAGATAGCCCTGCTCCTGAAGGCGCTGCAGCACCAGTTTGCGGCAGTCCTTTGCGCTGAGTCCCTGGTAGTCCTTGCCCGCTGCCTCATTCATCGTGCCGTCGTCGTTCATCACGCGCAGGATGGCCAGGTTGTGGCGCTTGGCGATTTCAAAGTCGTTGGGGTCGTGCGCGGGCGTCATCTTCACAGCGCCCGTGCCAAACTCCGGATCCACATAGGCGTCCGCCACGACACCGATTACACGCTCAGCAAGCGGCAGCACCACCTTTTTGCCAATCAGGTGGCGGTAGCGTGTGTCATCCGGGTTGACCGCCACGCCGGTATCGCCCAACATGGTCTCCGGCCGGGTGGTGGCCACCACCACGCCTTCGCCCCCGTCCTGCGCCGGGTAGTGAATGTACCACAGGTGGGAATGCTGCTCCTCATACTCCACCTCGATGTCAGACAGCGCGGTGCGGCAGACCGGGCACCAGTTGATGATGCGCTCGCCGCGGTAGATGAGCCCCTGCTCATACATCTTGACAAACACTTCGATCACCGCGCGGGAGCACCCTTCATCCATGGTGAAGCGCTCGCGGCTCCAGTCGCAGGATGCGCCCAGCCGGCGCAGCTGCTGGGTGATCTGCCCGCCAAACTTCTCCTTCCACGCCCAGGCGCGCTCAAGGAAGGCCTCGCGGCCAATTTCTTCCTTGCTGACCCCTTCTTTGCGCATTTGCTCTACGATGCGGTTTTCTGTCGCGATGGAGGCATGGTCCGTCCCCGGCAGCCAGAGCGTGGGATCGCCCAGCATGCGGTGGAAGCGGATCAAAATATCCTGCACTGTCACGTCCACCGCGTGGCCCATGTGCAACTGGCCCGTAATGTTGGGCGGCGGCATGATGATGGTGAAGGGCTTCTTGCCTTTGACCCGGTGCGCGACAAAGGCACCGGAGCGCTCCCAGTTTTCATAGATCTGATGCTCCCGATCCTTTGGCTGGAAGGTTTTTTCCATCTTGAATTCCTGACTCATATTGCCTCCTTAAAACGTAAACAGGCCGCCGCGTCCTGCATGGACGGGCGACCCGTGGTACCACCTTGCTTCGCGGCAAAATATGCCGCCTCTTTGTGCTGTATCGGGCACCCCCGGCAGAATCCTGCAGCCCTTGGAAGCGACCTTCCGCAAAGCCCCAACAGCGCCCTTTCAGCCTGGGAGCGCCTCTCTTCCGGTTGGAGCCCTTGCGTACTCCTCTTCCGCAACGGGCGAACACCAAAAAGGGAACTTACGCCTTCTTTTCGTCGTCCATTTCAAGCACCTGGACGCCGTTGTAGGTTCCGCAGAGCTTGCAGACATGGTGCGCCAATTTCATCTCCTTGCACTTGGGGCAGGCGACGATAGCGGGCAGGGTCAGCTTGTAGTGGGTCCTGCGCTTGCGGCCGCGCGCGCGGGAGACTTTCATTTTTGGGACAGCCATGGTTACTCCTCCTGAAACTTGGTGAACAACTGCTTGAGCGCTCCGAAGGGGTGCTCAAGAAGCGTCTCTTCTTCGTTGGCGGAATCGTCAGATTCCAGTGTGATGCCTGCGCAGTCCTTCGCGCAGAGGAAGCGGATCGGCAGATCCAGCACAGCCAGTGACATAACCAGATGGGCGATGTCCACGCGGTGACCGGTGAATACCAGGCGCTCCTCCCAGGGATCTTCCTCCGTTGTGTCGCGCGGATCCGCGCGCAGGAAGGTCTCATAGATCTTGGCACGGACGGGGTATTCTACCGGGTCAAGGCACCGGGCACAGGTGGCGACTGCTGTCACCGTGAGGTGCGCATCAATCACCAGGGCGTCATCCATCAGGGTGAACTCCCCCTTGATGCGCGCTGGCTTGGGGAAGGTCACTTCCTCGCCCAGCGTCTGAACTGGCGGCAATTCTTCCATGTGTTCAAAGGGAATCGATGTACCGGGCGCCTTGAGCGCGGCGGTGATGTCCAGCATCAATCCATCCCTCCTTACATGGTGAACAGATGGTATTATAGCGGGGCAGTCAAACTCTGTCAAACAGAATTTTTAATTCCGTTCGCCGTTGTCTTTCACAGGGGTGATGACAATGTGGCGGTTGGGCTCTTCCCCTTCGGAGTGGGTTGCGATGCCCTCCGCCGCCTGCAGCGCGCTGTGGAAAATGCGCCGCTCGTAGGGGTTCATGGGTTCCATGGCGACGCGGCGGCCCGTTTTGCGGGCGCGGTTGGCCATGCGGTTGGCCAGGCGCACCAGCGCTTCCTCGCGCTTTTCGCGGTAGCCTTCAGAATCAATCGTGACGCGGACATAGTCTTCCCGCCCGCGGTTGACCTTCAGGCTGGTTAAGTACTGCAGCGCGTCCAGCGTCTCGCCGCGGCGGCCGATGAGGATGCCCTGCGGGTCCCCCTGAAGGGTTAAGAAGACGTGGCCGTCTGTATCAAGCGCGACGGAAATATCGATCTCAAGCCCCATCAGGGTGGTCAGCTCCTTCATAAAGGCCTGCGCGATGCCGGCGGGGCTGTCTGCCTGCACGCTGTCCAAGCGGGTCAGGTTGCGCTCCTCACGCACGTAGGGGGCGGCGATGGGCGCGGCTTTCTTTTCCTGGGGCTTTTTCTCGCGCGGTTTGCGGGCGCGGGCAGGTTTTTCTGCCAAAGCGGGTTGATCCGCCTGGGCAGGCTGCTCCTTTTTGGGGCGCGGCTCACGCTTTGGCTGGGGCGCGCGCGGCGCAGGTTCCGCCTTTTGCGGCTGCGGCTTTGGCCGGGCCGGCTTGCTGCGGGGCGCGGGCGCTTCGGTGAGCGAATCCTTAAACATCTCCGCCGTATCGGAGTGGCTCAGGGTTTCTTCAATCAGGGTGAGGCGCACGCGCGCTTCGCGGCTGCCAAACAGGCCAAACAGCCCCTTTGAGCCTTCCTCTAAAATCTCGACATTGACGTCGCCAATGGACAAGCCGTTTTCAGCCAGGCCGGCAGAGATGGCTTCCTCTACCGTTCGGCCGCTTGCTTCGAATGATTTCATTTTACTGTTCCTTCCTCCAACTGATTTCCCGCCGCCTGCTTCTCCTTCTGGTCAAAATACAGGTTGATGAAGTAGCTCATCCCGGTGGCGATCAGGTTGGAGACCACCCAGTACAGCGCGAAGGCGGCGTTGCTGGTCAAAGTAATGTAGACGGAGAACAGCGGGAAGAAGTACTTCATGAAGTTGCCCATGCCCTGCTGGCCTTCGGCGCCCGGTTGCTGGCCGGTAGCCTGGGGGTTCACCTTGGTCATCAGCAGTTGGCTGGCGCCTGCCAAAACGGGCAGAATCAGCAAGCCGTTGAAATGCTCATACACCTTAAAGGAGAAGAGAATCATGTTGATGTTCTCAAACCCGGCCATGGGTGTAATCTGCTCCAGGTAGGCAGGCATCTGTACCAGGGCGGCCTGCAGGCTGGGCAGGGAGGCCTTGAGCGCATCCGCGGTCGCGAAATCCAGCGCGCCCTGGAAATCCGGCACGTGCTGCGCGATGTTTTGCAGGATGATGGCCTGATCCGCAGCGGAGATGGCGTTCCAGGCGTTGTACCAGACATCATGCCCCACCATCTGCATGGTGTTGAGGGCGGGGGCGACAGACGCGAAGAGGGAGTCCGCCATCCAGATGTTCTTCACCCACAGCCAGCCCTCATATGTTGGGGTCTGGCCCTGGAGGAACTGGAACACCTGCGCCACCACCTCTTTGTTGGCGATGGCGCGCATGGCGCCGAACATCGCAAACAGGATGGGCATTTGAATGAGCAGCGGCAGGCAGCCGGACAGCGGGTTATAGCGCTCCTTGCGCATGAGTTCGGACTGCTTTTGCTGCAGCTTGGCCTTGTCATTGGCGTATTTCTTCTGCAGGGCGTTTAGCTGCGGCTGGATCTTGGACATCTTGCGCATGCCTTTGCGGCTGGAGATATCCAGCGGCATCAAGACCAGACGGATGAGCAAGGTGAAGATGACAATGGACCAGCCGTAGTTGTGGATGAGGCTGTAAATCCATTGGATCACGTTGGTTAAGGCATTGGTGATGGCTGACACTGAGGTTAATCCCTCCTTATTACGTTGTCCGGTGGTTCCGGTACGGGGTCATAGCCGCCCTTTGAAAAAGGGTTGCAGCGGAAGATCCGCTTGATGCCCATGAAGCTGCCCCGCAGCGCGCCGTAGCGCTCAATGGCGGTGAGCATGTACTCAGAGCAGGTGGGCTGATAGCGGCAGGATGCCGGCAGATACGGGCTGATGGCCTTTTGGTAAAAGCGTACCAAAAAGAGCAATCCCTTTTTGATCATACGGCCCGGAAGGTGTCCAGGCGCTCAAGCAGGGCACGCATCTGGCGGGACAGGTCCTGGTAGGTTGCAAGGGAGGCCTGCGGGTTGGCGGTAAACACATAGTGGCCGCCTTTGAGCTGGGGAATCTGGCTTTTGAAGCTTTCCCTGAGCCTGCGCTTCACCCGGTTGCGCACAACCGCGCCCCCCACCTGGCGGCTGACAGAAAAGCCAACCTGGATGCGCCGCGCCTTGACATAGTGCAGCCGAATCAGCTTGCCGGACGCATGCTTCCCCCGGCGGTAGACGTAACGGAAATGCCCGTTTTTACGGATGCGATACTGCTGCTGCACACAAGAACTCCCCTCTGCAAGCAAAAACCGCTCATCGCTGTGAATTGACCGTGCAATGAGCGGATCTTCAGCCTTACAGATCGGTCACGGTTTCTGCCTTAGGCGGACAAAACCTTGCGGCCCCGGCGCCGGCGGCGGGACAGGACGCGGCGGCCACTCTTAGTGGACATGCGCTTGCGGAAACCATGAACTTTGTTGCGTTTGCGTTTCTTTGGCTGATACGTGCGTTTCATCGATCAAAACTCTCCTTTTCCCAAGGGAATCCGCCTGTTCTGCTATGCAGGCGGAACCTTTAACTTCTACACTATAATATGCGTTTTGCGGGCTGTCAAGCATTCCGCGGGACTTTGTTTACGGGGTTTGTCCAAAATGCTTGACAGGACCCCGAAACGGTGCTATTATTTATGATTGCATCAGTATCGTTACTGTGCGGGAAGGTGAGGTTGTTTCCTTATATTATATAAACCGCCTCCGCCGGGACGACTGGGCAGCAAAAAAGGGGTGATTTGGTAATATGGCTCATGAGGTCCAGATGGGAAAACTGCGTAATCGCGTCAGCTTCTCACGCATCGATGAAGTGCTCGACATGCCCAACCTGATCGAAGTACAGAAAAACTCCTACCGGCGTTTTCTGGAAGAGGATTTCCGGGAAGTGCTCAGCGACGTTTCCCCCATTACAGACTACAGCGAGAACCTGGTGCTGGAGTTTGTCGACTACGTGCTTGACAGCAATCCCAAAAACAGTGTGGAGCGCTGCAAGGAACGCGACTTGACCTACGCCGCGCCGCTGAAGGTGTTTGTGCGCCTGAAGAACAAGGAAACCGGCGAGATCAAGGAAAGCGAAGTCTTCATGGGGGATTTCCCTTTGATGACCGAGCATGGTACGTTTATCATCAACGGCGCTGAGCGTGTCATCGTCAGCCAGTTGGTGCGCTCCCCGGGCGTTTATTATTCCAAGCAGATTGACAAGGCCGGCAAGCATTTGTTCGCAGGCCAGATTATTCCCAATCGCGGCGCCTGGATTGAATTTGAAACCGACAGCAACGACGGGTTGTGGGTGCGGATTGACCGCGCGCGCAAACTGCCCGTCACCGTCATTTTGCGGGCGCTGGGCTACGGCACCGACCAGCAGCTCATCGACCTGCTGGGTGAGGACGAGCGGTTGATGGCCACCATCACCAATGGGGACGCCAACATCAAGTCCGAAACCGACGCATTGCTTGAGATTTACCGCCGCCAGAAGCCCGGTGAACCGCCCACGGAAGAGGGCGCCCGGGTGCTTTTGCGCAACCTGTTTTTTGACCCCAAGCGCTATGATTTGATGCGCGTGGGCCGCTACAAATACAACAAAAAGCTGGGCGTGGCTGACCGCATCACGGGCCATGTCGCGGCGCAGACCATCTCTGACCCGGAAACCGGGGAAGTATTTGTCAAGAAGGACCAAACCATTTCTGAAGAAGTGGCTCTCAACATCCAAAACGCCGGCATCAACGTGGTGATGCTTAAAGTGGGCGACCACATCCACAAGGTTGTGGGCAACAACTTCGCCGACGCCGCCTACCACCTGCCCTTTGACCCCAAGGAGTGCGGCATCTTGGAAGCAGTCCACCTGCCCACCTTGAAGCACATCCTAAGCCAGGTGCCAGAGAGCGACTGGAAGCGTGCTGTGACCGAACAGGCCGGCAACCTGGTACCCAAGCACATCATCATTGATGACATTGTGGCCTCTGTGAGCTACCTGCTGGGCCTGCCCTACGGCGTGGGCGACATTGACGACATTGACCACCTGGGCAACCGGCGGTTGCGCTCTGTGGGCGAATTATTGCAAAACCAGGTGCGCATCGGCATGTCCCGCCTGGAGCGCGTCGTGCGCGAGCGCATGGCCATCCAGGACGCCAACGATGTCAAACCGGGCGATTTGATCAACATCCGCCCTGTCTCCGCCGCCATCAAGGAGTTCTTTGGCTCCTCCCAGCTGTCCCAGTTTATGGACCAGCCCAACCCGCTGGCCGAACTGACGCACAAGCGCCGCCTGTCGGCCTTGGGCCCCGGCGGCTTGAACCGTGACCGCGCCGGCATGGAAGTGCGCGACGTGCACTACAGCCACTACGCGCGCATCTGCCCCATTGAGACGCCGGAAGGCCCCAACATCGGCTTAATCGGCTCCCTGGCCACCTATGCCCGCATCAACGAGTACGGCTTCATTGAGGCCACCTACCGCAAGGTGGATCCCAAGACCCACCGGGTCACGGACGAGATTGTGTTCATGACAGCGGATGAGGAAGACAAATACAATGTCGCCCAGGCGCTGGAACCCTTAAATGAGGACGGCAGCTTCGTCAACGAGCTGGTCACCGTGCGCTGGCGGGACGAGGTGCTGCGCGTACCCAGGGACAAGGTGGACTACATTGACGTGTCCTCCAAGCAGCTGGTATCCGTCGCCACCTCCATGATTCCCTTTTTGGAAAATGACGACGCCAACCGCGCGCTGATGGGAAGCAACATGCAGCGCCAGGCCGTGCCGCTGCTCATCCCCCAGGCGCCCATCGTGGGCACCGGGATGGAATACAAGGCTGCCTATGACTCGGGTGTGGTGCTCCTGTCCAAGCATGACGGCGTGGTGGACAGCGTGTCCGCAGACGAGATCGTCATCAAGGACGAACTGGGCGAGAGGCACGCCTATCGGCTGACCAAGTTTGCCAGAAGCAACCAGTCCACCTGCATCAACCAGCGCCCGCGCGTGGACGTGGGCGATGCGGTGAAGGCGGGCGACCTGCTTGCCGACGGCCCCGCGACCGAGCTGGGCGAGATTGCCCTGGGCAGAAACGTCTTAATCGGTTTTATGACCTGGGAAGGCTACAACTATGAGGACGCGGTGCTCATCAGCGAAAAGCTGGTGAAGGACGACGTCTATACCTCCATCCATATTGAAGAATACGAATCCGAAGCCCGTGAAACCAAACTGGGGCCGGAGGAGATTACCCGTGACATCCCCAACGTGGGCGATGAAGCCTTAAAAGACCTGGACGAGTTTGGCATCGTGCGCATCGGCGCCGAAGTGCGCTCCGGCGACATCCTGGTGGGCAAGGTCACCCCCAAGGGCGAGACCGAGCTGACCGCTGAGGAACGCCTGCTGCGCGCCATCTTCGGCGAAAAGGCACGTGAGGTGCGCGACACCTCCTTAAAGGTGCCCCACGGCGAATCCGGCATTGTGGTGGACGTGAAGCTGTTCACCCGTGAAAACAAGGACGAGCTGTCCCCGGGTGTGAACCAGATGGTGCGCGTGTACATCGCGCAAAAGCGCAAGATCTCTGTCGGCGACAAGATGGCCGGCCGCCACGGCAACAAGGGCGTTGTCTCCCGTATCATTCCGGAAGCCGACATGCCCTTCCTGCCGGATGGCACCCCGCTTGACATCGTCCTCAACCCCCTGGGCGTTCCCTCCCGGATGAACCTGGGCCAGGTGCTGGAAGTGCATCTGGGCATGGCCGCCAAGAAACTGGGCTGGCACATCGCGACCCCTGTGTTTGACGGCGCCAACGAAAAGGACATTGAGGACACCCTGGAGAAGGCTGGCCTGTCCCGCGACGGCAAGACCATCCTGTATGACGGACGCACCGGCGAGCCCTTTGAGAACAAGGTCACCGTTGGCTATATGTACTACCTGAAGCTGCACCACCTGGTGGATGACAAGATGCACGCGCGCTCCACCGGCCCTTACTCCTTAGTCACCCAGCAGCCGCTGGGCGGCAAGGCGCAGTTTGGCGGCCAGCGCTTTGGTGAGATGGAAGTGTGGGCGCTGGAAGCCTATGGCGCCGCGAACACCCTGCAGGAAATCCTGACGGTTAAGTCCGACGACGTGGTGGGCCGCGTGAAGGCCTATGAAGCCATTGTCAAGGGCAACTCCATCCCCACCCCGGGCATCCCGGAGAGCTTCAAGGTATTGATCAAGGAACTGCAGGCGCTGAGCCTGGACATCAAGGTCTGGGGTGAGAACAACCAGCAGATTGTCATCCGCGAGTTTGACGATGACGACCAGCCCATGCCGCGTGAGCATGCCGCGGAGGAAGAGGCGCAGGCCATCCCCGCCAACATCGAGGAATTGTCCATGGAGGCCCTCAGCCTGGATATGGACGACTTGGCCCTGGCGGATGAGATTGATGAGGACGCACAGCCAGCAACCGTGCCGCAGGGCGGCATCATCGCCGACGCGGAGGAGGACGACGCGGACCTGGATGACGACCTTGAACTTGATTTTGACGACGACGATCTGGAAATTGAGTGACCGCACGCAGGCGCAAGGAGAAATATTGAATGTTTGAACTGACAAACCTGGAATCCATCCAGATTGGCATGGCCTCCCCGGAGGAGATTCGCGAGTGGTCCTATGGTGAGGTCACCAAGCCTGAAACCATCAACTACCGCACCCTAAAGCCCGAGCGCGGCGGCCTGTTTTGCGAGCGCATCTTTGGCCCGGTGAAGGACTGGGAGTGCAGCTGCGGCAAATACAAGCGCATCAAATACCGCGACAAGGAAAAAATCTGTGACAAATGCGGCGTGCAGGTCACCCGCTCCAAGGTGCGCCGCGAGCGCATGGGCCACATCGAGCTGGCTGCCCCTGTAAGCCATATCTGGTATTTCAAGGGCATCCCCAGCCGCCTGGGCATGCTGATGGACATCAGCCCCAGGAATCTGGAAAAAGTGCTGTATTTTGCCTCCTACATCGTGATTGACCCCGGCAACACCGAGCACACCAAGACCGAGAAATACGCCCTGATTTCTGATGCCGCCTACCGCCAGCTGATGATGAAGCCGGAAGAGGAGCGCGGCAGCTTCCGCGCGGGCATTGGCGCTGAGGCCATCAAGATCCTGCTGCAGGACCTTGACCTGGACGCCCTGAGCGCCGCCTTAAAGGAAGAGATTGAGTTTTTAATTGAGAAGGAGCGCGACAAAGAAACCGAAAGCCAGCGCCGCTCCCACGCCATCAAGCGCTTGGAGGCGGTGGAAGCCTTCCGGCAAAGCAACAACAAGCCCGAGTGGATGATTCTGGACGTGCTGCCCGTGATCCCGCCGGACCTGCGCCCCATGGTGCAACTGGACGGCGGCCGCTTCGCGACCAGTGACCTCAACGACCTGTACCGCCGTGTTATCAACCGCAACAACCGCTTGAAGCGGATGCTGGAGATGGGCACGCCGGATATCATCGTGCGCAACGAGAAGCGCATGCTGCAGGAAGCCGTGGACGCCCTGATTGACAACGGCCGCCGCGGCCGCGCGGTCACAGGCCCGGGCAACCGCCCGCTCAAATCCCTGTCTGACCTGCTGCGCGGCAAGCAGGGGCGTTTCCGCCAGAACTTGCTGGGCAAGCGCGTGGACTACTCCGGCCGCTCCGTCATCGTGGTGGGGCCCGAGCTGAAACTGCACCAGTGCGGCCTGCCCAAGGAAATGGCGCTGGAATTGTTCAAGCCCTTTGTGATGGAACAGCTGGTCAAACTGGGCATCTCCAACAATGTGAAATCCGCCAAGCGCGCGGTGGAAAAAGTGCGGCCCGAGGTCTGGGATATCCTGGAGGATGTCATCCAGGAGCACCCGGTGCTGCTCAACCGCGCCCCCACCCTGCACCGCCTTGGCATCCAGGCCTTTGAGCCGGTGCTGGTTGAAGGTAAGGCCATCAAGCTGCATCCCCTGGTCTGTACTGCCTACAACGCCGACTTTGACGGCGACCAGATGGCCGTGCATGTCCCGCTGTCCTCAGAGGCGCAGGCGGAAGCCCGCTTCCTGATGCTGGCCGCCAACAACATCATGAAACCCCAGGACGGCAAGCCGGTCATCTCCCCCAACCAGGACATGGTGATTGGCTGCCACTACCTGACGCTCAAGGACGAAAAGGCGCTGGGCTCAGGCCGCGTCTTCGCCTCCATGGCAGAGGCCGAGATGGCCTACCACGAGCAGGAAATCTCCCTGCACGCCCCCATCAAAGTGCGCCTGACGCGTACCTTTGATGGCGTGACGGAGCGCAGGCTGATTGACTGCACCTTAGGCCTGTTGATTTTCAACTCCGTCATCCCGCAGAACCTGGGCCTGCAGCCCCGCGCCAGCATGGACGATATGTTCCTGCTGGAAGTGGACCATGAGGTCAACAAGAAGGACCTGGGCCGCATCGTGGACAACTGCTACCACGTGCACGGCGTCAACATCACCGCCAAGGTGCTGGACGACATCAAACGCCTGGGCTACACCTACTCCACCAAGGGCGCCATCACCGTGTCCATTTCAGACATCGTGGTGCCCCCGGAGAAGCAGGAGCTGCTGACCAAGGCGGATGAGCAGGTAGAGAACATCGAAAAACGCTACCGCCGCGGCCTGATGAGCGAGGATGAGCGCTACAAGTCCATCATCGACATCTGGAGCAACACCACCAACGACTTAAAAGGCCGTGTGATGGGCGTGCTGGACAAGAACAACCCCATCTACATGATGACCAACTCCGGCGCCCGCGGATCCATCGGCCAGGTGTCGCAGTTGGCGGGCATGCGCGGCCTGATGGCTTCGCCCTCCGGCAAGACCATTGAGTTGCCCATCCGTTCCAACTTCCGCGAAGGCTTAAACGTGCTGGAGTTCTTCATGTCCTCCCACGGCAGCCGTAAATCCCTGGCAGACACCGCGCTGCGCACGGCTGACTCCGGCTATTTGACAAGGCGTCTGGTGGACGTGAGCCAGGAAGTCATCGTGCGTGAGATTGACTGCTTTGAAAACCGCGATGAGAAGATCCGCGGCATCACCGTGCAGCCCATCAGCGAGATTGAAACCCTGGAGGAGCGCATCAGCGGCCGCGTCGCGGCGGAGGATGTGTTTGACCCCATCACGGGTGAATTGCTCTGCAGCACCAACCAGGAAATCAACCAGCTGCTGGCCCGCAAGATCGCGGATGCCGGCGTAAGCAAGATTATGGTGCGTTCCGTTCTCACCTGCCGCTGCCAAAACGGCGTGTGCGCCAAGTGCTACGGCACCAACCTGGCCCACAGCGGCCTGGTGGACATCGGCGAGGCTGTCGGCATCATCGCCGCGCAGTCCATCGGTGAGCCCGGCACCCAGCTGACAATGCGTACCTTCCACACCGGCGGCGTCGCCTCCGTTGAGGACATCACCCAGGGTCTGCCCCGTGTTGAGGAGCTGTTTGAGGCACGCAAGCCTAAGCGCGAAGCGACGCTGTCGGACCTCTCCGGCCGGGTCACGATCCAAAGCACCAAGAAACGCCGGGAAATCGTGGTCACCAGTGAGCACAACCCGGAAGAAAAGAAATCCTACCTGATCCACTACGGCGCCAGGCTAAAGGTGGAAGACGGCGACCATGTGGAGGCGGGCGACGAGCTGATCGAAGGCGCGAAAAACCCCCACCACCTGCTGCGCATCCTGGGCGTGAAGGCCGTGCAGGAATACCTGCTGTCTGAAGTGCTCAGCGTCTACCATAGCCAGGGCGTTGGTTTGGCCGACAAGCACATTGAGGTCATCATCCGCCAGATGCTGCGCAAGGTGCGCGTGGAGGAATCCGGTGACACCAACCTGCTGCCCGGCTCCCTGGTTGACATCTTCCAGTTTGACGAAGCCAACGCGCAGGCCGTGAAGGACTTTGAAGAAAAAGTCGCCCGCGGCGAAGCCGACCCGGATGACGGCCCCCGCGTGGCCAGCGCCAAGCGCGTGCTGCTGGGCATTACCAAGGCCTCCCTTGCGACGGATTCCTTCCTGTCCGCGGCCTCCTTCCAGGAGACCACCCGCGTTTTGACCGAAGCCGCCATCAAGGGCAAGACCGACCCGCTGGACGGGCTGAAGGAAAACGTCATCATTGGCAAGTTGATTCCCGCCGGCACCGGCATGCGCCGCTACAAGAACATCGAGTTGCAGGAAACCTACTAATCCTGAGGACAACCATAAAAAGCCAGCCTCAAAAGGGGCTGGCTTTTGATTACGGGTTCTTTTATGGTTGTTGTTAATGTTCCAATTCCTGCTTGATATTGGCGCGGGCGATCGCGCGAATACCCAGCCCCGTGCCCAGCATCAGGACGCCGACAACCATCATCAGCAGCTGCTTTTCGCCAAAGGGCACGCCCCAGATGGTAAAGCGCAGTCCCGCCAGGCTGGTGACAAAGGTTCGGCCGATGAACGCCGCGGTCAGCGCGGCCAAAAAGTTGGCGGTGGAATAAAAGCCGATGTAAAGCGTCTGGTTTTCCTTGGGGATGTTGATGAAGGCGACGCTTGAAAAGGCCAAGTTAATGCCGCAGGTGCACAAAAAGCTCCAGATAACGGCGATGGGGTACAGGAAGATGAGGTCCCTGGTCACAAAGGACAGCAAAAAATAATGAGGCGCAAACAGCAAAATGCCGACAGACAAGGGTTTTAACCAATGATACACCAGGAAGATCTTGCGCCACACGAATGTGAAGCCCAACAGCACCAGGATATTGAACGTTGAGATGAGCATGATGAACGTATAATCAACATTCAGCTCCCGCAGCAGATAGACTGTGTAATAGCTGCCCGGCAGGTTCACCACCACGCTCCACAGCACCACCACCAGCACGCTGCGCAGATAGGCCGGCTGCTTCCAGGGCAGCACCAGCAGCGCGCGCAGGTTGATTTTTTTAACAGGGGTTTGAACCGGCAACTCCTTGATGGCGATAAGACGGATGATGTCAAACACAGCCAAAACCAGCGCGAAAACGCGCAGCAGGCTTAAGCCCATTAACTCCCTGCCGTCCTGCTTTAACAAGTCGACAACGCCCGAACCCAGCAGGTTGAACACCGCTACAAAGATGCCGTTGAGCATGCTGACCAGCGAAAAATACTGTACCCGTACAGATGAGGGGATATGCGCGATATGCCATACGGACAGGCCTGGCCCGGAAAACGCGGCCAGTGCGTTGACCAAAAAGACGGTAAAGCCCAAAAAGACCAGGCGCGTCTGCGCCGCGACGGGCAGGAACGGGATGAGCCCGATGAACACGATGTTGAGCAAGTGAATCAGCACGCGCACCGCAATCAAGATGGGCTTTCGGCGGTCAAACCGCTCCAGAATAAAGGGCGAAAACAGCTGCAGCAGGTTTGCGCTGAAGATGAGCATGGTGATGAGCCCCACAAAGCCGTCATCCGCCTGCAGCACAATCAACAAACCGGTGAAAAAATTGCCGCCAATCAGGTTGGCTGACACGTTGGACAGCACGTTGAACACAATCAGGGAGCGGCGGGACTGATTGCTCTGTTCATCCCCCTGCACAAACCAGCTGGAGGACAAAAATTTGCCCATCCGGGCGAGGACTGCTCTTTGACCTGTGTATCTGGCAGGTGACATACCGACTCCTTGGTAAAAATGCTTGCGCAGGGTGCTTGGGTGCAAGCATCATTATACAGGGAAGTACCGGTTTAGTAAGCATGCAAGACATAATGCGCAGGAGAAAAACAGCAGGACATCCAATTGCCTGGTTCACATCACAAACCATCCATAAAAAGGCCACGGCAGGGTCATAAACCTATGCTATAATCTGTCAATCGGCGGCAAGTTATGCCGCCACAAGCAGGAGGATTCCACTAAAATGTTCAAATCATTGTTTAACAAGCCAAAGAAGAAGAGCACAAGGAGCGTCTTATTGGCATCTGCCTAGATCTTATTAACAAGTATGAACAGGACGCTCAAGGAGTAACGCTTTCTTGTAAAGATGACCTAGGTGCATTGCTAAGCAGGCAAATTGATGCTGCCTCAGAAGAAATAGAAAACTGGAAAGATCATGAAGTTAATTACATCGAGATGGCGCATAAGCTATTAGCGCACGGCTCGTTTGATTTACTAGCCTCCGGGAATTATCATATTTATGCAGGCATGCTAAATCCAATGAATTGTTCTTCATCACTATTGAGAGTACATAGTAATTCTCTAGAATGGGCAGTCAAGAACAAGATCATTGCTCAAGAAGATATGGCTGAGCAGGTTTCCTTACTACACCGCAGCATTAAAGAAGTTGGGTAACTAATACAGTTGTTTCAGCATTCCTCATTGCAGGAATGGACTAATAAATTCCCGTTGGGGTATAGCACACTTTTCAGCACAAACAAAAGCCCTGTATCCGTTGTGAATACAGGGTTTCTCTATGGTGCGGTCGACGAGACTTGAA
>CAYFUH010000018.1:0-31961 GCA_964346355.1 uncultured Christensenella sp. | reverse complement strand
ACTAACGGATGCGGCTCATGGTAGCGCGCCATGAATCCGGAAGTTATGCGCCAAGAGGTAGATTCCATGAAGAAAGACATCCATCCCAATTACGGCAAAGCCACCGTGCGCTGCGTGTGCGGTGAAACCTTTGAGACCGGCTCTATCCGCAAGGAAATGCGCGTGGACATCTGCTCCAAGTGCCATCCCTTCTATACCGGCAAGCAGAAGCTGGTGGATACTGGCGGCCGTGTGGATCGCTTTAAGCGCCGCCTGGAAAAGGCGGAAAAGGCAGCCGAGAAGGCCTGATCCTTGTCCGTTTTCACGCGCCCAAATGCCCTTTTTAGGGCATTTTTTGTTACTGTTTATTCATGGATTCCGGGCGATATAAGGGTATAATCAACATGAGTTGTTCAGATGAAACAACGGTAGGAGGACTTAGGATTGACACATTCCATTGATACCAAACAAGAGGCTAAGAAGCCGGACATCGGCGGCCAGGCCGTGCTGGACGGCGTGATGATGAAGGCGCCGGACGCCATTGCGGTGGCCGTGCGGCGCGAGAACGGGGACATCGTGATCAAGCGCGATGCCTATATCTCCCCCTTTAAAAAGAACGCCATCTGGACCAAGCCCTTCATCCGCGGCTCGGTCAACATGTTCATGATGATGAAACTGGGCATGAAGGTGCTCACCGATGCTGCCAACATGACAGGCGCGCTGGAGAGCGAGGAGCCCTCCCGGTTTGAGAACTGGCTGAGCGAAAAACTGGGGAAGGGCGCGGACAAGATCATGATGGGGTTCGCGGTGGTGTTTGCCGTCGTGCTGTCCACCCTGCTGTTTGTGATGCTGCCCAACCTGCCCGCCAGGGCGCTGCGCCAGGCGGGCTGGTCGCTGGCCGCCGTCAACCTGGTCAGCGGCGTCATCCGCATCCTGATTTTGATGACCTACCTTTACCTGGTGGGGCTGATGCCGGACATGCGGCGCACCTTCCAGTACCACGGGGCGGAGCACAAGGCCGTGTACAACCACGAATCGGGCAAACCCTTAACACCCAAGACCGCGCAGACCTTTACCACCCTGCACCCCCGCTGCGGCACCAGCTTTTTGCTGCTCACCTTCATTTTGTCCATCCTCTTTTACTCGGTGGTGGATCAGTTGATTTTCAGCCTCACCGGCTTTGACATGGGCAGCCATTACTTAGCGCGCGTGCTGTCCCGCCTGCTGCTGTTGCCCATCGTGGCGGGGCTGGGCTATGAGGCGCTCAAGGGCCTGGCACACGCCAATAACCCGTTTACACGCGCATTACGCTGGCCGGGTATGCAATTGCAGCGCCTGACCACCAAGCCCCCGACGGAGGGGATGCTGGAAGTCGCCATCGCGGCGCTTGAAGCCGCACTGCACGGCCTGCCCGAGGGCGAGGTGACGGAGGAAGGCTATGTCATCCTGCCCCGCGCGCAAGAGGCGGTGCAAAGCGCTTGACCATCCGGCAAGCCCTGGACACGGCCAAGCGGCAGCTGGAAGCTTCAAACGTTGACAGCCCGCGGCTAAACGCCCGGCTGCTGTTGGCGGATTTGTTGGATACCCCCTACTTACAGCTGCTTACCGCGCAGGATACACCGCTTGCGGAGGATGTCCTGGCGCGGTTTTTTGCCTTGGTTTCCCGCCGCGCTGCGCGGGAGCCGCTGCAGTACATTTTGGGACATGCCCACTTTATGGGGCATGCCTTTTTGACCGCGCCGGATGTGCTCATCCCCCGGCAGGATACGGAAGCCCTGTGTGAGCGCGCGCTTTTGCATGTACAGCCAGGAAGCCGCGTGCTGGATCTGTGCTGCGGCAGCGGCTGTCTGGCCATCAGCCTCAAATTGGCGCAGCCGGACGCCCTTTTATTCGCAGGCGATATCAGCGCATCGGCCATCGCGCTCACCCGGCGCAACGCGCTTCATTTAGGCGCGGACATTGACATCCGCCAGGGTGACTTGTTCGCGCCCTTTTTGGGCCTGCAGTTTGATGTCATCCTGTCCAACCCGCCCTATATCCCCCTCCCCGACATGGAGGGGCTGCAGGAAGAAGTCAAACAGGAGCCCGCGCTGGCCCTGGCAGCGGGCCCGGATGGCCTTGATTTTTACCGGCGGATCATCGCAAAAGCGCCAGACTTTTTACACCCCGGGGGCTACCTGCTGCTGGAATTGGGCGATCACCAGGCGGATGCCGTCAGCGCCTTGGTTCCGGCCGGGTTTTCAAAGCCCCGCATCCACCCTGATTTGTCCGGGTTGCCCCGCGTACTTGAAACCCGCTGTATGGAAGGTGTATCCTAAGGCCATGAAGGATTTTTTTGAGCAACTGGCCGCGCGCTATGAGGAATTGGCGCTTACCGTCGCGCAGCCTGAAACCATCCAGAACCAGCCGCTTTTTTTGTCCCTGATGAAGGAGATGGCGGATTTGCAGCCCCAGCTTGACGCCTGGGCTGCCTTCTCCAAAACACGTGAGGAGGCGGACAGCGTGCGCGAACTGCTGCACCAGCCCGGCTTTGAGGACATGGCGCAGGAGGAGTTGGACGCGCTGACCCAGCAGCTTGTGCAGCAGGAGGCGGCGCTGCATCTGCTGATGCTGCCCAAGGACGCAGACGATGACCGCGATGTGGTGATGGAAATCCGCGCGGGCGCCGGCGGCGAGGAAGCCGCCCTGTTTGGCGCATCCTTGTTGCGCATGTATTCCCGCTATGCGGAACGCAAGGGGTTTTCTGTCTCCCTGATGTCGCTGTCGGAAACTGAGCTGGGCGGCGTAAAGGAAGCCGTGTTCACCATTGAGGGCCGCGGCGCCTTCTCCCGCTTGAAGTACGAAAGCGGGGTGCACCGCATCCAGCGCGTGCCCGCGACCGAGTCCCAGGGCCGCATCCACACCTCTACCGCCACCGTGGCCGTGCTGCCGGTGCTGGAGGATGTGGAGGTGCACATCGACCCGAGTGACCTGCGCATAGACGTCTTCCGCGCCACCGGCCAGGGCGGTCAGCACGTCAACACCACGGACTCCGCCGTGCGCATCACCCACCTGCCCACGGGCCTGGTGGTCTCCTGCCAGAACGAGCGCAGCCAGATCAAAAACCGCGAGCAGGCCATGAAGGTGCTCAAAATCCGCTTGTATGAGCAGGCGCGCGAGGCGCAGGAAGCCCAGCACGCGGATCACCGCCGCAGCCAGGTGGGTACCGGCGACCGCAGCGAGCGCATCCGTACCTACAACTTCCCCCAGGGCAGGGTGACGGACCACCGCATCAGCCTCACCCTCTACGCCATTGATTTGATCATGGACGGGGATTTGGATCCCTTGATTGACCCGCTCACCCTGCACGCCCAGCAGGAATTGATGATGGCGCATGCAGGAAACAGCTGATGTACCGCGTTAGATAGGTAGCAGGCATGGAAAGGAGAAAGCTATGCATCCACGTCAACCGATGAACCAGGCACAAAGACGGATTTTGGTGTTCTCTTTGCTGATTATTGTCCTTTTGGCCGTGCTGTACTTTCTCTTTTTCTCAGGCGGCGGGCTGATTGCGCCCAAGGCCTCCCCAGCGCCGTCCGCCACCTTCCTAACGGTGGAGGAGGCGCGCGATTCCCTGCCCACGCCCACGCCAACCCCCAGCCCAACGCCGTCCCCCACCCCGCCGCCCACCGCGACGCCCGCGCCCACCAATACCCCGGTGCCGGAGAAGGTGGTCAGCTTGAAAAAGGGCAGCAAAGGGACGGACGTGGTCAACCTGCAGGCGCGGCTCATTGAGTTGGGCTACTTGAAATCAGGCAGCAACGACGGCGACTACGGCTCGGGCACCGAGGCCGCGGTCAAGGAATTCCAGGCCAAGCACAACCTCAAAACCGACGGCATCGCCGGCAAGGATACGCTGAGCAAACTGTACTCATCAGACGCAATTCCAAAATAACGCGAATGTCATCAAATTTACTGCAACGATCCAGCGGCCGCTTGGCCGCTTTCTTGCATTTTTCGTAAATAAATGGTACAAAGGATATAACACCGGACACGCACTGTGACACCTGACAATACCATAAAACGGAGGTAGAACTTATGAAGCATCTCAAAAAAGCCATCGCGCTGATGATGAGCCTGCTCCTCGTCATCCTGTTGCTGCCCGCCGCCACAGCTGAAGGCGAGACGCACATCACCATCCTGGGCACCTCGGATTTGCACGGCAACATCTGGGGCTTTAGCTATGAGGACAACAAGGAGACCGCCAACAACGGCATGGCGCGCCTGTACACCTATATCCAGCAGGTGCGTAAGGAGAACCCCAACACCATCCTGCTGGACAACGGGGACACCATCCAGGGCACCATCATGACGGATGACCTGTACAACAAAACCCCGGATGAGCCCCATCCCGTGATGGCCGCGATGAACTTCATGGCCTTTGACGCGATGACCCTGGGCAACCACGAGTTTAACTGGGGCATGGAGACGATGCAAAAGATCATCGCCCAGGCCGATTTCCCCGTTTTATCCGCCAACGTGAAGGATGCGGAGGGCAAACTGGTCACCGGCAAGGGCTGGGTGATCATTGAGCGCATGGGCATTAAGATTGCCGTCATCGGCGTGGTCACCCCCAATGTGCCCCTGTGGGATGGCGGCAAGCCAGGCATTGAGGAACACAGCTATGTCAGCGGCAGCCTGGGCGTGAAAGAAGCGATTGCTGAAATTGGCGATGAGGCCGATTTGATCGTGGTCTGCGCGCACATGGGCATGGCGGCGGAGTTTGACGAGGAAGGCGGCGCCGATTCCGCGCAGCGGATTCTGGATGATAATAAGCAGGTCAACGTGCTGCTGGTGGGCCACTACCACATGTCCATGGTCGAACAACAGGGCGATACGCTGATTGCCGGCGTGCGCAACGCGGGGCGCGAGATCGCCCGCATTGATATCACCTTTGACAAGGACAAGAAGGTCACAGACGGCAAGGTGGAGATTGTCGACATGGCGGAGATAGAACCCAGCCAGGAGATCCGCGACATCCCGCTGGTTGTGGAAGCGCACGAGAAAACCATCAACTTCATCCAGGGCGGCGGCAGCGGAGAGGACGGCGAGGGCGGCACGCCCCTGGGGTCCACCACCGCGCGCTTCCAGCCGGAAAACGAGATTCTCGGCCTGCCCCAGGGCAAGCTTGAGGACACCGCGGTGATGGATTTAATCAACATGATCCAGCTGCAAAACGCGGGCGCGGATGTGTCCGCGGCGGCCCTCTTCAAGGACACCAGCGATTTGCCCGAGGGCAACATCAACTACGGCAACGTGTTTGACATCTACAAGTTTGACAACACCCTCTACCGCGTGCCCATCACCGGCAAGGAATTGCTGGCCTACATGGAATGGTCGGCCGAGTGCTACAACCAGTGGCAGGAGGGCGACATCAACATCTCCTTTGACCCGGAATACCCCGGCTACCTGTATGACATGTTCGCCGGTGTGGACTATGAAATTGACCTCAGCCAGCCCAAGGGCCAGCGCATCAAGAACGTGATGTACAAGGGCGCGCCGCTCAAGGAGGACGAGCAATTAACCCTGGCTGTGAACAACTACCGCTACTCCTCCGCACTCAAGGGCAAAAACCTGATTGAAGGCAAGAAGGAGTGGGAATCCTCCAACTCCATCCGCGACATGATTGTGGCCTACCTGGCCGAACACTCCCCCATCTCCCCGCAGGTGGACAACAACTGGTCCATCGTGGGCGTGGATTTGAACCTGGACGACCCGCGCCGGGATGAGATCATCACGCTGATCAACGAAGGCGTGCTGGAAACACCCTATGATGAAAGCTATAACCTGAACGACTACGAGGAATTGGTGGCGAAAAAGCCCGCAGCTTAAGTCCAATTTTACCCAAACCTGACGGAAGCGGCTTTCACGCCGCTTCTTTTTACATGCACAATTCTTGTGCCTGCTTGTAAAATACGGTACAATGATGCTACGCATTACCATATAGACCGCTTTGGGAGGAAGGCATGATCCAGCACCAGACCCAGTCCGCGCAGGACATGCGCCTGCGTTATTTAACCCAACTGTCCAAGGAGTTCCCCTCCCAAAAGGCGGCTGCCGCGCGCATTGTGGACCTGAAAACCTGGATGCGCCTGCCCAAGGGGACAGAGTACTATTTCTCCGACCTGCACGGGGAGCACAAGGGCTTTTTGCGCATGCTCAAAAGTGCTGCGGGCACCATCCGGGACAAGATTGAGACCCTGTTTTCCGGCGCCATCATGCGAAAGGACCGGGACGAACTGGCGCAATTGATCTATGAGCCGGAGGCCATGCTGCGCCGCAAGCAGGAGGACGGCAAGCTCAATGAGGAGTGGTACTACCTCACCATCACACGGCTGATCAAGGTGTTTAAGGCGGTCTCCGCCAAGTACACGCGCGACATGGTGCGCATGGCCATCCCGGAGGACTACAACAGCGCCATTGACGAATTGTGCTATGTGGATGAGGACGAAAGCCGCGCGCAGTACCACCTGGGCGTGGTGCGCGCCATTTTGGAAACAGGCGTGGCCAGCGCCTTTATCAGCTCCCTGTGCGCCGGCATCCGCAAGTTGTGTGTTGCGCGGCTGCACATCATCGGCGATATTTACGACCGCGGCGCGCACCCGGATTTGATCATGGATGAGTTAATCGCCTTTGAGGACGTGGATGTCCTGTGGGGCAACCACGATATCCACTGGATGGGCGCGGCCCTGGGCAACCCGGCCTTGATTGCCAGCGTCATCCGCCAGGGCATCAGCTACAACACCTTTGATTTGTTCGAGGACGGCTACGGCTTCAACCTGCGCCCGCTCTCCGTTTTCGCCAATGAGGTCTACGGGGATGACCCCTGCACCGCTTTTTTGCCCAAGGACAAGTTCAACATCAACCTGTTTGACACGGTGGAGCCAAGCCTGGCAGCCCGCATGCAAAAGGCGATGGCCGTCATCCAGTTTAAATTGGAAGGGCAGCTCATCAAAAGGCGGCCGGAGTACGGCATGGACGCGCGCGATGTGCTCAGCCGGGTGGATTTTAAGACGGGCACGGTCGCACTTGACGGGGTGGACTACCCCTTAAAGGACACCAACTTCCCCACCATTGATCCAAAGGATCCCCTCGCGCTCACTGAGGGCGAGGAGGAGCTGATGCATTCCCTTACCGCTTCCTTCCGCCACAACGGGCGTCTGCAGCAGCACATGCGCTTTTTCATCAGCAACGGGGCTTTGTTCTCCAAGCGCAACGGCCAATTGCTCTACCACGGCTGCGTGCCCATGACGGAGGAAGGCGCATTCGCCGCTGTCAACATGGGCGGAAGGGAGCTCTCCGGCGCCTCCTTGTTTGAATATATCGACGCCAAGGTGCGCGACGCCTGGTATCTGAAGTACAACAGCGAGGAGCAGATTGCGGCACGGGACTTTTTATGGTACCTGTGGTGCGGGCCCATCTCCCCCATCTTTGGCAAAAACCGCATGGCCACCTTTGAGCGCACCCTCATTGAAGACAAAAGCACCCATACCGAGGTCATGAACCCCTACTATCGCCTGGTAGAGGAGGAGGCGACCTGCAAAAAGATCCTGTCCGCCTTTTCGCTCAATCCGGATGCCGGGCACATCGTCAACGGCCATGTGCCCGTGAAATTGAAGCGCGGCGAAAGCCCGGTGAAGGGCAAGGGCAGGCTGTACATGATTGACGGCGGCATCTCCAGGGCCTATCAGGCCACCACAGGCATGGGCGGGTATACACTGATATACAACTCCCATTCCTTTGCCTTAGCGCAGCACCCGGTGTGGGAAAACCTGGATGAGGAGCTGTTTGACAGCCCCATTTTGAAGGTGGTGGAGCAGCTGCCCCGCCGCATCACCATTGGGGATACGGACGCCGGCGCCAGCATGGCCCAGGAAATAGAGGACCTGGAAGCCTTGATCGCCGCCTACCGCTCCGGCAGCTTAAGAGAGCCGCACGCCAGCGAAGAAACCCAGGTGTTTGACCCGGGTTTTATCAACAAGAAAAATTAAAACAAGGAGAAAATATGATGACAATCGCGTTTATCGGCATCGGTGTCATGGGCATTTCCATGGCGCGCAACCTGATGAAAAACGGGCACACCCTGCGCGTGTACACCCGCACGGCCAGCAAGGCTGCTCCCCTGGTGGCAGAGGGTGCCTTGCAGTTTAACAATATTGCCGAGTGCGTAAAGGGCGCAGAGGCCGTCATCACCATCGTGGGCTACCCCAAGGATGTGGAGCAGGTCTACCTGCACGAGGGCGGCATTTTGGACAGCGCGGAAGAAGGCGCCCTGCTCATTGACATGACCACCACCAGCCCGGCCCTCTGGCAGCGCATCGCGAAGGAAGCGCGCGCGGAAGGCTTCCGCCCGCTGGACGCCCCGGTATCCGGCGGCGACAACGGGGCTAAAGCCGGCACGCTGGCCATCATGGTGGGCGGGGAGCAGGCGGATTTTGAGGCTGCGAAGCCCCTGTTTGAGTGCATGGGCAAGACCATTATTTTAGAAGGCGCAGACGGCGCGGGCCAGCACACCAAGATGGCCAACCAGATTGCCATCGCGGGCGCGGTGGCCGGCGTGGCGGAGGCCATCCGCTACGGTGAGGCCGCAGGCCTGGATTTGACCACGATGCTGGACACCATCTCCACCGGCGCTGCCGGCTCCTGGCAAATGGACAACAACGGCCGCAAAATGGTGTCCGGCGATATGGACCCCGGCTTTTTCATCAAGCATTTCATCAAGGATCTGGCCATCTCAAAGGATGAGGGCAAGCAGCGCGGGCTGAAGCTGCCTGTCTTGAACAAAACCCTCAAGATGTACCAAAAAATGGAGGAGCAGGGCAAGGGCGACCTGGGCACCCAAGCCCTCATTGACCTGTACAGGGAGTGACCCATGCTGCCAGACTATACCAACTGCATTACCAATGTCATCGCCTCAATCGAGGCGCATCACGGTCTTGTACCCCTGCAAAAGACACATCCCGTGGTGGATGCGCTGCTTGGGGAGAAGCACTACCGCAGCATTGTGCTGCTGCTGTATGACGGGCTGTCTGTCGCCACGCTGAGGGAAGCGCTGCCGGAGGACGCTTTTTTGCTGCGCCATCTTCACACCACGCTCTCCAGCGTCTACCCGCCTACCACCACGGCGGCGGTCACCTCGCTCAAGTCCGGGAAAAACCCCATTGAACACGGCTGGATTGGCTGGACGATGCACCTGCCCAGCCTGAACCAAAACGTGGACTTGTTCATCAACCGGCTGCAAAACGACACCCAGTTCGCAAGCCTTGACAACGCGGGGATGAGCCTGTTGCCCTATACCACCTTCACCAGCCGCCTGCGCGCGCAGGGCATTGACGCGGTGGAAATTTCCCCCTACGGGGATGTGGTCACCTCCGGCCGCGGGCAGATGGCAGAAGCCGTCATCACGCGCTGTCTTGCGCCTGGTGCGCATGTCATCTACGCCTATGACGGCAACCCGGACATGCTGATGCACGAAATCGGCGCGCACCACCCGGATGTGATGACGCTGGTGCGCACCCTCAACCAGGAAGCGGAGGCCTTCGCCCAGTGGTTGCCGGAGGACGCCTTGCTGCTCATCACCGCCGACCACGGCCTGGTGGACGCGGAATATGTGATGCTGTCGGATTATCCGGAGATACTGGACTGCATGGTCCGTCCCTATGCCGTAGAGGGGCGGACGGCTGCCTTTTTCATCAAGCCGGGAGTGCACGACCGCTTTAAGGAAGTGTTCACAGCCGCCTTGGCAGACCGCTTTAGCCTGATGAGCACAGCGGAGTTTCTGGCAAGCGGCCTTTTGGGCCCCGGGGTCATGCACCCCAGCTTGCCTGCCATGCTGGGGGACTTCATCGCTATCGCCAGGGGCAATGCCTGCCTTAGCATGAAACCGGAATACGCCGGGCTTGTCGGTGTGCACGCCGGCTTCACCAACCGGGAGATGCAGGTGCCGCTGATTGTGGCCAAACAATAAGAACATACAGCAAAAAAAAGCGCGCTCCATCCAAAACGGGGAGCGCGCTTTAGGTTGCAGGCAGTTTAGTCGATTAAGGCTTCCTTCAGTTGCGACAGCTCCGGCATGCTCTGCGCGTCAATGGTCTTGAGCGTGAAACGGAAGCTGCGGGGCTCCCGCAGGTACAGCCTGTCCTCTAAAAGGGGCTCCGGCCCGCAGGAGTTGGTGCCCAAAGGCCCCATCACGCCGTCGAGAAGCACCTGGGTGTCCCCGCCGCGGGGCAATTCGTAGGTGTGGCGCGCTGCCTCCAGCTGCTCGACGGTGTAGTCATGCGCGCTGAAGGAAAAGCCTTCGCTGGAGGCAATCACCAAGCCCTGGCCCGCTTGGGCGTACACCATCAGCAGGCTGGTGTCTTCATGCGCGCCGTTTTCCTGCGGGAAGACATAGGGCTCATGCGTATCCTTGACGGCCATGGCGTACTGGCCAAAGTGCGCGCCTGTTTTCATGTCCGGGTAGCTCTCATGCGGGCCGCGGCCCAGCCAGCGCACCCGGTCAAAATGGGCTGGCATACCAAAGCGCATGCCCAGGCGTGGCAGGTACAGGTCTTCCTTGATGTCCATGGGCACATATTCCATCGTCAGCTGCACCCGCCCGTCATCCCGGAACACAAACGTTTGGTTGAAGGTCAAAACCGGGCGCAGGGACTTGGGCGCGGCCACGGTGGCGATGTGGACGATAATCTGCCCGTCTTGCTCCTGGGATTCAAACCGGGTCAGGCGCAGCATCAGTTTATCCAGGCCCCGATCCAGCCAGCGGCTGGCCATGCGGGCAAAGCCGCGGTCGTTGTCCGTGGTCGCGCGCCACAGATTGAGGGTGAGGGGCTCGCTCATCAGCTGCGTGCCCTTAAAAATGATGTTGCTTAGCCCCTTGCCCGCGCGGGTAAACCGGTATTCCGCCTGGCCGCTGTGCACGGTGATGGTGCGCGCGTCCTGAGTCAGTTCCAGCTTCACCTTTGGCAGGGCTGCCTTCGCTGGCTCATAGCCCAGCGTGAGGGGCAGCTGCTCCTCCCCCACCACATGGCCGGCTTCGGCCCAGGCAGGCGTGTCCCTGAAGGTAAAGCGCAGCCGCAGGTGGCTGCCCCTTGGGTACTCACCCAAGGGCAGGGTGATGGTCACCTGCCTGCCCGGTGCGCCCTTGATCTCCTTGCGGCCCTGGCTGATCAGTGTGCCGTCTTTTTCCACAAAGAACTGCAGGTTCAAGCTGGACAGGTTGGTGAAGTCAAAATAGTTGCGCAGGCTGATTTTGCCGGCCTGTTCATCCTTGATGAAAGCGCGCACCGGACGCAGCACGTGACGGTACTCCTTCATGCCGGTATGCGGGGTGCGGTCGGGGTAGAGCAGCGCGTCCACGCAGAAGTTGCCATCGTGCGGGTGCTCGCCAAAGTCGCCGCCGTAGGCGTAGTATTCCTGGCCGTCCGGTGTGACCTGCTTGATGCCGTGGTCCACCATCTCCCAGACGCAGCCGCCGATTAAGCGGTCATACTTGTAGATGGCCTGCCAGTAATCCTCCAGGTTGCCGGGCCCCAGCCCCATCGCGTGGGCGTACTCGCACAAAAAGAAGGGTTTCTGGTTTTTCATCTTGGCCAGCTCAATGATGCGGGGGACGGAGGTGTACATGTGGGAGATCATGTCCGCTGTCTCGCCCTGCTCGTCCCGCTCATAATGGATGGGCCGGCTGTCCAGTAAGCGCATTGCCTTGGCCATCTGCACGTGGTTGTGGCCGTAGCCCGACTCATTGCCCAGCGACCAGAAGATGACGCTGGCGTGGTTGCGGTCACGCGCTACCATGCGCACACCGCGGTCCACAAACTGCTTTTCCCAGATGGGGTCAACCGCCATGAGGTCATAGCTGTCAAAGCGGGTGACGCCGTGGCATTCGATGTCCGCTTCATCAATCACATACAGGCCCACTTCATCGCAGATGTCCAAAAAGCGGGGATCGGTGGGGTAGTGCGCGGTGCGCACCGCGTTCATGTTGTTGCGCTTGATGATCAGGGCGTCCTCATACAGCGTTTCATAGGGCATTACAGCGCCCAGGGTTTCATGCGTGTCATGGCGGTTGACGCCCTTTAATTTGACGGACACCCCGTTGATGAGGAGCCGCTCGCCCACAATCTCAACCCGCCGGAAGCCCAGGCGCACCGCCTCCGCCTGGTGCGCGCTTTCCACCAGCAGGGTGTACAGTTTGGGTGTTTCCGCTGTCCAGGGGGTGATGTGCGCAAAGCGGTAGCTGCCTGTTGCCTCGCCCTGCTTTGTTTTGACCGTCTTTTCAAACAGCACCTGATCGCCATCCAGCAGGCTCAGTTTAACCTGGCTTACACCGGTGGTTTTCACCGTCAAATCCAGCGTGCCGGTTTGGTTGTCGCTGTCTAGGGAGGCGATGGCGATCACATCCTCGATGCGCTCCGTGGCATGGCTGGTAAGCAGCACATCCCGGAAGATGCCGTGGTGGCGCCATTTGTCCTGGTCCTCCAAATAGCTGCCGTCTGACATCTGAAAGACCAGCACCAAAAGCTCATTGCGGCTGTCTTCTTTTACAAAGGGGCTGATGTCAAAGGCGGCCGCCAAGTGCGGCGTCTTGGAAAAGCCGGCGTAAGTGCCGTTCACATACAGATAAAAGCAGGAATCCACGCCCTCAAAACGCAGGCGGGTCTGGCGGTTGCGGAAGGCCTCCGGCAGGTCAAACCAGGTGCGGTACACGCCGACGGGGTTCTCATCCGGCACATGCGGCGGGTCATAGGGGAAGGGAAAGGACACGTTGGTGTACTGCTTCTGGCCATAACCCTGCATCTCCCAGCTGCCGGGCACAGCGATGCGCTCCGGTGTCTCCAGTGTAGCGGGGTCTGCCGGCAAGGCCAGCGGGCTGTCCAAAAAAGCAAATTCCCAGGTGCCGTTCAGGTTCACACAATAGGGTGACACGCGCGAAAAGCTCAGCGCGCCTTCTTTGTCCCCATGCGGCACCAGCGTCGTGGTCATGGGCAAGCGCAAATCGGCCACCACATTTAAATCTCTGTATTCATTTCGATTGAACATAGACCCTCCTCATGCTCCCGGGAAAGCAGCTTGGCGTTTCACGGGCCCGTGTCGTTTTGATGCCATAGTAGCCCAAGGCGCAGGCGCTGTAAAGGCTTTTTAGCCCCTATGCGAATCCTTGTTTCTTGATCTATGTAAAGTCTGGTAAAAATTTTTCATGCACATGGCGTTGCTTTTGCTTGTGGAATATGGCGCTGCGCGCGTTTTTATCCGCTTTCCCCCTGAACTTTGCGCTTTACAATTCCCCGCAAATCCGATAGTATAGGGGCAAGAAATTCAGTTGAACATGTGGCCGGACGCATCCTTCTTTTTTCGCCCATGCTTCTGCACCCACAGATGCCCTCAACAACGCGCGGAGGTTTTAATGCAAGCCAGGAAACCCCAACCACCCCTGCTCAACCCCGGTATTAAAAAAGGCAGAAAAAGCCTATACGAACAGATCGAGCCCTGGCTGTTCATGCTGCCGGCCTTGCTGGTGTTCAGCGTCTTTTTGTTCTACCCCCTGTTTAAAACCATCTATTTAAGCGCCTTTTTAACCAACAGCGTGGGCCAGCCCAAGGTGTTTTACGGCTTTAAAAACTACCTGGATATCTTGACGGGCCGCTATGCGGCCTCCTTCTGGAACTCCATGTGGGTGACGCTGCGCTTTGTGTTTTTCGTGGCCTTTGGCAGCCTGCTGTTGGGCCTTGTCACCAGCCTGCTCACCAGCAAGAAGTTCCCGGGCCGCGCCTTTGCCTCCGCCATTTATGCCATGCCCATCGCCATCGCCTCCGCGGCCGCCGCGATGAGCTTCAAGATGATCTTCCACCCCAGTATCGGCCTCATCAACCGCCTGTTTGGCACCACCGTCAACTGGCTCAACGACCCGGCCTGGGCCTTCCCGGTCATCTGCATGATCTCCATCTGGCTGGCCTCCGGCATCAACTACATCTTTATCTCCGCAGGCCTGCGCAACATCCCGGATGAATTGTACGAAAGCGCCTCCATCGACGGCGCGGGCTACTGGCGCCAGCAGCGGCACATCACCCTGCCCAGCCTGTCCCCCACCCTGTTTTTCCAGATCATCATCAATGTCATCGGCGCCTTCCAGTCCTTTACGCAGGTGCGCCTGCTTACCATGGGCGGCCCCAATGAAACCACCAACGTGATCGTCTACTCCATCTACCTGGATGCCTTCCGCAACTTCCGCTTCGGCTCGGCTGCGGCGCGGTCCATCGTGTTGTTTATCATCATCATGATTGTGACGCTCATCCAGTTCCGCGCGGAAAGGAAGGTGCATTACCAATGAGCAGCGTCAGTTTGACCCGCAAACACAAAAACGCGCTGAGCGCCCTGCTGCGCGTCGGCCTCAACCTGCCCCTGGTAGCGCTGATCATCCTGCCGCTGGCCTACACCTTCATGATGAGCGGGATGCCTGCCTCTGAACTGTATTCCCGCTTAATCCCCACACGGATGGACTTTATCTCCTACACCTTCGTGTTCACCAAGACCAGCATCCCGCGGCAGATCCTCAACTCCTTCATCGTCGCAGGGTCGGTCACCCTGCTGCAGATGGCCACCTGCTCCATGGCGGCCTTTGCCTTCAGCTTCCTGCACTTTAAAGGCCGCAACATCATCTTCATGTGCATTCTGGCCACCATGATGGTGCCCTGGGAAGCCACCATCATCGCCAACTACCTCACCATCTCCGGCTGGGGCTGGCTGGACACCTACCGGGCCATGATTTTGCCCTATGCCTGCTCGGCGATGGGCATCTTCCTGATGCGCCAGAACTACCTCACCTTCGCGCGGGAGTTGCACGAGGCCGCCAAGCTGGACGGCTGCAACAACTGGCGCTTTTTGCTGTCCATCGTCATCCCCCTGGCGCGTCCCGCCCTGGGCGCTCTGGGCGCTTATGTGTTTTTGCTGCAGTGGAACCAGTACCTCTGGCCGCTGCTGGTCACCAACTCCGACAAGGTGCGCACCGCGCAAATCGGGATCTCCCAACTCTTTGACATCGACTCGGAACAAATCGGCCTGATGATGGCGGGCGTGGTCGTCGTACTGGTGCCCTCGCTGTCCATCTTCGTGTTCATGCAAAAACAATTGATTGACGGTTTGATGGCCGGCGCCGTCAAAGGCTAAATCCGTAACTTTCACCAGAAGGTGAAAAAATAAACGCTTTGGAAAGGAGTTATTATGAAAAGACTGGTTGCTCTACTCCTCGTACTGATGCTGGCCCTCACCGGGTTAAGTGCGCTTGCGGAAGGCGGAAAGACAAAGGTTGTCTTCTGGTATTCCCTGGGCGGCACCAATGCCGAGGTCATCGCCTCCATGGTTGAGGCCTTCAACGCCTCCCAGGACAAGATCGAGGTCGACGCCCAATACCAGGGCGAGTACGACGACGCCATCAACAAGCTGAAAGCCACCGCCATGGGTGAGGCGCTGCCCTTTGACATCGTGCAAACCTACGAAATCGGCTCCCGCTTCATCATCGACTCAAAGAAGATGGTGCCGGTGCAGACCTATATTGACAAAACCGGGTTTGACACCTCCGTCATCGAGCCCAACCTCCTGGCCTACTACACCATTGACGGCGTCATCAACTCCGTCCCCTTCAACTGCTCCACCCCCCTGATGTATTACAACAAGACCGCGTTTGACGAGGCGGGCATCACCGAAATCCCCACCACGGTTGACGGCATCCTGGAGATCGCCGAGAAGCTGGCCACCTTTGACGCAGAAGGCAAGCTGGACCGCGCGGGCTTCCTGTTCTCCAACTACGGTTGGTTCTTTGAGCAGTGGACCGGCAAAATGGGCCGCGAGTATGTGAACAACGGCAACGGCCGTGAGTCCTATGCCACCAAGGTCGCCTTTGATGAAAACGGCGCGGCGCTGGACCTGTTCAACATGTGGAAGAAGATTTCCGAGAACAAGTACACCCAGTACATCGAGCGCGGCGGCACGGGCCAGGCCCGCGCGGCCTTTGCCGCGGGCAAGACCGCCATCTTCTTAGCCTCCACCGCCAACCTGGCGGGCGTGCTGGCCAACGTGGACAGCTTTGAAGTGGGCACCGCCTTCTTCCCCTATGTCAACGCGGAGGACAAGGGCGGCGTCTCCACCGGCGGCGGCACCCTGTGGATGGTCGACTCCGGCGACGAAGCCAAGATGGACGCCTCCTGGGAGTTCATCCAGTACATGATCAACCCCGAAAACCAGGCCGTCTGGAACGCCAGGACCGGCTACTTCCCCATCAACATGAAGGCGCATGACACCGACACCTTCAAGGAGAACATCGCCAAGTTCCCGCAGTTCCAGACCGCGCTGGATCAGCTCCACGCCTCTGGCCCCGAGTACGTTGGCTCCCTGCTGTCCGTCTTCCCCGAAGTGCGGCAGTACGTGGAAGATGTCACCGAGGAAGTGTTCTTAAAGGGCCTGTCCCCCGAGGACGCGGTGACCAAGCTGACCAACCTGGCCAACGACGCCATTGAGATGTACAACCTGACCAACTACTAATGCCTGGCAACCTGTCTGGTTTCAGGTAAACCGCAGCCCCTGTCCTTTGGATGGGGGCTGTTTTTTAGGCAAACGGGGTATGATAATAGTGTGTAGATTGCTTTGTTTTTAGCGGCCGACTGTTAGTAAAGAGGGACGAATATGAAAAAACGCCTTGCCTTGTGGCTGATGCTGTGCCTGCTGCTCACCCCGTTTGCGCGATCAGCAGAGGGGATTGACCTGGACCGCCTCAGCCCGGCGCAGCTGGAAACCCTGCGGCTGCAGGTGGACGCGCGGATCCGTCAGGCGCAGCTGCCAGACGCGGAGGGCTATCTTGCGCTTGATACCCTGGAAGCCTACGCGCGGGACCCCTCGCAGCATCTGGAGCAAAAAATCCGCCTTGAAGCCATGGTGCTGGATATCGATCAGGAGGAAGCGGGCTATACGCTCACCTTGATCCAAAGCGGGGCGAAGCAGCGCGTGCTGCAGGCCGCCTATGCCCTCAAGCCGGATGAGCGGCTGATTTTGCCGGGTGATGTCGTCACCGTCTTTGGCGTGTTCAAAGGCCTTGCCCCCTTTAGCGGCACAGGGCAATTGACAGACGGCGCGCTTTTGATAAAGGCGGATTTAATCACGCCCGCCCTGCAGGATATGCTGCAGGATGCATCCACGCGCGCAGGCGCCCGTGAACACCCCATCCCGCTCAACACGCTGGCTGTGTATGAGGGCGATTACTACACCCAGTACGCCTCCTTTGAGATTGAGCTGCAATCAAGCCACCGGGGCAGCGACGCCCTCAAGCGCGCCAAGAACATGTCCAACTACAACATCAACCCAACCAAAACGCAGGAGTACTTCCTGATTTATTTGCGCGTGAAAGCCCTTTCCGCGCCCGGCGGGCGCGCGCCCATCAGCAAGGAGGACTTCTATTTTGTAAGCGCCTCTGGCACGGAATACCGCCAGCACTTTTTGATCAACCCGCCTTCTGACCTGCGCACCTTATATGACCAGGGCGAGCAGACCGCCGTCATCGGCTGCCTGATTGATAAAGGCGATACCCCGTTTTTGGTGTTCCAGCCCAACTCCGCCCACCCGCTGTGGTTTTCCCCAAACCCGTAAGTAAGGCCATGAAAAAACGAATTGTACAGCTTTTCCTGCTCCTGCTGCTGGGCGCGCTGCTCGCCCCTGCGCTGCCTGCTGCGGCCGCCAGCCTGCCTGCGCCCAGCCAGCTGGGTGAGCGGGGCCATCATGTCCGTCTGCTGCAGGAGGCGCTGCATCAGCAGGGGTTTTTATCCATCAAGCCGGATGGGTATTTCGGCGTGCTGACCCTGCGCGCGGTGGAGCAGGCCCAAAGGGCCCATCAGCTGCCTGTGAGCGGCCAGGCGGATGAGGACACCCTCGCCGCCCTGTTCGCGCGGGTTCTTTATCAAAACGGGGATACAACAAATCAGGGCATCGCCTTATCCGGCCTAAACGCCCTGATGCCAAGGGAAAGCAGCCCCGGGGATCGGGGCACCGCGGTGCTCTGGCTGCAGCAGGCCCTGGTCCGCCATCATTATCTCAGTCCGCCCGCAAGCGGCGTGTTTGATCACACCACCTATCAGGCGCTGGTGCAATTCCAGAGCGATCAGAGCCTCATAAAAAGCGGGCGCGCCGATCGGGACACCCTGGCCCGCTTGATGACGCGGCCTGAGGAAGTAGGCCCGCTCACCTTGATGCCTGCCTGGTACGCGGGGGCAGAGGACTTAATCCCCATGGGCGCGACCTTTGAAATCAAGGACGTGCGCACCGGCATCCGCTTCACCTGCGCGCGCATGATGGGGGTAAGCCACCTGGACGCCGAGCCGGTCACCCCCTATGACACCCAGCAGATGAACAGGGTCTACGGCGGCACCTGGAGCTGGGACCGCAGGCCCATCCTGCTGCGCTATCAAAACCAGGTGTACGCAGCCTCCATGAACGGCATGCCCCATGGCTATGTCGCCAACCGGCAAAACGGGATGCCCGGGCATTTCTGTGTGCATTTCTCCTACAGCCGCGGGGACGGCTCCCAGCGGGTGGATCCTGAACACCTTAACGCCGCCTTTGAAGCCTCTTTCGCCAGCTGGGACGACGAGGCAGGCACCGCGCCGTAGACTGACAACACAATAAGGGGAGTCAATATGTCATTATTTACAGGCAAAACGGTCGTCATCACCGGCGCCGCGCAGGGCATTGGCCTGGCGCTGGCCAAGGCATTTTTGGAAAACGGCGCTTTGGTCGCTGCGATGGATGTGCAAAAGATCCCGCTTGAAGTTGATATCGCTTTTTTGGGCGATGTGGGCAAACAGGCGGATTTGGAAGCCTTCGCGCGCGCGTGTACCGAGCGCTTCGGGCAGCTTGATGTCCTCATCAACAACGCGATGACCAGCCGCGGCGGGCTGGATGCCTGCGGCTATGCGGATTTTTTGCATGTGCTCCAGGTGGGCGTGGCGGCGCCCTACTATTTAACCCGGCTGCTTTTGCCCCTCATGCGAAAGGGCGCCAGCGTCATCAACCTGTCCTCCACCCGCGCTTTCCAGTCCCAGCCCCAGACGGAGTCCTATACCGCGGCCAAAGGCGGCATCACCGCGCTGACCCACGCGCTGGCCGTCAGCCTGTCGGGCAAGGTAAGGGTCAACGCCATCGCGCCTGGCTGGATTGATACCACGTACAGCGCCCTCACAGGCCCGGACGCCAGCCAGCATCCTTCAGGCCGTGTCGGGACACCTGAGGACATTGTGAACGCCGTTTTCTTCCTCTGCTCAGAAAAAGCCGCCTTCATCACCGGGCAAACGCTGGTGGTGGACGGCGGCATGAGCAAGCAAATGATCTATCACGGGGATTTTGGGTGGACCCTTTCCACTTAGTTATCTCTGCCCAATCCCCATCACTTCATTTTGCAGCCTGGAGTTGGTTTTGTTGTCGTATTTGCCGATTTCATTAAGCTGTTCGCCCATGAAAATCACCACAGCGGTCTGCCCGCCGTCCAGGTTGAAGGCGGTGTCACAGCCCAGCTGTGCAAACCGCTCCGCCATCCAGGTGGTGTTGACCCCTTTGCTTTTGGAGGTGCGGGACTCCACCATCAGATGAATAAAATGGCCCTTGCGCACCATGCCCAGGCCCGCGCGGGGCTGTTGGGTGACGCCAAAGTTGGACACAGCCTTCTCGTTGATGGCGCCGTCCCGGATCAATACCGGCCCAAAGGACAGCACGTCCATCGCACCCATGGCCAACAGCTCTTCGGTGGTTTTTTCATTGGCATCGTGCACGCTCATGGTGCCGTCCGGGTACAGCGCCATCACATCCAGGTTGGGGTGGTTTTTCCGGTTGGGGGAGACAGCCGTATCATACAGCATGGTAAAATCACGCGCCACACGGCCAATGGCCACCGCGGATTTTGTGGCGTTGCGCCGGTTGACACGGTAGATGTAGTAATCTCCGTTCACCGCGAACACCAGGTTGTGCTGGTCCGCGATTTTTTCCATCTGCTTCATTTTAAATTTGTTCCCAGGCTCATTGGGGTACATCTGGAAGCGATCACCCTCCTTGAAAAACACCTGGCTTTCAAACCAGCGCAGCTTTTCTTCCACGTTTTGCTGGCGGGTAATCACAATGCGCAGGGTCTGGGAGGCATAGCGCCAGATGCCGTTTTCCTCATCCTTGAAGATATACGGCGCTTCGCCCGGTTTTAAAAACCCGTCCGCCGTCAATTCCGGAAAGCCTTCTGTCAAAAGCGGTGCTGTGGCTGGTTCACTCCCCTCCTCCGCTGCGGGGGGCACGGGTTCCTCCGCCTGCGCTGTGGGTGCAGGCGGTTCAGTTTCCACTTCAGGCGCTTCCTCCGCTGTTTCCTGGGGTTCGGGTGTAGCGTCTGGCAGGTTCAGGGTGAAGGGGTCCTGCGCGCTGCCAATGCCAGCTGCCTTTTGCAGCGCGTCTTTTGTAAGCAGCACCATGGGGCGCACGCCAATTGTGGCATAGTTGGAGATGGCATAGCCAAAGCTGCCCTTGTCCAGCACCCTGCGCTGGCCACTCGGGTCGCTGCTGGCGCGGTTGCTGGTCCAGTAGCTGGCGTCCCCGCTGCCGTATTTTTGCACGCCGCGCTCAATCGCGTAGGCGGTGGGCTTAGCGCGGATCCCCTCCGCATCAAAAAACCCGCCATCCTTCTTGCGCAATTCCTCCACCGCGGGCAGGCGCACCTGAAGCACGCCCTGCTCCTGCGTAATCAATGCCTGCTCAGCAGCGCTGAAGGCCTTGTTCACAAAATCCACCTCCAGCCAGGTTTTGAGGGTGGAGTACTCATACCCGTTGTAGCGGCCGCTTTCCTGCACCGGAAGCGCATCCAGCACAAACTCGCTCAGCAGCAGCACGCCGTCCGCGTCATTTTTCAAGACTTTCCACAAAATCGGGTCCGCCGTGCCGTCCTTCTGCGCGGGGTAGTGCCCAAACTGCAAATAGCTGATGTTCGCGTCTGCTGACACCCAGCAAAAGGGCATCAGCAAAATCGCCAGGGCCAACATGGTTATCAGAGCTGTTTTTTTCATAGGGTTCCTCTTTATCTTCTTCATTCAACAACAAGTGGATCAGTCAAACCGCGCTTCGCCCGTGTCAAGGAAGGTATCCGGCAGGGCATCAAACCCCTTGGGCAGTTTCTTGAAGCTGAGCTTGGCAAAAATCTCTTTTTGCGCGTCTATGTCCGTCACCGGGGTGGGGCGGTAATCCCCGTTGCCGCTGGTCAGGCAGGGGATGACCCGCACAGCAGCCAGTTTGGGTGTGCCGCCACTTACGTCATACTCCACCTGGAACAGGCCCGTTGAGCGATCCACCTTGCTCATGGTGCCAAAGGTGAAGTTGCCTGTGCTGAACAGCACCGGGCGGCCCTCATACAGCGCGATGGGCTGCACCACGTGCGGATGGTGGCCAAAGATTAAGTCGATGTCAAACTTGAACACCTTCCGGGCAAAATTGTACTGCACATTGTTGGGCGTCATATGGGTTTCCCGCCCCCAGTGCAGGCTGAGCACAATAAGGTCGCAGCCTTCTTCGCGCAGCCGCGCGGAGGTGGCTTTGATGCGCTTTAGGTCGCTGTCCTGCGGATAGGTGTAGCCGATAAAGCCGATTTTGATGCCCTTCACCGTCACAACTGCCTGGGTATCCACCCCGGTGGAGGAAGGCGGGCTCAAGGTGCCGAAGTGGACGATGCCTGCCTCATCAAGGTGGCGCAGGGTGTCCGCGTAGCCGGGCTTCAAAAAGTCAAAGGCGTGGTTGTTGGCGGTGTTGACCACCTCAATGCTGCCTTCTTTTAAAATTTGCAGATGGGACGGGTCAATCACCAGCGGATAGCGGATGTCCTTGTGCTTTTTGAGCGTGGTGATGGAGCCTTCCAGGTTGGCAACCGTCAGGTCATCCGCCGCCATGACCTCCTTCACCAATGAAAAAGGCCAGTCAAAGCCTTTGTTTTTCACGACATCGTGGTAGCTGTTTTCGTGGTTGCGAAACTGCAGGGCGTCCCCGATGCTGGTATCCCCTACAAAGGTGATCAGCAGCGTTTGGGCGCTTGCGATGCCCGTTATGACGCACAGCAACAGGGACAGCAGGAGTATCCGTCGTGCTTTCATGAAAAACCCTCCTCTTCAACTGGGGAATATGATACCATAATGGGGACTTGATTGATACCGCGAAAGGGGCCCCGCCATGTTAAAACGCTTGCTGATCATCCTGACGCTGCTGCTTTGTCTGACCCTTCCCCTCCTGGCGGAGGAGGTCACCATCCAGGGCCAAAAGGTAAAAAAGGACATTGAAGTCCTGGATTTGGGCCGCACAAAGGTAAGCCGGTTCAACGTCTTGATAGAGGAGCTGGCGCAACTGCCCAAACTTCAAAAGGTGGATCTGTTTCACAGCCGGCCGACAGAGAAGCAGGCCTTCGCGCTGACAGCGGCCTATCCGGACATCCGGTTTGGCATGACGCTCACCATCGCCGGCTTCCACTGCCGCACGGATGACGTCATCTTCTCCATGCACCGGCGGGGCGAGCCCCTGTACAAGTCCGCGGCCTTCAACCAGCTGGCCCTCTGCCCCGACATGCTGGCCTTGGACCTGGGCCACAACCGCATTACAGACCTGGATTTTTTGAAACTGACCCCCAAGGTTAAATACCTCATCCTGGCAGACAACCAGATCAAGGACCTGTCCGGCCTCACCCACCTGAAGGATCTGCAATACCTGGAGCTGTTCATGAACAAGCTGACGGACATCTCCCCCCTTGCGGAATTGGGGGAGCTGGTGGACTTGAACATCGCCTTTAACGAGATCGCCGATCTAAGCCCGCTTTATGGCCTTACCAAGCTGGAGCGCATCTGGCTGTCCCGAAACGGGCTGAGCCAGGAGCAGATCGCCGCCCTGCAGGAGGCCCTGCCGGATGCCGTCATCAACAACACAGCCCGCCTGGCCACCCAAGAAGGCTGGCGCCAGCACCCGCGCTTTTTCGCGATGCGCCACACCTTTGACCGCAGCGAGTTCATCCCCTTTGACGACATCCCGGAGCGCGTCATCAAAAAGAAGTAAGGATTCAAAACCATATTAAAAGCCAAGGCAGATGTTGTGCCTTGGCTTTTGGCTTTGGTGCGTTTATTCCTTCACGCCCAGGATGAAGGGATCCGCCATGGTGCCGGTGCCGCCTGTCACCTCAATTTGGCTGTCTGTCAGCCAGATTACGGGCCGCACGCCCATATCCACAGCGGTCACGCCCAGATAGCCCAGGTTGCCCTCCAGCTTGATGCTGCGCTGCGCGTACTTCTGGTTGGAGGGTGTGCGCATCCAGTAGGGACTGTGGCCCTTGTTGCGGTAGAAGAACAGCCCGCTTTCATCCGCCCAGGGCGTGCCGATGGTGCGGCGGGTTTTGTCGTCCAAAAAGCCGTAGGCCTTGTTTTTTACATCATCAGAGCTGGGCAGGCTCACCCGTCCCAGGCCCTCTGTCTCGTGCAGGGCGGCAGCTTCCGCTTCGCTGAAGGCTTTTTTGACAAACTCATCCTGCAGCCAGGCGTTCAAATCCGCCGCATCCCAGCCCGGATAGCCCTGGGCCACATGGTGCACCCGGCTCACGTGGATGATGTATTCGCTCATCAGATAACTGATACCGTCCTTCGTCTCCAAAAAGCGCCACAGGATGGGCCGGACGGTACCGTCCTTTTCAAAGGGGTACTGGCCAAAGGCGACATAGGCATACCCCGTGTCCTTGGCATAGGGACGCTGCCAGGCTTCCTGCGCAAGCGCCGCTGTACAAAACACCATCAGCAGCGCGCATAACAGAATACCTACTCGTTTTTTCATGATCATTCTCCTCTCTTGATCAGTTCATATCATCAGGTTGACTGGATGGTTTACCTGCGGCGCGGTGCTTCATCACCGCGACTTTCCAAAGCAGGATCAGTTTGCCGATCACTGCTGCCACCATGATGCCATACAAAACCAGGGTGGGCAAATGGGTCTTGTCCAGCGCGAATTCCAGCGCGATGAGGATGATGGTGAAGAACAAAAAGAGGGTCACCGCAAAATGCCGCGGCGCCTGCCAGGCGGTTTCCTTTTTGATGAACAGCGCATGAATCAGCAGGTAAAACAACACCAAAACCGCCATCAATTGCCCCACGCGCACAAAACCCCAGCGCAAAAACTCATCCTCGCGCAGGCTTTCAAACAGGATCTGGAAGGCGCACACCAAAACAAGCGACAGAGAAAACCTGCTGCCTGCCTGCCAGTTTTTCCGCGACAGCACAATGCCCAGGAAGACCAGCGCGGCCGCGCCCTCAAGCATGAAGACAGCGTAGCGCCACTCGCCCCATTCATTAAGCGTAGCGAGCGGGAAAAACTGCAAACGCGTAATGGCTTCCTCGCCAAAGCCCTGGCCAGAAAGCCCCTCACAAAAGCGGCCCAAGGCCAGCATCAACAGGCCCGCCGGCGCGGCCGCGTCCAATATAACAGCGGGTTTGACGCCGCTTTTAGCCGCTGTGATCGCGGCCGCCAGCACAAAGCCGGCCAGCGCGCCCCAGAGGGTGTAGCCGCCCTGCCAGAAGCGGAAGGCCAGGCCGTCCGGGCGCGTCATAAAGAAGGGCAGGCGGATGAGCACATAAAAAAGCCGTGCCAACAGCAAGCCCAACAGGATGGCCCCTATCACAAAGCGCTCGGAAAGCTTTTGCGAAAGCCCCGCTTTTTTAAAGAAAAAGAAGGCTGCCAGCACAGAGACCCCCAGGGATACCGCCATCCCCAGGGCATAGGCCGTCACCGGGAAACCGGCGATTGTAAAAAGCGTTGTGCCCATCTTTACTCCCCGGACTGCTGCTCGCCCACATAGGCGCTGGCAAAATAGATGATATCGCCGATGGAGCGGCTGCGCTGGGCCAGGGGCCCGTTGATTTTCTGGTCCTGAAACACAATGGTGGCGGAAGAGCCGCCGTCTAAGTTATAGGCGGTCATCACGTCCGGGAAGGAGGAGACCAGCTGGGCAAACTCCAGGATGGTCAGGCCGCTTGAGTCCGGGTCATTGGGGCCTTCGGAATACACCACCAGGTAGGAGAGCGGCCCGGTCTGGCACAGGGCGATGCGCTGCGCGCGCACCAGCTCGCTGCGGCCCAGCGGCATATCCGTCAGCATCTGCCCGTCTTTGACCAGCGCGGGGCCAAAGGTGAAGGCGTTGATGATGCGCTCCTTATTCTCCTGCTCAAAGGCTTTCATATCAGCACTCTTGGGGCGGATAATCACCTGCAAATCGCCTTTGTCATCAATGATCAGCACGTCGTGCTCGCCGGTGAGTTTGTTGCGGTAAAAATTCTGCTGGCGCACAATATAGCCATACTGGTGGTAAACAAAGAAGTCACCGCCAATGGCCAGGACGGATTTTACGCGCTTGGCCATGGTGGCGCCCTGCGCTTCCTGGGAAGAGCCATAGGGCCCCGCCTTCAGCGTGCGCAGCTGGGTGGCGTTTTGCAGCTGGATCTTGACCGCGATCCAGTTGCTGCCCTCAAAGCGCCCGCGCTCCATGGAAACTGAAATGGACGGGTCTTTGTAGCCGCTGTCTCCTTCATAGCCCCAGTCATAGGGCGGCACACCGCCGGTTTCATCAATGGGCAGTGTGATGACCTCCGCGTAGGAGTGGATGCCAGGGGCCGGCAGAAGCACCAGCATCAGCGCGATCAGCAGGGCAATCACAAAAAGCCGCAGGACGCGGCTGGCGGGTCGATTCAGTTGTTTTGTCATTTTTCGCCTCATCTATGTAGTTTTATTTCAGGAAATATGTCATCATCCACCCGGTCACGTTTTTGTATTTCACCTGGGTCCAGGTGCCGCCGGCGATTAAGGTGGTCACTGTGCTGCCGTGGGGCACGCGAAGGGTGACGCTGCCCGCGGCGCTGGGCTTGGTGCGCAGGTTCACATAGGTGCGCTGGGGATGGGTGACCCGCAGGGTGGGCGTGACAGGCAGGCCGTAGAGGGTTAAATAGCGCGTCATCATGTAGCCGGTTTTACCGGACAGCGGCACGCGCACACGGCTCCAGACCGAGCCCTGGCTGAGCACCTGGATGGCGGTGTTGCCGGGGTAGGAGCCCAAGACACGGCTGCCGGTATTGGGCTGCTCGCGCAGGTTGAGGTTCTTGCCCACATTGGTGATGATGGCGTTGGTGGAGTCCGGGATCACAATGGGCGGGTTGGGCTGCGGGTTGCTGCCCGAGCCGCCGCCGGAGCCGCCGGTTAGGAAGGCAGAATCCATAAAGCCATAGGTGCCGGCCATCGCGATGTACCAAAACTGGCTGCCTTTCAAATACACGGTTACCACCGTGCCCACGGCGCCAGAGCCGATCACATTGTTGCCATAAAAGGGGCCGCTGCGCAGGTTGACGCTGCCGCCGTTTTTGCTGTACACCGTGGCGGTGCCAACGGAGCCCATGCCGCCGGACAGCTTTAAGAACTCCTGGCGGAAATAGCCCCTCATGCCGGAGATCTCCACGTGGTACCAGCCGTTGGTTTGCCCCAGCACCGTGCCGGTGGCCCCGTTGTAGAAAATGGCCAGCACAGGCGCGGAGTAGGAGGGCGACTGCCTGAGGTTTAAAAAGGAGCTGGGGTTGGGGTTGTTCACCACCACGACGGAGCCAACGCCGCCGCTGCCCGTACCCGCGATTTTCAAAAAGCTGCCGCTGAAATAGCCCGTGATGTTGGTTTTTACCGTGCGCCCATAGACCCAGGAGCCGTCATTGCCAAATACTTCAATCCACTCGCCCCGCGGGATGCTGCCGATGATGGCATGCTCTGTCCCCGGGCCAGAGCGGATGTTCAAGCGATTGGTGTTGGTCACCATGGCGTATCCGGTGCCTGCCAGGGCCGTCATGGGCAGCAGGCTCACAAGCAAGGCTGCAAGGATTATCCCGCTGATCAATCGTTTCATGAAACCGTCCTCCTTATGGCTTGTCAACAGTATAACGCATCAGGCGTCAAAAATCATGCAAACAGCGGCAATTAATACTGATGTAAAACTTTAATGCATCCAAAGCGGCGAGAAATTTTTTCGGCCTGCAAGAAAGGAGACCGAAGGCGTAGCCTAAGCTACGTCGAGGTCGACTGACGCAGTCAGGGCGGAAAAAGATCCGGCGCGACGATGCAATAAAGTTTGGAATCAGTATAAGTTTCCTCAGGCAGAAAATCGAGCAGCGCCCTGTCCATCAGGTCAAAGCCCAGCCGGGTTAAGCGCAGGCGCTCGTCCGTCAACTCAAGCAGGCCGCCCTCAATGTGCCTTAAGATGGCGTCAGGCCAGACTGCCAGCGCGGATATACCCTGGCGGCGGGTGAAGGCGTCCAGGCTTAATCCCTCGTTGAGCCGCAGCGCCAGCATCAGCTGCTCAAAGCGGGTGTCCGCGGGGCGCAGCACATCAAGCGCCGGCGCCTTCCCCTTGAGATAATCAAACAGATCGTTGGGGTTTTTGCGCCGCGTGCCCAGATACAGCCCGGCCGCGGAGGCGCCAAAGCCCAGGTAGTCATGGTAGCGCCAGGTGTTCAGGTTATGCCGGCACACCTGGTTGTCCCGCGCAAAATTGCTCAGCTCATATTGCGAAAAGCCCGCTTTTTTAAGATAGCGCACCGTGTGCCAGTAGATTGTGCGCTCCGTCTCCTCATCCGGCAGGGACAAATCCCCGCTTTCATAGCGGTCATAAAAGGGCGTGCCCTCCTCAATGATCAGGCTGTATACGGACAGGTGGCTGGGGCAGAGCGCCAGCGCCGCGTCCAGCGTCGCGCGCATCCTGTCCCAGGTCTGGTGGGGCAGGGCGCTCATTAAGTCCAGGTTGATGTTTAAAAACCCGGCGTCCCGCGCCGCCCTGACCGCTTGGATCACCTGCGCCCAGTCATGCACACGCTCCAATAGGCGCAATTCCTCTGCATGCGCGGACTGCGCGCCGATGCTGATGCGGTTGACGCCCGACTTTCGCAGTTCACCCAGGAAGTCTGGGCTGATGCTGCCCGGGTTGGCCTCACAGGTGATTTCGGCATCTGTCTGCACCTCAAAACTGTCCCGGACCTGGTTTAAGATATCCGCGATCTGCCCTTGTTCCATCATGGAGGGCGTGCCGCCGCCCAAAAAGATGGTGTCCACGCCAAGGCGGCCCACCCGCGCCGCGCGTTCCCTGATTTCCGCCATCACAGCCTTGGTATAGGCCGCGCGGTGCTGTTTTTGCCCGGGGAAGGAGGGAAAATCGCAGTAAGCGCACTTGCGCTCACAAAAGGGCAGGTGGATGTAGACGCCAACCGGGGTCATCATCGCCGCGGTTTCCTTTGCCCGGGTTTGCTGAAGCGCGCCAGCAATGGCCGCTCTATTAAATAGGTGATGGCCGTCGCGATTACAAAGGTGGCCAGCAATACCAGCAGCACATAAAGTGTTTGCCAGTCCCGCTCAAACACCGTGTGCGGCTGCGGGTGCTCACTGGGCGGGATGCGCCATTTTTTAAACTGGACGGCGATCATCTGGTGCCACATGTACACCTGGTAGCTGATGGCCGCCAGATAGGCCGTGATCCTGTTGCCCATCAGCAGCCTCATGCCGCCCAGGCCCAGGGACACCCCCAGCAAAAGCAGGGCGGACAGCACAGACTGCGCGTAGCGCACGCTCATTTGCCCCACGCGCAAGGCTTCAATGCTGCGCATGCCCGCCTGATGCCGCACAAGAACCGCCAAGCCCATCACCGCAGCCATGGTGATGGCAGAAAACAGCACGCGGCGCAGGCCGTCATCCTTTTGCTTTTCAAAGCGCGCGAACACCATCGCCGCGATCATGCCATGCAGGTAGACATCCAAAAAGGCGGGCAGCTGGTTAATCAACATGGGTGTTTGCGGGATGCTCATCGCGTATCCCCGAAAGGCCAGGGCAACCGCTGTGCCGCTTGCGTAGACAAACAGGGGCATGCGGTCAAAGGCGCGCGCCAAGAGCGGAAACAGCAAATAAAACTGCATCTCCACCCCGATGGTCCACAGCGCCCCGTTCAGCGGCGTAAAGCGCGAGCTGAAGGGAAAGAGGGGGTGGGTGAAGGTGAGGTGGGCCAGCCAGTCGCGCGCGGCGTGCCACCAGGTTAAATAGCGCCCCTCCGGCAGCGCGATGACCAAAAAGATGATGACCAGGTGCAGCAGGTAGGTGGGCACAATGCGCGCCAAGCGCCTGCGGTAAAAGCCGGGCCGGCTTAAAAACGGCCGCCCCGCCTCCCTGGCTCGGGCATAGGGCAGATACAACAAAAAGCCGGACAGCAGCAGCATCCCGTCCACCCAGAGGTAGCCGGTGCGCAAAAAAGGGTCCAGGTTGATGTGCAGGCCAAGCACAGTAAAGCGCGGGGCCAGCCAGCTTTGCTCAAACAAGTGAAAAGCCACTACCGAGAACACAAAAAAGGCGCGCAGCCCATCCAGCGCCGGGATCCTGCCCTCAATAAAGAGCGCTGTGCGCTGTTTGTACCGCGCGATGATGCCTTGCACAAGCATTCGAAGCACCCCTACTCAACGCGGGTGCATTTGTACATGGTTTTGGTTTTGGTGTGCTGAATGGTCAGCGCGTTCTCCCGCTGGTAGACGATATTGTAGCTGATGTTGATCTCATCCGCTCTGTCGCCTACCTGCAGCAGGTACTGCCTGGCGTAGTAGTACATCTCCTTGCCGTCAAAAGTGCAGGTGCCGTCATCGCGGAACTCCAACATCACACCCTTGGTGGACTCCCACTTGCCGATGAGCTGGTAGGGCACCCGGGTAATCTTCCGGGTGGAGACATCCTTGTAGTCTAAAATCATGCGGTAGTATTTGAGCGCCTCATAGGGCTTTTTGTCCGCGTACAGTTCATCCGCATAGCGGTAGACCGCGTCCTCATACATGGACTTGATGTCGGCATAGGCCTCGCTGGTGCCCGTCATATCAAGGCCCATGAGTGCCTCCACCACCGCCTTGTAGTTCTTGGCCTTTTGCGCTTCCTTTGCCGTTTGGTAGGCGGTTTCATAGTAGGCGGTGTAGATGGACTGGCTCTTTGCCTGCGCGTCCTGATGCCCCGGAATCAAGGCATACAGCCGGGCGGCCTGGCCCAGGTTGCCGGCCGCTTCCTCAGCCGCAGCCTGCTGGTACACAGCCGCCACGTACAACTCCTCCGCGTTGCTGTATTCCCGAATCCCTGAGAGCAACTCAATCGCGCCAGTGAGATCCCCCGCGTTGAGGGCATCAAGCGCGCGGGCGTGCTGGGCTTCCTGGTAGCGCCTGGGCGCGTCCATGTAGTTGCCCAGTTTGATGAAGCGCTCCGCGGCCTCCTCGTATTCCTTGTTTTCCAGGCTTAAAATGGCCAATTGATAGGCCGCCTTGTCCAGATAATCCTGGGTCTGCTCGTAATCGCCCAGCTCACCAAAAGCCGTGATGGCGTCCGTATACTGCTCTTTTTCAAGCAGGCCAATGGCCATATTGTAGCGCGCGCGCAGCAGTTCTTCCCCGGCGGTCTTATAATCCGGTATTTTATTGAAGTATTGCACAGCGGCGGCGTAATCCCGCTGGTTCATCATCGCGATGCCGCCGTCAAACCAGGCCTGCTGCGCTTTTTCCTTGGCGTCTTTCACATCGCCCGCCGCTTCAAACAAGCCCGCGGCCTGCTCAAACTGGCCGGCTGAAAGCGCCGCTTGCGCCAAATTGTAGTTGGCTTCCCGCAAGAGGGGCAGGGCATCCTGCACGTCCGGCGCTTCGCTCAAGCGGTCCTTGGCGGTTTGCCATTGTTCTGCCTCGATGGCCTGCCGGCCCATATGGAAGGAGGCCTGCTGGGACATGATCTGGCTGTCGCGGTAGGCCAGGATCTGGTCAAAATAGCCCTTGGCCTTCTCATACTGCCCCTGGGTGAACAGCTGGATGGCCGGCTCATACAAGCACTCCGAGGCCCTGCGGAAGGCATCCAGGTAATCGCCAGCCTGCAGGAACTTGGCCGCGGCGTCCTCAAACTGCTGGGCTACAAACAGCATATCGCCCCAGTTGTAGTACACCTCCTGCAGTTTCAGCTGCGCGCTTTGCCGCTCTGGCAACTGCAAAAGCAGCGCTTCGGCCAGGGCGTACTCCTTGTTGTCCAGGTGGGCAAGGGCGGGCAGGTAGAGGCAGTCATCCGCCAATGTTGCCGCGTCCTCATACGCGCCCAGCGCCATGAAGATCTCCCGCGCGCGGGTGTAGTTCAACTCGTCCATCAACTGCCGCGCCCAGTCATACTGCGCGCGCTGCGCCCGCTGTGCGCTGTCTGAATAATCGCCCAGGCTGTTGAACATGCTGATGGCCTGCTCATAATCCCCGTTTTTTAACACCAGTTCAGCCCGGCTGTAATGGGCGGCCTGATAGCGCTTTGCGCTGTCCTTGTAATCCGCCAGCGCCAGGTATAGGTCCTCCGCGCTCTTCATGGCGGTCACATTGCCGTTTTGCAGGAAGCTTTCGGCCTTTTGGTAGTCGGCTTCCTTGGCCAGGTCCGCACTTTCCCGGTAGTCCGAAAGCGCCAGGAATTTTTCCTTTGCCTGGTCGTACTGCTTGCTGACCAGCAGCTGCTGCGCCTGGTAATAATTGTAAGCCGGGATGCCGTAGGTGATGGTGGCGTAGGCGCCGCCTGCCAGAATGGCCAGAATCAATACAGCCAGCAGGCTGTTGCGGATACGCTTTTTGCGGCGCTTTTCGCGCGCTTCGCGCTCCTCCTGCATGCGACCCGCTTCCAGGCGCGCGGCCAGGGCTTTCTCCTCCATCTCGCTGTCACGGCGGTAAATAAGGGTTTCAATGGCGGCCTTGTTAAACTTGGTGAACTGCTCGTGCTTGTCGCGCTCGCAGCGCACGCAGCTGGTGGCGCTGGCCGCGTTGGGCCGCCCGCACAGGCACACCCACACCGCGCCCTGGTCGCTGGGGTAGCCC
>CAYFUH010000017.1:0-34046 GCA_964346355.1 uncultured Christensenella sp. | reverse complement strand
TAATTAGGTTTTATCGAAAGGACAACAAGTGGAGCGTTTAAAAGGTTTTTTAATCATCCTTCTGTGCAATTTCGCTGGCAATATCGTAATCATGCTCAGCAATCTGCCGGTGCCGGGATCAGTGCTGGGCATGTTAATCCTGCTGGTTTTGCTGCTGTCAAAGCGTGTCAGGCTGGAAACTGTGGAGCCGGCAGCCAGCCTGCTGATTGCGTTTATGCTGCTGTTTATATTGCCCGATGGCGTCAACTTGATGAACAGCTTTCACAAGTTTGAAGACATTGTGATCCAGGTGCTGGTCATCGCCGTGCTGTCCACCATCCTAACCATGGCGTCCTCGTCTCTGGTCGCCCAGTTCCTTTCAAGCAAATTGAAGAAAAGGGCGGGGGAGGGCAAACGCTCATGAAGATGGAATTAATCACTACAAGCCCGCTGTTTGGGTTCACGCTCACCATCGCAGTGATGCTGTTTTACCAGTATATTTTCAGGCGTGCGAAATCATCCCTGCTCAACCCCATGCTGTTTTCCATGGTCAGCATCATCGCGTTTTTGATGCTGGCGGGCATCCCTTATGAGCACTACCGCGCCGGTGCATCCATCCTCTCGTTCTTTTTGGGCCCAACCATCGTCGCACTGGCTGTCCCCTTGTATAAACAGTTTGATCAATTAAAAGCCAACGCCATTCCCATCCTGGCTGGCATCAGCATTGGGGTGATTGTATCCATCTCAAGCGGCATTCTGCTCAGCCAGCTGTTTGGGTTGAGCCGGGAGGTCATCGTCTCCATGGCACCCAAGGGGGCGACCAGCGCCATCTCCATGAACCTGTCACAGCTGCAGGGCGGGGACGCTTCCATGACAGTCACCTTTGTCAATATCGCGGGCATCTTTGGGTATATGGTCGCGGTCAAGGCGTATCAACTGCTGAAAATCACCAGCCCTGTCGCCAAGGGCATCAGCCTGGGTACCTCCGCGCACGCGCTGGGCACCCGCAGGGCGCTTGAGATGGGGGAGGAAGAAGGCGCGATGAGTTCGCTGGCTATCGGCGTTGCGGGTGTGTTGACCACTGTATTCACGCCGCTTATCATCACACTGCTTGGCATATAAAAAACCAGCGGGCATGATTGCCTGCTGGTTGATTTGGTTTATTCGTCTCAGGTGGTATGCGCTCGCTCTTCCACCAGAATCTCAAAGCCATTCTGCTCGCTGGCGTCCACAATCAGCTTGTCGCCGGCAGAGACTTTGCCTTCAATCACAGTGCGCGCGATATTGGTTTCAACCTGGCTTTGAATCAGCCGCTTCATGGGCCGGGCGCCGAAAACGGGGTCATAGCCAAGCGCCATCAGGCGGTCCTCCGCCGCATTGGTCAGTTCCACATCCAGCTGTTTTTCGGCCAAACGCTCCTTCAAGCGCGCCATCTGCAAATGAATGATCTGGCGGATCTGCGTGCGGGTGAGCGGGGTGAAGAACACCGTCTCATCAATCCGGTTGAGGAATTCCGGCCGGAAGTGACCCCGCAGCAGGGAGCGCACACCCTCCTTCGCGGTGTCATCCAGCGTACCGTCGTCTGTGATGTTATCAAGGATGAGGGAAGAGCCCAGGTTGCTGGTCATAATCAGGATGGTGTTTTTAAAATCCACCGTCCGTCCCTGGCTGTCCGTCACACGGCCATCGTCCAGGATTTGCAGCAGCACATTGAATACATCCGGATGCGCCTTTTCCAGCTCATCAAACAGGATGACGGAATAGGGCTTGCGCCGGACCGCTTCGGTCAGTTGGCCGCCTTCCTCGTAGCCGACATATCCGGGCGGTGCCCCAATCAAGCGGGAGACAGAGAATTTCTCCATGTACTCGCTCATGTCGATGCGGATCAGCATCTTTTCGTCATCAAACAGGTTTTCCGCCAGCGCCTTCGCCAGTTCTGTCTTACCAACGCCGGTTGGGCCCAGGAAAAGGAAGGAGCCAATTGGCTTTGCCTCATCCGAGATGCCCGCGCGGGAGCGCAGGATGGCGTCAGAAATTAAGCGGATGGCTTCCTCCTGCCCAACCACGCGCTTGTGCAGCGTTTCGGGCAAGGTGAGCAGTTTCTCGCGGTCGCTTTCCAACAGTTTGCTCACGGGGATGCCAGTCCACCTGCCGACGATGCGCGCGATTTCATCCTCTGTGACCTTGTCGCGCAGGTAGATGGCCTTGGTGTGCTCGCTTTCCTGTTCCTCCAGCCGGGCAAGCTCCGCCTGCAGCTTGGGCAAATCGCCGTATTTTAGTTGAGCTGCGGTATTAAGGTCATAGCTGCGTTCCGCCTGCGCGATCCGGGCGTTGACCTGCTCGATCTCCTCGCGCAGCTTTTGTGTTTTGCCAATCTCTGCCTTTTCGTTTTCCCACTTGGCGCGCATCTGGGCAAAAGTATCCCGCTGCTCAGACAGCTCCTGCTGCAGGTCTGAAAGCCTTAATTTGGACAGGCGGTCGGTCTCTTTTTTCAGGGCCGCTTCCTCAATTTCCAGCTGCATGATCTTCCGGCGCACCTCGTCCAGCTCCTGCGGCATGGAATCCATCTCGGTGCGGATCATGGCGCAGGCTTCATCCACCAGGTCGATGGCTTTATCCGGCAGAAAGCGATCAGAAATATACCTGTGTGACAGGGTGGCGGCGGCTATCAGCGCGCCGTCCTGGATTTTGACGCCGTGGAATACCTCATAGCGCTCCTGCAGGCCGCGCAGGATGGAAATGGTATCCTCCACATTGGGTTCTTCTACCAATACTGGTTGGAAACGGCGCTCAAGCGCTGCGTCCTTTTCAATATGCTGGCGGTACTCATCCAGCGTGGTCGCGCCGATACAATACAGTTCGCCCCTGGCTAGCATGGGCTTTAGCAGGTTGCCCGCGTCCATCGCGCCGTCGGCTTTGCCGGCGCCTACGATGTTGTGCAGTTCGTCAATGAACAGCAAAATCTGCCCATCGCTTTGCTTGACCTCGGCCAGCACCGCCTTTAAGCGCTCCTCAAACTCACCGCGGAACTTGGCGCCTGCGATCAGGGCACCCATATCCAGGGAAAAGATGGTGCGGTTTTTTAAATTATCGGGCACGTCCCCCTGAACGATGCGCTGCGCAAGCCCTTCCGCGATGGCGGTTTTACCAACACCGGGTTCACCGATGAGGACGGGGTTGTTTTTGGTTTTCCTGCTTAAGATGCGAATGACATCCCGTATTTCGCCATCCCGGCCGATGACCGGGTCCAGCTTTTGGTTTTTGGCAAGCAAAGTTAAGTCGGTTCCATACTTGCTCAAGGCGTCGTAGCTGTCCTCGGGAGTGTCAGTGGTGACACGGGTCGCGCCGCGCACCTCGGACAAGGCCTTAAGGAAGGCATCCTCCTTTATCAAAAACCGGTTAAACAGCGCTTTAAGCGCGGTGTCCGGCGCGTGTAGCAGGCCCATGAACAAATGCTCAACAGATATATACTCGTCCCGCATCTGGTCAGCCGCGTCGCTCGCTTCCCGCAATGCGCGGTCCATCTCCTGGGAAACATAGGTTTTACCTTCTTCGCGGACTGTGCCATGCACGCGGGGCAGGCGTTCTACCTCTTCCACCGCGTTTTGTTTGATTCCCTGCGGCTGCTTGCCCATTTTGGACAGCAGCTGGGGGATCAGGCTGCCCTCATCTTCCAACAGTGCAGCCAGCAAATGCGCCTGCTCCAGCGTCTGGTTGGCGTATTCACCCGCCAAGCGCTGCGCGGCCTGGATGGCCTCCATGCTCTTTTGTGTATATCTAATCTGGCTCATACCAATTCACCTCCATGTCGCAGGTCAAAGACTGACCATCTTTGACCTTAGTTTAATTATACACCAACCCGATGGCCTGTCAAGCGAATTAACAAATTTTTATATCATTCTTGGACAAGGTCAAACCCATGGGATGTTCAGCGCCTTCCCGCATTGACAAGATGGATGGCATGGGTAAGAATAAGGTAGAATTGATGTGCCGGCAGCCAGCTTGTTGCAGAGGCTTGCAAACTGCTTGTGTTCATCAAACCCTGCTGATATACTTCAAACTACATCAATCGGAAAGGGGGAGTTGGCAACATGTTGCAAAACAAACGCCGCTGGCTTCCCCTTGTCATTGGCTTGATGCTGTTTGCCTTTGGCTTATACCGGCTGGACGCGATTATCACGCTGGTACAGGCTTTTATCGCCATTGTTTCACCCTTTATCATTGGCTTGTTCATGGCACTGATTATTAACCTGCCCATGCGAAAATTGGATCAGGCCTTTGTGTTGATGGACCGCAGCGAATCCCTCAGGAAGCTGCGCCGCGCGATCACGCTGACTTTGTCAGTCTTGATTGTTTCGGTCATCATCTCCTTGTTGATGGTGGTCATCATTCCGGAGATTGTTGCTGCCGTCAACCGCTTAATCAGCGGCATTCCAAGCCTGCTGAAGGAGTTGGAGATCTGGCTTGTAGAGCGCAACACCAACATCCGCGAGTCCCTGGGCTTGATCGAGACGGATGAGCGGGAGGTGCGCAGCATCTTCCAACAGGCCTATCAGTTCCTCATCGGCGGACTAAGCTACTCATCCGGGATGGTCATTTCCGCCGCGCAGCATTTGCTGAACCTTGTGGTAGGGCTCGTGTTCGCAATCTATCTTCTGTTTAGCAAAGAGCAGGTAAAGGAGCAGGTGACCCGCCTCATCAACGCGGTTTTTCCGGCCAACATCAGTACACAGGCGTTGCGCGTATTGAACATGCTCACCAAAGCCTACTCGAATTTCCTGTCCGGCCAATTGCTGCAGGCGTTTATCTCCTCCATCATGACAGGGCTTGTGCTGATGCTCTTTGCCTTCCCGTACCCCGTCTTAATAGGCTTGATCACCTTTGTGGCTGCCTTTATACCCGTGTTTGGCCCCTTTATTTCAGGCATCCTGGGCATGCTGCTGGTGCTGACGGAGGATCCCGGCCAGACCCTGTGGTTTTTGCTGGCTTTCTTCATCGTGCAACAGATCGCGGGCTCTGTCATCTATCCGCGCATCATGTCAACGGCGATTGACATTCCCTCCATCTGGGTGCTGGTGGCGGTGACGGTAGGCGGCGGCATCCTGGGTATTCCCGGCATGCTGCTGTTTATCCCACTGACAGCGGTTCTTTTCCACCTGACTGCGGAATATGTAGTAAAGAAGGAACGGCAAAAGGCAGAAAAAGGAGTTCCGATTGATCCGATGTGAAAACGTCACCCGCGAGTTTGACGGGGACGGTGTCTTTGATGTCAATATCCACGTAAAAGGCGGCGAGGCCCTTGGCTTGCTTGGTCCAGCCGGGGCTGGCAAGTCCGTTTTGCTGCGGGTGCTGTCCGGGCAACTGGCAGCGCATGAGGGCAGGGCCACTATCTTTGGGTTGGAGTGCTGGACCAAGCGGCATCAGATTTTTAAAAAGGCTGTGTACGCGCCGGCTGCGCCAGCGCTGGAGCCAGGGCTGACGGGGGAAGAATACCTCAAATTTTTCGCGCAGTACCATGGCTTATTCAACCCACAAAAAGCACGCGATTTGAGCGAGAAAATGGATGTCGCACTCACCGGCCAATGCCACAAAATGACAATCGAGGAACGCAAAAAGCTGGGGCTGTTAACAGCGCTGTCCATGGACGCGGATGTCTTTTTGCTGGATGAGCCCATGAACGGCTTGTCTGTCATGGCAAAAAACGCGTTGATTGACGTGCTGGCAGAAATCCGCGCCCGAAACGCCGCCATTTTGATGACCTCCCATGTTTTGGAGGAGGTTCGCCGCACCTGCACCCATGTTGCCATCATCAGGCGAGGCCGCTTGGTGGTCACCCAGCCGGTGGAATCCTTAAGTCTAACGCGCCAGAAAGTGTACCACATTACCTTCCAGTCACCCACGGAGGCGGCAGCCTTTGCCAGTGAGTGGGAAAGCGGTGTGGAGTTAATCGGCGCCCGCGCCTTGGTTGCCATCCCCGCCAGCCCGCAGCCCCTGCTGCGCACGCTGGCGCGCTACGAGGTGGTCGATTTAATCGGCGGGCGGGAGGACGCGGAGGAGGGCTTCCTGCGCTTTTATGGGGACGAGTTGATATGATTTCTTCCTTGTTTTTTCTGAAGTTCAATGTAAAGCGCTTGTTGGCTTGGATGTTTTTCGCGCTTATCTTAAGCGCAGGCGCGGTATTTTTGTATACGCCCGCGCCGCTTGCCAGCTTGCAGTATGTGCGCGGTGAAATGCCGGAGCTGTTTACCTTTTTTGGTTTCCTCGGGGAGAGCAACCTGCCCACCTTCACCCTCAGCTATTTATACGGCTTCATTCTGCCTGTGTTCTTCAGCTTTCATGGTATTGCTACTACAAGAAGCTTGCTGTCCCGGCCCATGGATGACGGGCGCATGGCCATGCTGATCGCCTCCCGCCACCGCAGGGCTGCCATTTTGCTCACCCATTTCTGGGCGCAACTGCTGGGTGTGATCCTGTTGCTCATCAGTGTATTGATCGGGCAGATGGCCATGGTGCTGGTTTTCTTCAAGGGTGCGGACATTCTGGCCTTGCTGCGTATGCTGTTGGGCTTTGGCGCGGTGGTGGTCTTGTTTACTGCCATTTGCTTCTTCATTGCCCAGGTATCTGTGGATGAGCTGCAGATGAAGCGTTCTGCACGGTTCATTGCTTTTGTGTTTTTGCTGTTTATGCTGCTCTCCCGTTTGCCTGGCTGGACCAGCTACCTGCGTTACCTCACCATCTGGTCTTTCTTTGACGGGGTCAGGCTGGCTTTTGGAAGCGGCGGTGTGGAATTGGCGCTCATCGCGCTTGGCCTATCCGGCCTTCTTGTTGTGGCGTCCCTCTTTGCCTTTTTTAGGCGGGAATTATAAGGAGTACCGTGATGAATGCCGTTTTCAAAGTGCATCCATGGAAGGTGATTCAGACACAGTTTGTGAAAGAGGAGCAGCGCGTAGCTGAAAGCCTGATGTCACAAGGCAACGGCGCCATGGGCTTGCGCGGCAATTTTGAGGAATACTACAGCGGGGATCATCATCAGGGCATGTACATCGGCGGGGTGTGGTTCCCGGATAAAACACGCGTAGGCTGGTGGAAGAACGGCTACCCGCACTACTTTGGCAAGGTCATCAACGCGATGAAGTTGATCGGACTGGATGTGTGGGTCGATGATATGCGCATTGACGCGGCCAAAATGGATGTCGTGCAGTTTTACCGTGAGCTGGATATGCAAACGGGCATCCTGCTGCGCAAAATGAGCGTGAAAACCTATAAAGGTGAGGTAGAAATCCTTGCCGAACGCTTTGTGTCAATGGCGGATTCCTCCTGCATCGCGCTGCGGTATGAGGTCACCCCATCCTTTGACGCGACAATCCGTATCGCGGCTTATCTGGATGGGGACGTGCACAACGAGGACAGCAACTACGAGGAAACCTTCTGGGAGCAGCTGGACGCGGGCTTGATGGAAAACCAGCCAGGCGGGTATTTGCTCAGCAAGACCAAAGAAAACCCCTTCGGCACACCGCGGTTCACAGTCGCCGGCGCCTTTGTCGCGCGCACAGACATGGCGCAGGTTGAGCAAACCATACAGGAAGCCTTCGTGCAGCGCGTGTTTTCAAAGGAAGTCAAGGCAGGGGAGCGCGCTGCGCTTGACAAGATCATCGCTCTTGTGACAGACCGGGATTATAATGAGCAGGAGCTGACCAACATCGCTGCTAACAAGGCAAAGGACGCGTCAAACCTTGGCTATGAGGCGCTCAAAGCGCGCCATACCGCAGCCTGGGCGCACAAGTGGGAGCGCGCGGATGTAAGCATTCAGGGCGATGACGCGGCCCAGCAGGGCATTCGCTTTAATCTGTTTCACCTGCTGTGCACCTATACCGGGGATGACGCCAGGCTCAACATCGGCCCCAAAGGCTTCACCGGGGAGAAATACGGCGGCGCGACCTATTGGGATACAGAAGCCTATTGCTTCCCGGTTTATATGGCAACAGCGGGGGAGCAGGTCGCCCGGCAATTATTGCATTACCGCCATCAGCAATTGCCCGGCGCCTATCACAACGCAGCCCAGCAGGGCTTGGCCGGTGCCCTTTATCCCATGGTTACCTTCAATGGCATTGAGTGCCACAACGAATGGGAAATCACCTTTATGGAGTTGCACCGAAACGGCGCCATCGCACATGCCATATACAACTACACGACATATACCGGCGAAAACAGCTATCTGTACCAGGAAGGGCTGGAGGTGCTGCTTGGCATCGCGCGCTTCTGGGCAGGGCGGGTGCATTACAACAAGCGCACCAACAGTTATATGATGCATGGCGTAACCGGGCCCAATGAGTATGAGAACAATGTCAACAACAACTGGTACACCAACCGCATCGCTGCCTGGTGCCTGGATTTCTTCCTTGAAACCTTTGATGCTGCGCCGGAGGGCAGGCAGCAGGAACTGAACATTGATGAAAACGAGCGTAAGCAGATGCGCGACATATCGCGCAGGATGTATTACCCGGTGGATGAGGACCTTGGTATCTTTGTGCAGCATGACACTTTCCTGGACAAGGATCTGATGCCGGCATCAGTGCTTAAAAAGAAAGACCGGCCGCTGAACCAAAACTGGAGTTGGGACCGTATCCTGCGTTCCTGCTTCATCAAACAGGCGGATGTTCTGCAGGGGATGTACTTCCTTGGTCACCTGTATGACGAGGAAACCAAAAAACGGAATTTTGATTTCTACGAACCCATGACTGTGCATGAATCCTCGCTCTCACCCTGTGTGCACGCCATATTAGCCGCGGAGCTGGGCTATGAGGACAAGGCGGTGGAATTGTATCACCGCACCGCGCGGCTGGATCTGGATAACATCAACAACGATACGGAGGATGGCTTGCATGTCACCAGCATGTCCGGCTCCTGGCTGGTCATTGCGCAGGGATTCGCCGGGATGAGGACGCAGGCAGGCCTGTCCTTTTCGCCCTTCCTGCCAGAAGGCTGGACTTCGTATGCCTTCCATTTTGAATACCGCGGCCGGGTGATTCGTTTTGAAATGGGGCAGGATGGTGAGCAAATAACCCTGGTCTCAGGCGATCCGCTTGAGGTTAAGGTGCGGGATGAATTGATTTTATTGGACGCTGTATATTGCAAAAGGAGGGCATCTGTTTGAAAAAGCTGTTTATTTCCGCCGATATGGAGGGCACGTGCGGGGCGGGCACCTGGGATGAGGTCACCAAGGGCAAACTGGACTATGATAAATTTGCCCAGCGCATGAGCCGTGAGGTTGGTGCCGCCTGCGAGGGCGCGCTGGAAGGCGGCATGGATTTTGTGCTGGTGCGGGATGCCCACGACAGCGCGCGCAATATTGACTGGTCCTTCCTGCCCAAGCAGGTGCAGCTGATGCGCGGCTGGGGGCAGGACCCTTTGTGTATGATGACAGGCATTGACGATACCTATCATGCTGCTGTGTTCACAGGCTATCACGACGCGGCAGGCAGCGGTGAGACGCCGCTTGCCCACACGATGAGCCTGGGGATATCCTGGATTTCTCTCAACGGGGAGCCCTTGAGCGAAGGGCAGATCAACGCGTACACCGCCGCCCGGGTGCAGGTGCCCGTGATCGCGATGTCAGGCGATGTCGGCATCTGCGGCAAGATGAAAACGATCATCCCTTCCCTCAAAACGGTGGAGGTCAACCGGGGCACCGGCAACCTGGTGCTCAGCATCCACCCGGAGAAGGCTATTGCGCAAATTAAGGAGGCGGTCAAAACCGCCTGCATGGAGCCGCGGGAGGAGTTTATGATCAAGCTGCCGGACAGCTTCCGGGTGGATGTGCGCTTCCGCGAGCACGCGAAAGCCTACCAGTCCGGCTTTTACCCGGGTGTGAAGCGTATGGACGCGCATACCCTGCGCTATGAAGCGGAGGATTGGTATGAGGTCTTGCGCATGATGCATTTTTGTCTGTGATATAATACGTTAAAAAAGGAGGAAACAAGATGCGTAGTTTTCCAATCGGTGTCATGCTGGAGTCCTTCCGCCTGCCCATCACTGAGGCGCTTAACAAAGCCCATGACCTGGGGGTGCAGGGAATTCAAGTGTATACAACCCGGGGAGAATTGGCCCCGCAAAACTTAAACGCAAGCCAGCGCAAGAAATTTTTACAGCAGGTGAAGGACAAGGGGCTTGTCATCTCCGCCTTATGCGGGGATTTGGGCCATGGCTTTGGCAATCCCGAGAAGAACCCGGAGCTGATCGAGCAGTCAAAGCGGATTGTGGACCTGTCCTTGGAATGGGAATGCGGCATTGTCACCACCCACATCGGCGTGGTGCCTGAGGATAACAGCCACCCGCGGTATAAGATCATGCAGGATGCCTGCAGTGAACTGGCGCAGTATGCCGACAGCGTCAAAGCGCGCTTCGCGGTGGAAACAGGGCCGGAGACCTCTAAGGTATTGAAGGGCTTTTTGGATTCCCTCAACTCCCGCGGCGTGTCAGTCAACATGGACCCGGCCAACCTGGTGATGGTGACGGGGGATGACCCGGTTGAGGCAGTGCATACCCTGAAGGATTACATCGTGCACACGCACGCTAAGGATGGCAAGCGGCTGTACTACCGCGAGCCCGAGAAAGTGTACGGCATCGTGTATGAGGAATCCCTGGACAGCCCCTCCTTCCAGGAGCTGCCGCTGGGTGAGGGCGGTGTGGATTTCAAACGGTATCTGCAGGCGCTTGAGGACATTGGCTATACAGGCTTTCTGACCATTGAGCGCGAAGTGGGGGAGGATCCTGAAGGCGACATCCGCAAGGCGGTTGAGTACTTGCGCACATTCTTTGTTTAATTTAAACATATTTCATTAAATACAAGCTTAATCCAACCGGGAGCGCGTCATTCCTTGACGCGCTCCCTTCTCCTTGATATTATTCAGTAAAAAGGGGTTGGGAGGGTTTTTATGAGTTCGATGCGCCGGATTTTGGGCTTGCTCAAACCCTATCGGCTTTTGGTATATTCCGCGTTTTTCTTCCAGATTGTTGTCATCATCAGCCGCCTGGTTCAGCCGCTGATCACCCGGATGATTGTCAATGATGTCATCATCGCAGGGAAGCATGAGCTGTTGATTCAGCTGTGTATCGCGCTGCTGGGGCTGGTTGTCTTCCGCGCAATCAGCGGCTTTTTGCGTGTATTGTTGATGGAACGCGCTTCACAGTCTGTCGCCTATGATCTGCGGACCGGCTTATTCCGTCACCTGCAGCGGCTGTCCTTCAGTTTTTTTGATCAGAATCGGGTGGGCGAGATGATGTCCCGCATGACCGGAGATTTGGAGGGCATCCGGGATTATCTGGCGGTCGGCCTCATCACCTTGTTTGAGCAGGGCGTCACCTTCTTTGGCGCCTTAATCTTTATGTTTACACTTTCCTGGCAGGCAGCGCTCAGCATTCTAAGTACGCTGCCTTTAATCGCCTTTGTTGCCTTCCGTTTCCGCAAGCGGGTCCGTCCCATGTTCCGCGAGGTGCGCGAGCAAAGCGCCGAGTTAAATACAAGGGTGCAGGAAAACCTGTCCGGCATCCATGTCGTGAAAGCCTTCGTGCGGGAAGAGCATGAGAAGGAGCTCTTTACCAAAGAAAACCAGAAACTGCTGGAGATGAACCTGAAGATAACGGACATCTGGTCCACCTATGTCCCCATTATGCAGGGCTTGTCGGAGATCTGCACGCCGCTGGTGCTGGCTACAGGGGCCATTTTGATGGCTGCTGGGCAGATGGACCTGGGCACCCTGGTTGGTGTGACCGGCTATATCTGGATGCTGACCCAGCCCATGCGCATGCTGTCACAGCTGATAAACGGCATGACAAGGGCATCCACAAGCGCAGAGAAAGTCTTCTTCTATATGGATTTGGGACCCAGAATCAAGGATGATGAGCAGCCTGTGGATGTAGCACAGCGCAGCGGCAGAGTGGAGTTTGAGAACGTCACCTTCCAATACGATGATCATCCTGTTTTAAAGAACATCAGCTTCGTGGCAGAGGCTGGTCAAACCATTGGCATCATGGGCGCGACAGGGGCCGGGAAAACCAGTCTGGTACGTCTGATGGCGCGCAGCTATGATGTGAACGCCGGCCGCGTGCTGGTGGATGGGGTTGACGTGCGCAAGCAAAAGTTGAAGGACCTGCGCAAACATATTGGGTACGTGCCGCAGGAAACCTTCCTTTTTTCCGAATCCCTGTTTGAAAACATCCGCTTTGGCAAACCAACTGCACAGCTGGATGAAGTGGTTGTGGCTGCCCGCGCTGCGCAGGCGGAAAACTTTATTGAAGATATGCCGCACAAGTACGAAACTGTGGTGGGTGAGCGGGGCATCGGCCTCTCCGGCGGCCAGAAGCAGCGCACAGCTATTGCCCGCGCCCTGTTGATTGAGCCAAATATTCTGGTGTTTGATGATTCTACCAGCGCTGTTGATATGCAAACGGAATACCTTATCCAAGAGCACCTGGAGCACTCCTCAAAGGGCAAAACCACCTTCATCATTGCCCATCGTATCTCTTCGGTTAAAAACGCGGACCTGATTCTTGTCCTCAACCAGGGGGAAATTGTGGAACGCGGCACACACGCTGAGCTGCTGGCTAAAAAAGGGGAATACTACCAGATGTGGCAGGATCAATTAACGGCGATCACCGGGGAAGGAGGTGTTGCCTGATGGCCCGTGCGTTGCGTCAACTGGACGATGAAGTCCTGGAGCGTCCGTTTAACAAAAGTCAATTTGTGCGCTTGATGGGTTACCTCAAGCCATACAAAAAACAGGTCATGCTGGCCCTGTTCGTGATGGTGATCGCTACCTTCGCCTCCCTTGGCTCTCCCTACCTGATGAGCCGGGCCATTGGCATGCTGGAAGAGGGCGAGTACAGCGGCATTTGGATCATCCTGTTAGGGATGGCTGCGCTGGCAGCTTTGGGCGCGCTGTTTACGCGCTACCGTGTGCGGCTGATGGATTTCGCGGGGCGCAGGGCCTTATCCACCCTGCGCGAGGACTTGTTCGCGCATATCCAGTCCTTGTCCTTCAGCTTCTTTGACACCCATTCGGCGGGCAAGATCCTGGTGCGCGTGGTGAACGACGTCAACGCGCTCAATGATCTGTTCACCAACGGCATTGTGGATGTGCTGATCAACGCGCTCACAGTCATCCTGCTCCTCGCAATTATGCTGGCAGTTAACTGGAAGCTTACCTTAATCGGCCTTTGCATCATGCCCCTGTTGCTGTACCTTATCTTCCGCTTCAAGCGCGTCATGAGCAAGAATTGGCAATTTGTACGCAGCAAGCGCAGCAACATGAACGGCTATTTGCACGAGGCGCTCTCCGGCGTGCGCGTAACCCAGTTCTTTGTGCGCGAGGAAGAGAACGCACAGATTTTCGAAGGCGCCAATGATGAGATCCGCACCGGCTGGATGCGCGCCATCAAATATAACGCGGGGTTCTGGTCCTCTCTGGATGTCACCGGCACCATCGGCACGGTTTTGGTGTACTATTTTGGTGTTCAGTTTATGGACCAGGGCCTGCAGCTGGCGGATTTGCTGCTGGTGTTGTGGTACCTTAACCGCATCTGGATGCCGCTGAATATGCTGAGCAATTTTTACAACAACCTGCTTGCCGCCTCCGCGTCCCTGGAGCGCATCTACGATATCATGGATGAGGTACCCAGGGTGCGCGACAGCGAACATGCAAAGAAACTGCCGCCCATATCCGGCCAGGTAACATTTGACCACGTCACCTTTGCCTATAACCAGGACAAAGTGGTGTTAAATGATGTCAGCCTGCATATCAAGCCTGGGCAGACCGTCGCTTTGGTGGGTGAGACAGGGGCCGGGAAGACCACCATCGTCAACCTGATCAGCCGCTTTTATGACGTGACAAAAGGCAGTGTAAAAATTGACGGGCACGACATCCGTGATGTCACGCTGGACAGCCTGCGTACGCAGATGAGCGTCATGCAGCAGGACAGCTTTACCTTTTCCGGCACCATCATGGAAAACATCCGCTACGGGCGCTTGGATGCCAGCGATGAGGAGGTCATCGCCGCCGCGCGCGCGGTGGGTGCAGACGCGTTTATCATGCAGATGCCAAAGGGCTACCAAACGGAAGTGAGCGAACGGGGAACCTCCCTGTCCACCGGCCAAAAGCAGCTGGTGTCCTTTGCCCGCGCGCTGTTGAATGATCCAAAGATTTTAATTCTGGATGAGGCGACCTCCTCCGTTGATACCAAAACAGAGCTTGAAATTCAGCGCGCACTTGATATCCTGCTGAAGAACCGTACCAGTTTTGTCATCGCCCACCGCCTGTCCACTATCCGCAACGCTGATTTAATTTTGGTGATTGAGGACGGCCAAATCGCGGAGCAGGGCAGCCATGAGGAATTGATCCGCCTGCAAAATGGCCACTACCGTCAGCTGTGTGAAGCGCAGGCGCGCTTCATGCAGGCATAAACTGGGTGATTGCTTGCATTTATTTTACAAATTAAGTATAATAGGCCAGCATTCTTGAATATGGTTATTTTCTGGAATGCTTGTTAACGGCTGCCAGATGGCAGCCGATACATCATTATTGTGAAAGCAAGAAACTGGAGTGAAGCCAATGAGTAACGTACACGAACACAGCAATAAAACGGTTGTATCCGTTGAAGGCATGAAAAAACTGGAGGAGAAGCTGCAATACCTCTCCACCATCCGCCGGGCTGAAGTCGCCGAGCAAATCGCCATCGCGCGCGGTTTTGGCGATTTAAGTGAGAACGCCGAATATGACGAAGCCAAGAACGAACAATCCCGCCTGGAGGCGGAGATCATTGACCTTGAGAAAACCATCCGCACTGCCCTTGTGATTGATGATTCAGAGGTCGCCACGGACCGCGTCAACATCGGCACCACGGTGCGCGTGTACGATGATGAGTTCAAGGAAGAAGTGGAGTACACCATCGTGGGCGCCAGGGAATCCGACCCCTTAAACAACCGCATCTCCAACGAAAGCCCGATGGGCGCGGCCCTGTTGGGCAAAAAGAAGGGGCAAACCGTCAAGGTGAACGCACCGGGTGGGATGATTACCCTCAAGATCAAAGATATCCAACACAAAAAGTAAGGAGCATTCATGTCAGAGCATACTGAACAGGTCCAATCCTTTTCCGAGCAGGAGGGCATCCGCCGCGCCAAATTGGCGGAGCTCATTGCGCAGGATAACAGCCCCTACCAGGTGACCAGCTACCCTGTCAGCCATACCAGCAAGGACATCAAGGATGGCATTGAGCAACTGGACGGGCAGCAGGTGGCCATTGCTGGGCGCATGATGAGCCGCAGGGTGATGGGCAAGGCTTCCTTCGCCCACATTCAGGACCAGGAAGGCAAAATCCAGGTGTATGTCCGCAGGGATGATATTGGCCTTGATGCCTATACTGTGTTTAAAAACTACGACCTGGGCGACATCCTGGGTATCACGGGGAAGGCTTTTATCACCAAAACTGGTGAGGTAAGCGTGCACGCGGAGAAGCTGGAGCTGCTTTGCAAGTGCTTAAAACCCCTGCCGGAGAAATGGCACGGCCTGCAGGATATGGACCTGCGCTACCGCCAGCGGTATCTGGACATGATCGTCAACCCGGAGGTGCGCGAGACCTTTATCAAACGCACCAAAATCATCAACGCCATCCGCCGCTTTTCTGACAGCCGTGGTTTTCTTGAGGTGGACACACCCATTTTGCACACGCTGGAGATTGGCGCGGCTGCCCGCCCGTTCAAGACCCATCACAACACGCTGGATATTGACATGTTCCTGCGTGTGGAGACAGAGTTGTACCTGAAGCGCCTGGTGGTTGGCGGCTTTGACAAGGTGTATGAGCTGGGCCGCATTTTCCGCAACGAGGGCATGTCCACCAAGCACAATCCGGAGTTCACCTCCATTGAAATGTACCAGGCCTACGCGGATTATGAGGACATCATGAACCTGTGTGAGGACTTGATCCGCGAAACCGCGCTTGAAGTCTGCGGCAGCACAAAGATTACCTACCAGGGGCAGGAGGTGGACTTCACCTCGCCCTGGCCGCGCATTGGCATGGCGGAAGCAGTCAAAAAAGAATCCGGCATTGATTTTTTTGCCTGGCAGTCCGATGAAGAAGCCAGGGCCTGCCTGAAGGAACGCAACATCAAGACCGAGCCGCATTTCACGCGCGGCGACTGCCTGGCAGAGTTGTTTGACGAATATGTGGAGCACAAGCTGATCCAGCCCACCTTCATTGTGGATTACCCGGTTGAGATTTCTCCTTTGGCCAAGCGCAAGCCCTCAGATGCACGCTTGACGGAACGCTTTGAGTTATTCATCGTTGGCGCGGAGTTCGCCAACGGGTTCTCCGAATTAAATGACCCGATTGACCAGCGCGAGCGCTTTACCCGCCAGGTGGAGGAGCGCAGGAAGCTGGGCGGCGTCAACGCTTCTGTGGATGAGGATTACCTCAACGCGCTGGAGTATGGCCTGCCGCCCACCGGCGGCATCGGGATTGGCGTTGACCGGCTGATCATGCTGCTCACAGACAACCCCTCTATCCGGGATGTGTTGTTGTTCCCCACGATGAAGCCCCTTGGTTAAGCTGTGAAACTGCGTACCAAACTTACAAAAGGCGATCTGCGCACCCATCTGTTGTATTTTGGCTGGGTTTATGTGCTGATCGCCGTTTTATCCTTTGGCCTGTGGAACTTGATTTATGCCCAGACCGCCTACCGGCCGCCGCAGGACGCGCGGATTGATGTGTATATTCAATCCTCAACCGCTGATCAGGACACGGTCAACGCCTTTTTGGAGCCGATCTGGAAGGCATCCGTGCCGGAGGAAGAGCTCGTCAACGCTGTGCTGCTGATGGGTGCTGGCGGAGACAATGATTATTACGCCAACATCCAGCTGATAACCTATATCGCGGCTGCGGAAGGGGACATCTACATGCTTTCCTCGGCGGACTTCAAGCGCCTGGCAGCGCAAGGCGCCTTTGTGGCATTGGATGAAGCCATTGAGCAGGGCATCATTGACGCGGGGGATATACCTCTCAACAGCGGCAAAGTGCAGCTGCTTGAATCCAACGACAAAGGTGATTTGGTCCCCGTTGGCGGGATGCAGCAGTTTGGTATCCCTGCGCGTGATTTGTACCGCTTCGCGACAGATCTTGCGATCGACAACCGGGACATGGTACTGGCCGTCGCTGCAAACAGCGGGAACGAGGAGGACACCATCACCTTCCTTAACGCGCTGATCCAGGCAACGCGCGCGCCCATCCCCGATTTCTTTAAGTAGGAACCCCATGAAATATACCAAAGTTATTTTTGATCTGGATGGCACGCTGACGGATTCCGCGCCGGGCATTTTAGCGGGGATCCGTTACGCGCATAAAAAAATGAACTGGCCGCTGCCGGATGACGCAACGCAGCGGCTGTTTTTGGGCCCGCCCCTGATGGTCAGCTTTACGCAGTTTTCCGGCATGACACAGGAAGAAGCGGACAAAGCCCAGGATTATTACCGGGAGTTTTATATCTCGACCGGATCCATGAACAACAGCGTGTATCCAGGCATCCGGCAGCTGCTGCTTGCCCTCAAGGAGCAGGGCGTCATTCTGGGGGTCGCCACCCATAAGCCGCTTGAAACCAGCATTCAAATTTTAAAAGCCTTTGATTTGTATCGCTTTTTTGAAACGGTTGCGGGGCCTTCGGCGGGGGATGACCCCAGCAAAGGCGAGTTAATCAAACGCGTGATGAAACAGGACGAAAAAACCGTCATGATCGGTGACAGGGCAACTGACATCATCGGCGCGCAAGAAGCTGGGGTTGACGGCATCGCTGCCCTGTACGGCTATGGCAACCGGGCAGAGTTTGAAGCAGTGGATACAAAACTGTATGCGTCTCGCGTGCAGGACTTGTATGAGCTGCTGGATGTAAAGCCCATTAAAAACCGGGGAATTTTCATCAGCTTTGAAGGCAATGACGGCACCGGGAAATCCACCCAGGCCAAATTGTTGGCAGAGCGTCTGCGTCAAAACGGACATGACGTGCTGCTCACCCGTGAGCCGGGCGGCACCCAAATTGGCGAGAAGATTCGTGATTTGCTGCTGGACTTTGAAAACCTTGAAATGGACAAGGTGACAGAGGCCTTGCTGTTTGCCGCCGCACGCGCGCAGCATGTGAGGCAGGTCATTCTTCCCGCACTCCAGCAAGGCAAAATGGTCATCAGCGACCGCTTCGTGGATTCCAGCATCGCCTACCAGGGAGCAGGCCGCGGCATCGGCATGGACGAGGTGCGCGCCATCAACGCGCCAGCGGTCTCGAGGTGCATGCCAGATGTTACCGTTTTTTTGTCCTTACACCCGGATGAGGGCATTAAACGCCTGGTTCAGACGCGGGAAGCAGATCGCCTTGAAATCGCAGGGGATGACTTTCACCAGTCTGTTGCTGACGCTTTTAAGAACATGATTCAGCAGGAGGAGCGCTTTTTGCCCATTGACGCAAGCGGCACTATTGATGAGGTGGCAAATCGTGTGTATGAGCAGGTGCAATCCCGGCTGATGGAGAAACAATTGATATGAGCCGCGTTGTTGTTGGAATGTCCGGCGGGGTGGATTCCGCCGTCAGCGCCCTGTTGCTGAAGCGGCAGGGCTTTGATGTTATTGGCGTATTCATGAACAACTGGGAAGAGAAGGATGAGCACGGCGTGTGCACCTCCCAGGAGGACTGGAGCGATGTTCAGGACGTCTGCGAGCAAATTGGCATCCCATATTACGCTGTCAATTTTGCCAAAGAGTATGAGGAGCGCGTTTTCAGTCATTTCTTGCGCGAATACCAGGCCGGCAGAACACCTAATCCGGACGTTCTGTGCAACCGGGAGATCAAGTTCAAAGCCTTCTTAGACTATGCGATGAAGATTGGTGCTGAACATATGGCGACTGGCCACTTCGTCAAGACCAATGAAGCAGGCCAGCTGCTGCGCGGGGACGACCCCGGCAAGGAGCAAAGCTATTTTCTGTACATGCTCAAAAAAGAGCAATTAAAAAAGAGCCTCTTTCCAGTCGGCGGCTTACTTAAATCCCAGGTGCGCGCCATTGCGAAAGAAGCAAATCTCCCCATCTATGATAAAAAGGATTCTACCGGCATCTGCTTCATTGGAGAGCGCCGGTTTAAGCAGTTTTTAAAGAATTATTTGCCTACCCAGCCGGGTGACATGGTATCCCAAAAGGGGGAGGTCATCGGCCGCCATGATGGCCTGATGTATTACACCATCGGTCAGCGCAAAGGGCTGGGCATTGGCGGACGCGGGGATGGCCGCAGCTGGTTTGTGGCGCGCAAGGACCTGGGCAAGAACCAGCTGGTGGTCGTCCAGGGGGAAGACCATCCCAGTCTGTTTCAGGAAAAAGCCAAACTGAACCAGATGACCTGGGTTGATGCACCGCCTGTTCCGGACGGGCAAGCCATCCACCTGTCAGTAAAGCTGCGGTACCGTCAACAGGATCAGGGCGCGGTATTACGTTTTCATGGTGAGGAGGGTGAACTGGTCTTTGATACGCCGCAGCGCGCAGTCACACCCGGGCAAAGCGCTGTGTTTTATCAGGGAGAGGTCTGCCTGGGCGGCGGAATTGTCATCAAGTAGTTAAAATTTAATCGCGTCCGCCACATCGCGCGACACATAGGCTAAAAACACCCCATTCACGCGCATGGCGTAGTGCAGCGCGTCAAAGGGAAATAAGGCTAATTCCCGTGATGAACCATCCAGCAACATAAAAGTATATGTTTTAATGGCATTCTTTTCATCTGGCTCAAAGCCTTCAGGCAGGGGACCTGCGCCCTGCAAGCCCATCAGGCTCAGGTAGGTCTTCAAAAAGGCGTGGCTGTCCACTTCTTGATCATCCTTGTAAACCAAGGTGTCAAACAACTGGTTTCCGTCCTTGTCCCGCGCCAATTCGTTATTGGGCAGAATGCTTTCCACAAAGCCAATCTCATACGTCTGGGTTAAGCCCTGCTCAGTGATTGTCATGCGCTGCAGGCGGTTAATCGGAATATTGAGGGGGCTTTTTGATTGCATCGCTTTGCTGCTGACATCCCGCAAAAAGCCCATGGACGCGTTGCTGCACAGGTAAATCTTTCCATCATACAAACAGTACAGGCCAATCCGCTCATAATCATCACCCATGGCGAGCTGGATGCTTTGCGCGGGGACTGTCTGGCTGTAAAGCAGTTTGTCCTCCCTGTCATAGCTTGATATGGTGCTTTTTGCCAAATCAAAGGTAATGCTGCGCCTGGGCTGCTTCAGACCATAGTCTGCCAGCTTGTCATCGTGGGCTTCTGACACATACAGCGCAAAGCGCATTTTTCCAATGCTGCCAAGTAAGCTGGACAAGCCCGCCTGATTGACGGCATGGAGGTAGGGCTGTGTCATTTCCCACCATCCGTCTGTTTGCTGCAGCACAAACGCGTCCTTCCCTTCAAAGCGAATCTGCTCAATCAGGTCGCTGTTGAAGTTGATGGCAGGGATATGGTGCAGGGTGCTGACATCCCGGTCAAAGTGATCGCGGGTCTCCGGAGAGGTCGTGTAGATTTTGCTGTCGCCCTCAATCATGATGAAATCAGACGGGATTTCTGTCCGCGCGTTAAAGCCAAAGCGCAGGGTTGTTTGTGTCTGGTCGCTATAATACGCGGTAACGCGCGGCGCGTCCTGCCCTAAGCCCAATAAGGCAAGGGAATCTTCCCCCTCTGGCGCGTCCCCGCTCAAGTCGCTGGCAATCAGCAGGGTAAGGTCCTTCACCATCAGCTTCACTTGCGTATCATCCAGCTGGAAGTCTAAAAACCCGTCAAGCACGTATTTACCATCCATTCTCTTAATGGTGAACTGCTCACCTTTGGCGTTGGTGACTTGGAAGGACAGCAAGTCTTCTTCATTTCTGTTGATCAATTCATAGGTGATGTTCGAAGATTGGGGGACAGGCGGCACCAATTGCGGTTTTCTTTGTATGAGCAGGATGACGGTGACAGTGATCAGCAGCGCCGCAGCCGCAACCATCAAAAGACGCGTGCGTTGACTCAATTTATTTTTTTTGCGAATGGGTTGCATTTATCTGTGCCTGCGCCGCAATAATACGGGGATGGACAGCCCGATGACCAAGAGTGGCAGTGCGATGATGACCAGGTTGGGCAAAGCGGGATTGGTGATTTGCAGCTGTTCGCGTACCAACTGTTTGGGCGCGATGTCCAGATTGATGGGCTCGTTCACACTTAAATGGTTGACCATGTGCAGCAAAAACTGCCCGCCATAGGTGACCTGGTGCAGCCAGCTGTCAAGCAGGATGGCAGAGTTACCAATCATCATCGCGCGGGACCGGGTACCGTCCGGGCTGGCATAGTCCGACAGCAGCGCCAGGTTAAACTGCCCTTCTTCATCGCCTGCTTCCTTGGCAATGCTCTGGTTGGCGTCTTGCACATCCTTGATGTAGGCAACGCCGCTTAAAAGCAGCGGATCAACCTTTGCGTTGCTGCCGTCACTCGTAATCTCAAGCGCCCGAGCGCCTGGCAGGCGCAGCCGGGTTTGTCCCGCACCAATGAGGGCAGCGGTGGGCTCTGTCATGCCCATATACGGCGTTAAAAAGAGGGGGTTCTCGATATAAGCGTTCAGGTCAGCGCCTTCTGCAACCACGATGCCGGGCAGGCGCGCAAAGCCCATCTGACGATAGAGGGCATCAAAATTCGGCAGGCTATCCGGGTCATTGTAGTCCGTGCTGATGAGCACAGCGCCTCCTTGCCGGGTGAAGTCGGTCAAAATGCGCAGTTCGCTGTTTAGCAGGTCCTTTTGCGGAGATAAAATCATCAACAGATCCTGCGGAGATAAGTCCGGCTGATCCAGCAGGTTGACGCGGCTGATCTGGAAATGATGGCTTTTCAGGAAGGATTCCATGTAGTTGGTATCCGTCTCGCCGATCTCCCCGTGACCTGTCAAGATCTTGATGCTGGGCAGGATGTCCAGGGTGACATACAGCAGGGCTTCTACAATGCTCTTTTCATAGGATATGCCGGAGAGGACAAAGGCCTGCTGGCTTTGGTCAAAGCTTTGCGCCAAATAATCATAGGTGTTCAGCACGCGGTTTCTGCCGGTTGGTTCGCACATGAGCACCAGGGAATCCGCGGTGACCTGCTCATCCTTTAAGGAGGAGGACAGCGTGTTAACCAGCATCGGGTTTTCTACCAAACTGGTTACCGTATAGGTAAAATTGGGGGTCAAGGCAGACAGGCGGTTTAGCAGGCCAATTAAGGATTGATCCTCCCGCCCTGGTGTGAACAGGGCATAGGCATGTACCGGATGCGGCAGGCTTTCAAGCACACGTTTGGTCTGCTCACTTTGTGATGTAATGCTGTTGAAGGAGAAATCCAGTCGCAGTGCGCGTTTCTTTTCCTGTTCATCCATCAGGCCCACAGCAAACATGCTGGCGGCAAGGATCGCCAGCGTGATAAGTGCAGGCAGCAGACGTTTTGTGTGGTTTGATAAAAATTGTCTCATGATTTGCGCGCCCTTGAGGTCGTGATGATAAAAGTTGACAGTGTCAGCATGCAGAGAATGAACAGCAGATAAAACAGGGTGTTCGCAAAGCTGAACTGCGCGTTGAGGAAGGGCACAAAACGGTCATACAGACTCAAAAACGCGATGGGTCTGCTGAGCAGGCGCGGTATGGCAGCGCTGTTAGACAGCATGCTGATAAGCCATACAAACAGGTTGACCCCAAAGGACAGGGCAGCTGCTGACACATGGCTTTTCAAGTTGCTGGTCACCATCATATCCAGCGCGATAAAGGCGCAGCCCTGCAGGAAAAACCCAATATAACCTGTCAATATCTCGGGCAGATACAGTTTGGCATACACCGCGACCAATAGTGGGTACAGAAAGCTTAAACCCACCGCGATTAACAAAACGGTGGTCGCTGCCAGATATTTGCCGGCGACAAGACCGGTCACAGAAAGGGGCGCGCTGCGCAGCAGGGAAGAGGTGTTCTGCCTGTACTCACCTGCGAACAGCCGCATCACCAACACAGGGGTCAGCAGCATCCACACATAGCCCATCATGCTGAAGAACTGGGTTAACTCACTGCTTCTGGGCAGCAGATTGTTCAAATAAAAAATCAAACTGGCGATGGATAAAAAGACAGCGACAAACAGCCACCCTGTCGCGGTGTAAAAATAGGATTTCATTTCTTTTTGGTAAATTGCTCTCATAACGCGTGTGCCCCTGTCTGCGCGGTCACCTTCAAAAACAGGTTTTCCAGCGTGTCCTGCATGGGGGTTAACTCCAAGATGGGGGCATTTAGACCAGACAGCAAGGTGAATAATTGGTTGGTAAACGCCGCGCTCTGGTCTGTCTGAACCATCACACGGGTTTGATCCGGCTTTGCCTCTCCGATGATCTTCACCCGCTGTACACTGCTTAACTGGCGCAGCGGTGCAAGCACCCTGCCAGGAGCAGCCTGTGCAATCAGCCGGTAGGTGAGGACGCCGTCCTCCTGGTTCATCCGGTGGTCCATCATCAGCTTGCCCTGGTGGATAATCAACACCCGGTCACAGATCTCCTGCACCTCGCTGAGCAAGTGAGAAGAGAAAAGAATGGTTTTGTCCTTCGCCAGCTTGCGAATCAGCTTGCGGAAGCCGACTGCCTGTTTTGGATCAAAGCCTGCGGTGGGCTCATCAAGCAGCAGGACATCAGGGTTTCCGCACAGGGCTTGCGCAAGCCCTGTGCGCTGCCGATAGCCCTTTGACAAACTGCCAATCACCTGGCGCTGCACCTCCTTGATGCCGGCCAGGTCCATGATCTCTGTGATGTGCTGGTTGATGTCCGTGGGATGGACGCCTTTAATGCGGCAGCAGAATGTTAAGTATTCAGCAACCGTCAGCTCCGGATATAGCGGCGGCACCTCCGGCAGGTAACCGACAAGGTTCTTTGCCGCGTGCGGGTTTTTTGATAGATCGTGCTGGCCTATAAACACACGGCCCCGGCTTGGGGTTAAGCAGCCAGCCAGCATGTTCATCACTGTGCTTTTGCCAGCGCCGTTTTGACCCAACAAACCGACCACTTCACCCGAAACAGCGGTAAAGCTGATATCGCTTACCGCTTCAAACTTGCTGTAAAACCGGGTGAGTCCTTCTGCTACAATCAAAGCAACCTCCATAATGTCAAAAAAAGTATACCACGCTTGTTTTGCGGTATGGTGAACAAACTGTGAAAACACCTGTTCTTGTAGGCTTTTGTGTTCCGTGGTAAAATGGGGCATCTGAAGGAAAAGAGGCGCCATGAACTACTATCGTTTCCAGCAAAAACCAAGCTTTCAACCCTACGGCACAAAGACGCAGCAGCGATTGATGCTCATCGCGCTGGTCATTTCCATCGCGGCTGCCGCGGTGTTTGGCTACCTGTATATCTCAACCTCTGTATATCAAAACAAGGCAAACAGACAGTTTGAAAGCAAAATCAACAGCAACCTGGTGGATGCCATTGGCCACGTGAGCCGACTGACGGGCAGTGTGCAGTCCAGCTCTGCCATCAAATTAAGCCAGGTGCGCCAGTATATCTACGCCATGGAGCAGATTAACGGCATCAGCATCGCGGTGAAGGGGGAGGGGGGGCGCATCATCCCGCAGGAGGCAATCACCGCCTTATACAGCGTGCTGGAGCGCTATGAGGTTGCGGTGCAAACCGCGACAGGCAACACCCTGGAGTTACGCACACTGTTATTGACCCATCTGATGTCTTTGCAGGAGATGCTGACCAAAGAATAAGCGAAATAAATAAGCGTTAAAAACCAATCATAATGGGTATGATGATATTTCCCTTAGTTAAGGTTAAGGAAAGACAAAAAGAAAGGAATCACACCCATGTCCAAAAAAGTTGGTATTCTCGTCGGTTCTTTACGTAAAGATTCATATACGAAATTCATCGCAAAAGAGGCAGCCAAGCTGTTCCCCGGCGATGTGAACGTAGAATTTGTGGAGATCGCCCATCTGCCCTTTTTTAACCAGGATTTTGAAGATGCTGCCACCTCTCCGGAAAGCCATACGGCATTTAGGAAGCAGATTGAAGGCCTGGACGGCTTCATTTTCGCGACGCCTGAGTATAACCGCTCCTACACGCCCAGCCTGAAGAACGCGCTGGATATTGCCTCACGCCCCTATGGGTCAAGCAAATGGAACGGCAAACCATATGCCGTCCTCAGCGTATCTCCAGGCGCCATTGGCGGCTTTGGCGCCAATCATCACCTACGCCAGGTACTCATGTTTTTGAACATGAACCCTGTCCAGCAGCCGGAAGCCTATATTGGTAACGTAACGGAATTGATTGATGATGAGGGCAAACTGAAGGCTGACACAGTCGCCTTCCTGCAGTCCATCGTAGACGCGCTGGTGCAAAAACTGTAAGCATTTAAAACCAAAACCGGAGGGGACCAAGCTGCCCCTCCGGTTTTTTGATGCGGCTGTTTGATCAGCCAAGCGTTTTGCTAAGGATGCAGACGGGCCAACGCTCATTCAGCACTAAATGCGCTTGGCTGGCCTTCTCACGGGAATCAAAAACTCCAAATACCACAGAGCCGCTGCCGGTCATCTGCGCAAAAAGGGCGCCATGTGCCAATAGGTCGGCGACAGCTTGGTCGATGGCAGGCAGCAGCGTGCTTGCGATGGGTTGAAGCTGGTTCTTGCACACCTGATGGAGTTGATGGAGTTTACCGCCTACCAAGGCTGCGGTGGCCAGGTCCAGATCCGCCGCATCCGTCTTTTTTTTCAAATCAAACGCCTTAAAGACCTCAGCGGTAGACAGGCCGGTGCCCGGCTGTATCAGCAGCAGCGGGTACTCCCGCGCGCCTTTGATTGGGGTGATTTCTTCACCAATCCCGGTTGCACGCATCAAGCCCTGACACAAGCAGAGGGGCACATCCGCGCCCAGTGTGATGCCGATTGCCTGAAGTTGCGGAATGGTCAGCCCGGTGTCCCATAGCTGGTTGAGGCCCACCAACGCCGCTGCGGCGTCGGCGCTGCCGCCGCCTAAGCCTGCCTGTGACGGAATCATCTTCTTTAGTGTGATGCGTGCGCCGCCTTGATACGCTGTGGCCTGTTTTAAAGCCAACGCGGCTTTCATCACCAGGTTATCACGCGTATCAAGGTCTGCTGGCGCATCGGTGACCTCCAACTGCAGGTCATCCGCGTACCCAAACACCAATTCATCCGCCAAATCAATCCGCTGCACCAGCATATCCAGGATGTGATAGCCGTCACTGCGTCGGCTGAGCACGTTGAGCGCCCAGTTGATTTTCGCGTGCGCTTTCATGGAAAAATTATCGTTTGCCATTGTCCGACGCCTTTTGCAGGGTGAATTGGAAGGCTGCGCCTGTCTCCTGCGGCAGCAGGCGGATGGTTTGGCCGTGGCGCTCTAAAATAGCCTTGCAAATGGCCAATCCCAGGCCCACACCCTCACCAACCGTATGGGACTGGTCTGCCTTATAAAAGCGGTCAAAGATCTGGGCTTTGTCCTCCTCGGCGACGCCTATGCCGTTGTCCGCGATGGTAACAGCCAGGGTTTTCCGGTCCAGCGTCTCCACGCTGCATTTAATCTGACCATTTTTGGAAGTGAAGCGGATCGCATTGTCAATCAGGTTAATCAAGACCTGCTCAATCTGGGATTTCGCGGCTTGCGCGAACATCTCCTCCTGCTCAAACAGGGTGATGACCTGGATGTTTTTCTCTTCCAGCGGCTGGATGTGTGTAATCAACACCAGGCGGATCAGCTCACAGATATTGAACACCTGGGTTTCCAGTTTGCTTTCCGTCGCTTCCACTCGGGAGAGGTTCAGCAACCCGGAGACCAGATGGTTTAATCGCTTGGTTTCGTCCAGCACAATTTGCAGCGTTTGATCGGTATCTTCTGGTTTTACCGTTTTGTCCAGCATGCCCTGAACAAAGCCCTGGATGCTGGTCATGGGGGAGCGAAGCTCGTGGGACAAGTTGGCGATAAAGGCTTTGCGCGTAGCTTCCGTATCCTGAATCTGCCGGGACATGTGGTTGAAGGAGTTAGACAGCTCGTTTAATTCCGCGAACCCTGTGTCATCCACCTGGGGCGCCGGCAAGCCCTTGGCCATCAGACCAGCGGATGCGGCCATTTTTTTCAGCGGCAGCACCAGGCGCCTGGTATAAAGAATGGCGATGGTGGCAGCCAAAATAAATGTTAAGAGTGCGACCATCGCAGCCTGCTGCCACAGGTTGGCATAGGAAGCCTGGATGGTTTGCTCCGCTGTCTGGATATACACCGCGCCTACCACCTTGCCCTGTTGCTTCCAGGGGACAGCGACAGTAAACATAGGGCCCGTTTGCCCGTTGGTCTGCAGGATCACTTCCTCGCCCAGCAGCACCCGGTTGAGGGTTCTTGTCACATCCTGCGGGTCCCACTGGCTGGACAGCTCCTGGTTTTGGCTGATGACATCCGAATAATAGCCCGTCACCTGACCGCTCCGCTCGACCACCAGACAATAGGCATTATATTCTTCATACACGGCGCGCAGCTTGTTCTCCAGCATCTGGCGTGTGGCGCTGAAACCATAGTTAAAAAAGGTTTCAAGCCGGGAGCCGCTGGAGGTGCTGGCCAGATAAGCGATGTCATAAGCCTGCAGTTTCAGCGCGGAGATGCGGCTGTCCACCTGCGCCTGCCTGGTGCTCAACGCGAAAAAGGTGAGCATCAGCATGACGCTCACCAAAATAATCGCGGTGAACATAATCAGCAGCCGCGGCAGCATCCCTACCTGCGCTTTATTTGATTTCAAATTTATACCCTACGGACCAAACGGTGCGGATGGTCCAGCCAAAGCGTTCGCTGTCCGGCAGCTTCTCGCGCAGGCGTTTGACATGGACGTCCACCGTGCGGCTGTCGCCAAAATAATCAAAGCCCCAGACTTTCTCCAGCAGCTGCTCCCGGGTGAACACCTGGTTTTGGTGCAGGGCCAAAAAATGCAGCAGCTCTAATTCCTTGGGCGGCATCTGCACAGGTTTGCCATCGAAGACCACCTCATAACTGGTGAGGCTGATGGATAGTCCCGAAAAGCGCAGCGCGTCATCTGTCGTATTGCCTGTGCTGCTTCTGCGCAGGACAGCCTTGATGCGGGCAATCATCTCGCCCGGATCAAAAGGCTTGGTGATATAGTCGTCCGCGCCCAGCTCCAGGCTTTTCACCTTGTCAAAGGTCTCCTCCTTCGCGCTGAGCATGATGATGGGCACCTGGCTTATCTTGCGGATTTCCCGGCACAACTCCCAGCCATCAATCCCAGGCAGCATGATATCAAGCAGCACCAGGGCAGGTTCCTCCTGCCGGAAGGCAACCAGGGCCTCATCCCCGCGCGCGAAATGACGCACATCGTACTCTTCCTGCTCCAAATAAAGCTGGATCAATTTGGCGATGTTTGGGTCATCATCCACAATGAAAATCAATGGCTTGTTCATGGTCTCACTCCCAATTCCTTCAGGATGAATGTATCATAGCAGATATTTGCGCCTGCTGGCAGCCAAAATGTAAATCATGCGTGAATTGTGGGCTATTTGAGCGTCACAACCGTCACCCCGGCTTCGCCTTCGCCGTATTTGCCGGCACGCTGGCTTGCGATGAAGGGATGCTTGTTCAAATGCGCGCGCAGCCCCGCGCGCAGGGTGCCCGTGCCTTTGCCGTGGATGATGTATACCTCGTGTAAGCCAGCCAGCGTGGCGCCATCCAGGTACTGATCAACTGCGGCAATGGCCTCATCCAGCGCCATACCGCGCACATCACATTCGGATGTAACGCTGCGCTGGGAAGTTTGGGTGCTGGTGCGCACCACGGCTTTGGGCGCTTGTTTTTGTTGGATGGCAGGCTTTAATTGTTCAATGGGGACGCGCATTTTGATGATGCCAGCCTGCACCTGCACCTCTCCTTTGGCGTCCGGCAGGCTCAGGACGGTGGCAGGCGAGTTGTTGACCGCCAGGATGACATCCATCCCAAGGCTGATTTGGTCCGTACGCAGCTCATCATCAAATTCATCAATCTGCAGCCCGCCTGACATCTCTTCCTGCAAGTCGCGCATGCGTCGGCGCAGTTGATTGACCGCGTTTGGGTCGGCCATCTTCAGGCTTTTTAACTCATCCAGCACAGCCGCGCTTTCCCGCTTGGCTTTTTCGATGATGCGCCGCGCCTCATCCCGCGCTTTGGCACGTGCGCCTTCCCGCAGCTGGGCCATTTCCTTGTGCAACTCCTGCGCTTCGGCTTTAAGCCGCAGGGATTCCTGGTGGGCAGCCTCCGCCTGCTGCCGTTCCCGCTCGGCTGCCTGACGCTGGTTTTGGGCGCTGGCGATGACATCCTCAAACAGCAAGGTCTCACGCGAAAGCAACTGCTGCGCGTCCTCTATCAGTTTGTTGGATAGCCCCAGGCGCCTTGAGATCTCAAACGCGTTTGATTTACCCGGCACGCCAATGGACAGGCGGTAGGTGGGGGACAGCGTCTGCACATCAAACTCCACGCTGGCGTTCTCCGCGCCTGGCGTCGCCAGGGCAAAGGCCTTCAGCTCGCTGTAGTGGGTGGTGGCGACGGAGCGAATGTTCAATTGAAGCATCCGCTGCAGGATGGCCTGCGCCAGCGCCGCGCCTTCGGTGGGATCGGTGCCCGCGCCCAACTCATCAAACAGCACCAAATCTTCGCTTCCCGCGTCCTCTATGATGGAGACAATGTTGGTCATGTGGGAGGAGAAGGTGGACAGCGACTGCTCAATGCTTTGCTCATCCCCAATATCCGCGTAGACATTCTCAAACATGGCAACCTGTGTGCCCAACTGACCCGGCACATGCAAGCCGGCCAAGGCCATTAAGGTAATCAGCCCCACTGTTTTTAAGGTGACGGTCTTGCCGCCGGTGTTGGGGCCAGTGATCACCAGGGTGGTAAAGCTGTCGCCCAGCCACAGGTCACAAGGAACGACCTGATCATCCGGGATCAGCGGATGGCGTACTTTGACAAATTTCAGGTACCCGCGGTTGTTGACCACTGGCTTGATCGCCCGCATACTGCGCGCGAGACCTGCCTTTGCAAAGCGGAAGTCCAGTTCAATCAGCACATCCAGGTTCTCGTCAATGACGTCCGCTTCGTCGCCCACTCTGTGTGAGAACTCAGACAGGATGCGTTCAATCTCAACGCGTTCCTTTGACTGAAGTTCCTTCAATTCATTGCCGGCTTCCACCACCGCCATGGGCTCGATAAACAAGGTGGCGCCGGTCGCGGACTGGTCGTGCACCAGGCCGGGCACCATGTTTCTAAACTCCTGCCGTACCGGCAGCACATAGCGGCCGTTGCGCATGGTAATCAGGCTGTCCTGCAGGTATTTGGAGCTGTTGGTGCCATGCGCGATGGATTGCAGCCGCTCGCGGATGCGCTCATTGCATTGGCGCATATGGCGCCTAATATCGGCCAATTGCGGGCTGGCGTTGTCCGCCACCTCTTCTTCTGATATCAGGGCGTCTGAAATCGCGCGCTCCAGCTGCCGCAAGGGCGTCAACCTGCCCGCCAATGCCGTCAGCTGGGGTGTGCGGTGTTCCTCATCCTCACCCAGCGCGTTTCGTACCGCATGCGCGGCGCGCAGCAACTCCGCGATATCAAGCAGGGCGCGGGGCGATAGGGTGGAACCCTTCTTGGCTAAACCAAGCCAGGGGGAAACATTCTTAAAAAACTGCAGCGGGCTGTCGCCGTGGCGCAATAACACCAGCAGCGCTTCCTCCGTCTCATGCTGGGCGCGTTCCACCTGCTCGATGCGGTCATAGGGCTTCAGGCGCAGGCAGCGTTCCTGACCGGGTTCTGTAAGGGCCAGCGCTGCCAGTTGGTCAATTATTTTATGAAATTCAAGCGTTCTGAGGGCTTTCTCGTTCACAATCTGCCTCCGTCATTCATTCTACACCCAAGAAATATCTTCCAGGTTCCATTGGGGCCATAGGTTCCGGTATCTCGCCCTGCAATAAACCGGCATAGTATGCTGCAATTGTTTGCGCGTTCTCCTGCGTCTCAAGCCGCAGATCAATCAGCCAACTGTATTCCCGCGGGGCACGTTCCGCCAGATGCAATGCTTTATGATAATGCATGCTGATTAAGCAGCCATGACTAAAATGTGTGGGAAAAAGGGGATAGCGGCAGCCAAGCCGGTCCACCAGGTGCTCGCCTAAAACACCTTCTCCACGTTCACACATGCGGCAGCTTGCTCTGTTGCTGGATATGCCCAGCGCGACACGCGCCGGGCAATGGTTTAACTGCATCACCTGCGCTGGGCCATATACTGGCAGGATGAACTCCAGGATGTCCCGCGGCAGCGCGTTGATGTCCGCCTCGCTCAGTTCGCGGGATAAGACCGCGGATTGTACGCCCATACTCGCAAGCAGGGACAGTGTGCTGTCATTCCATGCAGGAATGCCTTCAAAGGCAAGCGAGGCTTGATCATTCCGGAGTTGACCGATATTGTTCGCAGCCAGCTTACAGCCCATTTCCCTGATTAAATCAAAAGCGATATTTAGGTCGACATCCCTGATCTGCGGGGGCAGCAGGACAAAATCATTCCGGTTTATCCGTGATAATGATAACGCCATCTGCCCTTTTCTGTAATTGTTTGGATAGACAATGATCTGGTCAACGCCACTTCCTAACAGCGCATGACGGTCCACATCCTCTGTGACAACAGCGTACAGCTGTGGTTGCTTGATTTGTTGTTTCCAAGACGCGCTCAGTGTTATCTGCGGCAGGGCGGATGCTGGCAACTGGTGGGCTTGCACAACCTTGTCTTCCAGCGCGTCCAAAGCCATTCTGCGCAGCGCGTTCACCGCGGATGCGGGCATGAAGGCAGGCTGAGCGGTATGAAGAGAAAAGTCTTTCAGTTCAAATGGCGTCTTTCCTGTTTTGGCAATCAGCCGCCGCGCACTGGTTTCATCAAGCGGTTGCTTTTGTGCTGGCTGTGCCACATCACCCGTGACGCTTACGGATACTTCCTGATGGGTGACAGTCAGCTGAGAAGGCTGTCCAGGGTGTAAAACCAGTGAGGCGTCAAACTGCAATCTGGGCAAAAGTTCATATCCTGCGCGGGCAAGCGCCAGCTGTGCCTCATCCTGCAGCCGCCACACGCTGTCGCCCACCTTTGGCATGGTGCGCAAACGCAGGGTTGCGATTTGGCCTTTGAGAACTGCCGGGCCGGAATAGATCAGGTCCTGTTCAGCCACACCCCTGATCTGAAGGCCATCCCCATTGTTGAGGGATTGTTCCATGCGCGCGTCCGCCAGCACAAAGCCGTCCCGCTGCTGTATATTGATGATGCGCCCAATCCGGCTGCCCAGATGGGAGACGCGCTGCGCGCCAATCAGTTTGCTGTCGTGATCCAAAAAGGCGTGCCCTGCCGTAAACCCGCGGCTAAACACCTGCGCAAGCGCTTGGGTATCCGCCTGCACATCATGATAGGGAATGCCCTGCTTTGCCAAATCCAGTGCTTTGCGGTACATCTTTGTGACCAGGTAGACATATTCTGGCCGTTTCAGCCGGCCTTCGATCTTGAAACTGCGCGCGCCAGATTCAAGCAAGGCGGGGACACGCGCAAGCGTGTTCAAATCATGCATGGACAGCAGCGCGCCGCTTTGGCTTTTAAAGGAATACTGCATCCGGCAGGGCTGGGCACACTTGCCGCGGTTGCCGCTGCGGCCCCCAATCTGGGAGGACAGGAGGCATTGCCCGCTGACAGAAACACACATGGCGCCGTGGACGAACACCTCGGTCTCAATCCCGGTTTGCGCGACCTCATGGATGTCTGTCAGGTCGCACTCCCGCGCCAGAACAACGCGGGAGACGCCAAGGCGTTGTAATACCTTCGCGCCAGCTGCATTGTGCACGCTCATCTGGGTGCTGGCGTGTACGCAAAGGGTTGGGTATTCGGTCTTAATCAGGCGTACCAGGCCCAGGTCCTGCACGATGACCGCGTCCGCGCGCAAATCAATCAGGCGTTCCAAAAGCTGTTTCACCCTGCCCACTTCCTGTTGCTTCAGCAGGGTGTTGACCGTGACATATACACGCTTATGATGCAGATGCAATAGATGAATGGCTGCTTGCAAGCTGTCGTTATCAAAGCCGGCGGTCGCGCGCGCGCCATGGCTGGCTGCGCCCAAATAGACAGCATCCGCGCCAGCGGCGATCGCTGCGCGGATGGCGTCCATACTGCCGGCAGGGGAAAGTAGTTCAGGCTTCATCCAGTTGGTCCTTTTTTTTGCCCTCCAGCTCATGTCGCAGTTTGTTGGCAAGCTGCTGCGCTTTTACCAGCTCATCCGCCAAGGATAGGGCAGTCGCTACCGCGCAGGCCTCCTGGTCAAGTGATGGGTTTTGCAGCGCGGTTTCCCGGATGCGCCGGTCCGCGATATCCGCCAGGCGCTGGAAATAAGCGGCTTCCTCCGCGCCGGAGAGCTGGTAACTCTTCCCGGCGACTTGAACCGTGACGGTCGTACTCATTTTGACAGGCGGGTGAAGGGGTAGTCCACGCCGCTCGTTTCAACGCGGATGCTTTTGATCACCTGTGCAGTCAGCGGCTTGTCGGAACGGTCGCGGTCAGCAGAGACAATCTCGTCCGCGGCGTCCATGCCCGTCAACACTTTGCCAAAGGCAGCGTAGGCACCGTCCAGGTGCGGTGAATCCGCCACCATGATGAAGAACTGGCTGCCGGCGGAGTCCATCATCATGCTGCGGGCCATGCTCAACACACCGCGGGTATGTTTTAGCGGGTTTTTCACGCCGTTTTGGTCAAACTCGCCCTTGATGCGGTAGTCGGGGCCGCCCATGCCGGTGCCAGAGGGGCAGCCACCCTGGATCATAAACCCTGGGATGACGCGGTGGAAAATCAAGCCGTCATAAAACTTCTCGTTCGCCAGGGCAATGAAGTTGCCCACGCTCTCCGGTGCGATGTCAGGGTACAGTTCGCCGGTTAAGATTTTGCCGTTTTCCAGGGTGATGGTAAATACTGGGTTTTGTGCCATGTTGTCCTCCGTT
>CAYFUH010000016.1:22093-34109 GCA_964346355.1 uncultured Christensenella sp. | reverse complement strand
GATGGTACTTGGCTGGAAACGGCCCGGGAGAGTAGGTCGCCGCCGGTTTCTAACCTAAAGTTCCCCGCACTTCCGGGGAACTTTTTAATTTTTATTGTACATCAACAGATTTCTGTGATAGTATGAGTGCATTGGATGAGAGGAATCATATATGATTCGAACTGGCAGAGTTGTACAAACGGATGGTGACATCCTTATGGTGTGCTTTAGTCGGCTGGACGCTTGCGGATCCTGCGGGATGTGTGGCGGCGGCCGGGATGACGCTATGGTGAAGATTAAAGGCATCGCCCAGGTGGGGGACATGGTTGAGGTAGATATGCCGGACGCCCAGGTGCTGAAGGTATCCACCATCGCCTATTTAATGCCCCTGCTTGCGCTATTGTTGGGTTTGTTTATTGGCGCCCAGCTGTTTTCCGGGCAGGAGTTGTATGTGCTGGCTTCAGGCCTGCTTTTCCTTGGCCTGGCGCTGGTTGGCTTGAAAGTCTTTGATACAAAAATCGGCAGGCAGGCGCAGTGGCAACCAAAGTTGATAGCCGTTTTGGGCCCCGTGCCGGTGGAACAAACCCAAAACAGGGATTGACCTGATTTTTGGGTATCTAAAAGCGAATAATCAATTGAACAATGTGTTCAATTTGTAATTGTGTGTTTGTTGGAAATGATATAAGGAGGTAATTGTGTCAACAAAACCAAAGTTAAAAATATTGCCGCTGGGCGGCATTGACGAGATCGGCAAGAATATCACCGTGTTTGAGTATGGTGAGGATATTATTGTAATGGACTGCGGCTCCATCTTCCCCAAGGAGGATATGCTGGGCATTGACCTGGTGATCCCGGATGTGAGCTATTTGACCGCGAACAAGCACCGTGTGCGCGGCTTTGTCTTCACCCATGGGCATGAGGACCACATTGGTGCCACGCCTTATGTGCTGGATAAAATCCAGGCGCCGATTTATGGCTCGGGCTTGACGCTGGCCTTGATTGAAAACAAGCTGCGCGAGCACCGCATCACCAAGTACGAGGCGCATGTGGTGGAGCCAAGGCAGACGGTCAAACTGGGCAGCTTTTCTGTGCAGTTTATCCGTGTCAACCACTCCATCGCAGGCGCTTATGCCCTGGCCATCACCTGCCCGGCAGGCACGGTAGTCGCAACGGGTGACTTTAAGATTGACTTCACCCCGGCAACCGGCGAGGTAACAGACCTCAGCGCCCTGGCTGCCATCGGCGAGCGCGGTTGTCTGGCTTTGATGTCCGACAGCACAAATGTGGAGCGCCCCGGATATACGATGAGTGAGCGCAAGGTGGCGGAAACCTTCAACCAGCAGATTTCCACCGCCACCGGCCGTGTGATCATCGCCATGTTTGCCAGCAACATCCACCGCGTGCAGCAGGTGGCTGATTGCGCGATCGGCTATGGCCGCAAGATTTGTTTCATCGGCCGCAGCATGATTAACACCAGCACGGTCGCGATGGATTTGGGCTACCTTAACATCCCGCGCGACAGCCTGATTGAGATGGATGACCTGGACCGCTACCGGGACGACCAGATTCTGGTCATCACCACCGGCTCCCAGGGTGAGCCGATGAGCGGCCTAACCCGCATGGCTTTCGCGGAGCACCGCCGGCTGCAGATCAAACAGTCCGATAAGGTCATCATCTCTGCCACGCCCATCCCCGGGAATGAAGTCTTTGTATCCCGCGTCATCAACCAGCTGTACCGCTGCGGGGCAGAGGTCATCTATGACGCCCTGGCGGAGGTGCACGTCTCCGGCCACGCCCGGCAGGAGGAGCTCAAGCTCATGCACGCGCTGGTGCGGCCCAAGTATTTTATCCCGGTTCACGGGGAGTACCGCATGCTTTGGCAGCATGCGGAGCTGGTGGAAAGCCTGGGCACACCGCGTGAGAACATCGTGCTGCCCGAAGCAGGACAGATTGTCGCAATCAACGAGGAAAGCGTCAGCATCGAAGGCGTGGTGCCTACCGGTACCATCTTAATTGACGGGCTGGGCATCGGTGATGTGGGCAATGTGGTCCTGCGCGACCGCAAGCATTTGAGCCAGGAGGGCCTCATCATCGTCGCGATGGCCTTTGACCGCACCCACAACACGCTGATCTCGGGGCCGGACATCATCTCCCGCGGCTTCGTCTTTGTGCGCGAGAACGAGGACATCATCGAGGAATCCCGCGAGGTGGTCCGCAAGATCATCGACTCCTACGAGCGGATTTCCGGCTCTGACTGGCCGACAATCAAAAACCGCATCAAGGACGACCTGCGCCGCTTCCTGCACGAGAAGATCAAGCGCAACCCGATGATTCTGCCCGTGATTGTTGATTTGGGCTGATTATGGTAAAATAACCCTGCCGCGGTGTAGGCCGATAGGCCAAACCCGCGGTATTTTTATTGAGGTAGGTTGTTATGAATTACGACGCGGCACACGCGCTGGCCAAACAAATCAAAGAGTCCGAGGAGGTGCGGGAATACCAGCGCCTCAAGGAGATTGTGGAGGAGAGCGAGACCTCCCGCGCGCTGATTAAGGAATATAAGCGCCTGCAGATGGCAGTCCAGATGGCCGCGATGTCCGGCACCCAGATGCCGGCGGAGGACATGGGCCGATTTCAGCAAATCTCCTCCCTTTTATACGCCGGGACGGACACCTCCCAGTACCTGATGGCGGAGATGCGCCTGCAGCAGTCGCTAGCGGACATCTACAACATCATCGCGGGGGCTTCCGGCATTTCACTGGAATTGCCGGGCATTGAGTAAAAGATGAGCAACAAACAGATCAAAGACTACACCCACGACGACCTCGTCAAGGAGCGCGCGTACGGGCTGTACTGGTACAGCTGGCTGTGGGGCATCATCCGGCCGGTGTTGGTCTTTGTGTGCTCGGTCTTATTGCTCATTGGCCTGGTCAGCTTTGGCTGGGGCAAGATCAGCGCGCAGTTCATCGACCCGGTGGATCGCAATGATACCACACCGATTAATTTTACAGTGGCGCAGGGGGACAGCTTGACCCGTGTGTCCAACAACCTCAAAAATCAAAACCTGATCCGGGATCGTTCTGTGTTCAAATACTTCGCGGACTTCATGGGCTTTGGCCAGAAGATCCAGGCGGGGGAATACACCCTGTCGCGCAACATGACCATCAACCAAATCGCGGATCAGCTAACCAGAGGGGATGGCAAGCCCATAGTGCGCAACATCACCATCATCCCCGGCTGGACGATTGAGAACATCGCCGATTATCTGCTCAAGGAAAACGCGATCAAGGACAAAGCCCAGTTTTTGGAGAAAAGCCGCACAGGCCAGGAGTTTGCCGCGTATTACTACATCAATGACGTGCTCACCAGAAGCCAGGCGCAATCGCGTAAATACGTGCTGGAAGGCTATCTGGCGCCTGACACCTATGAGGTGTACACAGATGCCAGTGTGGATGACATCATCAAGAAACTGCTGTCCCAGACGGAAGCCGTGTACAAGGAGCCGCTGCACGCGCGCACGGAAGAGCTGGGCATGACCATGGACCAGATCATCACCCTGGCGTCCCTCATTGAAAAAGAAGCCAAGACGGCCGATTTTGCCAAGGTTTCCGCTGTCTTTCACAGCCGGCTGAAACAGAACATCGCCCTGGGCAGTGACGTCACCATCAAGTATGTGTCCGGCACCAACAGGATGGCCCTCACCAAGGAGGATTTAGCGCTGCAGTCGCCATACAACACATATACCAATAAGGGCTTGCCGCCCGGCCCCATCTGCAGCCCTTCACCCGCCGCCATCCTGGCAGCTCTCTACCCGGATGAGCCGTTTATGCAGGAAGGCTATTTGTATTTCTGCTCCAAGGACCCCAACACGGGCGAATTGCATTTTTCCAAAACCCTGGCGGAGCATGAGTACGCAGTCAGCGTATACGCACCGCTGTGGGAAGCGTATGACAGGCGGACCAACGCGCAATGAGCCAAACCCACCCATTCATACGCTTTGGCCCGGCAGGTAACTCTGACAGCTTTTACGCGGCAGGTTTCTCCCAGACGGTGGATACCTTTGCCTGGCAAAAGGAGCATTTTGGCCTGGACGCCTTTGAGGTGCCCTTTGGCCGCGGCGTCAGCATGAGCGCGGCTACTGCAGAGGCGATTGGCGTTGCCGCGCAGCAGGCGGGCGTTTCCCTCAGCGCGCACGCGCCATATTACATCAACCTGGCCAACCCCGCAGAGGAGATGGCGCAAAAAAGCATCCAGTACATCCTCATCACTGCGCGAATGCTCTCCATCATGGGTGGCAGCCGCGTGGTGGTGCATGTGGGCTCTCCCAAGAAGGAAAGCCGGGAGACAGCCATGGCCCTTTGCACAAGACGCTTATCCCAGGCGCGGGCGCAGTTAATCAGGGAAGGGTTTGATCACATCCACCTGTGCCTGGAGACCATGGGCCGCCCCAGCGTCATTGGCACGCTGGAGGAGATTATGACCCTGGTTCAGGTGGACGCCTCCTTCCTGCCCTGCATTGACTTTGGCCACCTGCACGCCAGCGGCGGCGGGGCCATCAACCAGCAGGAAGATTTTGAGATGGTGCTGGATACGGTGGAAAGCGCGCTTGGGATTGACCGCGCGCGGCGGATGCACATGCATTTCTCCCGCATCGAATATGGCAAAAAAGGGGAGATCCGCCACCGCGTGTTTGAAGAAACCGAGTACGGGCCGGAGTTCTCCCAGCTGGCGCCCCTCTTGGCCAGCCGCGGGTATCACGGGGTGATGATTTGCGAAAGCCGCGGCACCCAGGCGGAGGACGCGGCCAGCATGAAGCGGGATTATCTGGCGCACAGAGGCGCGCGGCACAAAATCGCGTAGCCGAATATAGCCAGTATTGGCCGCTTGTGCTATACTTTGCATGGATTTTGAACAAGGAGCACAGTTTTCATGAAGAGGGTTCAGGAACTCATCAAACATTCCGCGCTGGCTGCGGATGCCGGCATCCTCATCCACAAGCCGTCCAATATGTTTTATTTAAGCGGCTACACCGGGGAAGGCTTGCTGGTTATCACCCACAAAACCTTTGCCATCGTGACGGATTTCCGCTATGTGGAGCAGGCGCAGGTGCAGGCGCCCGGCTGGGCTGTCCATGCCATCACAAATGAAGTAAACCACGCACAGCTGGCAAACCAACTGCTGCAACAAGACGGCGTTAAAACCGCTTTGTTTGAGGATGACGAGGTCACCGTGCGCGCGGCCAAAAGCCTGGGCGATGCACTTTCCGGCATCACCCTCTCACCGCTTGACAACCATCCGGAAGCCTTGCGGCAAATCAAGGATGAGGGTGAGATCGCCCTGATTGGCAAAGCGTGCGAGATATCCGCCAACGCCTTTGAGTACATCTGCACCGTCATCAAGCCCGGTATGAGCGAGGTGCAGATCAAGCGCATGCTGGAAAACCACATGCTGGAAAACGGCGCGGACGGCATCGCCTTTGATACCATCGTCGCCTCCGGCCCCAACGGCTCCCTGCCGCACGCCATCGCGGGGGATAGGAAGGTGCAAACCGGGGACATGATCACCCTGGATTTCGGCGCGAAATACAAGGGCTACTGCGCGGACATGACGCGCACCATCAGCCTGGGCCAGCCCAGCGACAAGATGCTGGCGGTCTTTGACATCGTGCTAAAAGCCCAAAAGGCCAGCCAGGACGCGCTGGCGCCCGGCAAATCCTGCCAAAAGATGGACAAGATTGCGCGGGACATCATCGCAGACGCCGGCTATGGGGAGTATTTCGGCCACAGCCTGGGCCACGCGGTGGGCATCGATGTGCACGAAAGCCCGCGCCTGTCCACCAAGAGCGAGGATACACTCGCAGTGGGTCATGTGGTCACGGTGGAGCCGGGGATTTACCTGCCCGGCGTTGGCGGTGTGCGCATTGAAAACAGCTGCGTCATCACCAAAGACGGCGCGCGCTCCCTGGTCACATCAGACAGAGAACTCAGAATCCTGTAAGATACATTGAATAAAGTGGAGGAAGGCAAATGATTAACGCAGGCGATTTTAGAAGAGGCATCACCGTAGAATTGGACGACAGCGTGTGGACCATCGTGGATTTCCAGCACGTGAAGCCGGGGAAGGGCGCGGCGTTTGTGCGCGCGAAGATCAAGAACATCATGTCAGGCACGGTGGTGGAGCGCACCTTCAACCCCTCAGACAAGATGCCCCGTGCCATCATCGAGTCCAAGGAGATGCAGTACCTCTACCACGATGGGGAGCTGTACTACTTCATGGATCCGGAAACCTACGAGCAAATGCCCCTCAACCACTCCCAGGTGGAGGAAGCCATCCAGTTCGTGAAGGAGAACATGAGCGTCAACATCCGTTTTTACAAAGGCGCTGCCTTCTCGGTTGAAGCGCCTAACTTTGTGGATCTGGAAATCACGGATACCGAGCCCGGCTTCAAGGGCGATACCGCATCCACCACCTACAAGCCCGCCACGACCGAAACCGGCTTTGAATTGATGGTGCCCCTGTTCATCAACATCGGGGATGTTGTCAAGGTTGATACCCGGACGGGTGAGTACCTGTCCCGTGCCTGAACGAATCCTGTGAAGGAGGAAACTATGAGCGAACTGTCTAAAAAGGTAGAATATCTGAAGGGCTTAGCCGATGGCATGAACCTGAAGGAAGAAAAACAGGACCAGAAGCTGCTGCTCAAAATCCTGGAGGTGCTGGAGGAGATCGCCTTTGAAATCGAAGACCTGCAGGAAGTGCAGGACGAGATGAACGAGTACCTCGAGAACATGGATGAAGACCTGGCTGAACTGGAAGACGCCGTGTTTGAGGACGAGGACATGTTTGATGACCTGCCGGAGGATTATGAGGGCTTTGGCGGCGATTCCATGGTAGAGTACGAGTGCCCGCACTGCGGCTACAAAACCCGCTTTGACATCACCGATTTTGACTTTGATGAGGACTACCTCTGCCCCGAGTGCGAGCAGCCCTTCTTCCCCGAGCATGATGACTTTGATGAAGAGGATGACGATGACGACGAGGACGAAGGTCCGGACCGTTAAGCCGCGCTGACGCAGCACTGGTTGCCTCCATGCCTTGATTGGGGAGGCAACCTTTTTACACCATGATGAGCAGTAAACCAACGCATAAAAAACAAGCCTTAAGCCCGTCCAAGGTGCTTGCCCTGGGCTTTTTCGGCATCATATTATTGGGTGCCCTCCTGCTGTTGCTCCCCATCGCGACAGAGCCTGGGGTGTCCATAACACCCTTGCAGGCAGCCTTTACATCAACCAGCGCCGTGTGCGTGACAGGCCTGACGGTGGTGGATACGGCTAGCAGTTTCAGCCTATTTGGGGAAGTGGTTATCCTGTGCCTGATTCAAATTGGCGGCCTGGGATTTATGATGTTTGCCACCACCGTGCTGGTGCTGACCAAACGCCGCATCTCCCTGCGCAACCGCATCCTCTTGCACGAAACCATGAGCATGCCCGGCCTGTCCGGCACCGTGCGCGCGGTGCTGCGTTTCATGCTGATTGTGTTCGCGGTGGAGTTTTTGGGCGCCGTTATGCTGTCCATCCAGTTTGTTCCGCGCTTTGGGCTATCAAAAGGCATCTACTACGGCATCTTCCATGCCATCAGCGCGTTTTGCAACGCGGGGTTTGACCTGTTCGGCTCCGCCGGCAGCCTGAGCCAGTTTCACCACGCGCCATTGGTCCTCATCCCCGTCACGCTGTTAATCATCACCGGCGGCCTGGGTTTCGCTGTGGTGGCGGACTTAATCAGTCACGGTACCCAGCACAAAAAACTGCAGCTGCATACCAAGGTGGTGGTGGTGATGACCGCTGCCCTGCTGCTGTTGGGCACTGTCTTTTTCGCGCTCACAGAGTGGCACAACCCAAACACCCTGGCAAGGCAGGATGCCACCATCCCCAGTAAGCTCATCAACGCCTGGTTTCAGTCCACCACCAGCCGCACCGCGGGTTTTTACTCCTTTGATCAGGGCTATTTGCGGGAGGGCAGTAAGTTTGTGACCACGCTGCTGATGTTCATTGGCGCATCGCCCGCGTCCACCGGCGGCGGCATCAAGACCAGCACCCTCTTTGTCATTTTGGTACTCGTGCGCAGCGTGTTTAAGGGGACAGGCGATGTCAATGCGTTCAAGCGGCGTTTGCCCCTGGTGTTGGTGCGCACGGTGCTCAGCGTCTTTTTGATCAGCCTGGCTCTCCTCAGCTTTGGTGCTATTTTAATGTCCTTTTTTGAGGAAGGCCGCGGGCATGGCTTTTTGGACCTCCTGTTTGAGGAGGCGTCAGCGCTGGCGACGGTGGGCCTTTCCACCAAAGGCACCGCCAATTACAGCATGGGCTCAAAAATCTGGCTGATGATGCTGATGTACTTTGGCCGGGTCGGACCGCTCACCATGATGCTCAGCTTCAGCAACCGGCACGCGAACCAACTAACCGGCATCCGCTACGCGGAGGACAATATCCTGGTAGGGTAAAGGAGACACCATGGCAGATCACAAAGTCAAACAATATATCATCTTTGGCATGGGGCGCTTTGGCTCGTCCCTGGCGCGCACCCTGTGCGAGATGGGGCATGAGGTGCTGGCTGTTGATTCAACAGAGGAGCGGGTCGCCGCCATCACACCCTATGTCACCAACGCGGTGCAGATCTCCATCAACGATGAGGAAAGCATGCGCTCCCTGGGCATCCGCAATTTTGACGCAGCGGTGGTGGCCATTGGGGATGACCTGCACAATTCCATCCTCATCACCGTCATGTGCAAGGAATTGGGCGCGCAGTACCTCATCGCCAAGGCCTCTGACGCCATGCACGCCAAGGTGTTGGTGAAACTGGGCGTGGACCGCGTGGTCTTTCCCGAGCGCGACATGGGCGAGCGCATCGCGCACTCCCTGATCAACCCGCATGTGCTGGACTTGATCAACCTGCGCAGCGACCATGTCATCGCTTATATCGGCTGCCCTGCCTCCTGGGTGAACCACAGCCTGCTGCAACTCAATGTGCGCAACCGCTACGGCGTGCATGTGCTGGCTATTTACCGGGATGATGAGATGATCATGGACTTAAACGCGCAGACTGTGTTTGAGCAGGGCGACAGCCTGCTGGTTATGGGCCACAGGGAGCAGGTGGCAGAGGTGGAGGGCCTGAAATAATGCAAGGGCCCATTTTGGTGTTTGATACGGAGGCGACGGATCTTGTGCCGGGGCAGATTTGCCAGTTGGCTTATTTGTATGAGGACGAATCCGGCTTGCGCGCGCATAACTACTTTTTTTCGGTGGATGATATGTCAGAAGGCGCGCAGGAGGTCCACGGCTTTTCCATGGAGCAATTGGCACTGTTGTCCGGCGGGCTATATTTTGAGGACATCGCGCAAGCCTTCCTGCCCGATTTTAACCAGGCTAAGGTATTGATTGGCCACAACGTAGCCGCGGACGAGCGCTATTTGCGGGTGGAGATGGAGCGCGCCGGGCTGAAGCTTAAAAAAGTGAATACCTTCTGCACCATGAACTATGCCTCCGGTCTGATGAACCTGGCCCGCAAGGTGGTGACCGGCCGGCCCAAGCCGCCCAAACTGTCCGAACTGGCGGCATACTACGGCGTGACGGAAGAGGATGCAACCAGCAAAACGCGTGAATGGTTCCAGGTGGAGGACATCAGCCTGCACGACGCGCGCTTTGACACCGTGCTGACCTATTTAAGCTACAAAAAAGCGATTGAAAAAGGGGATTTGCGCGCTTTATAGTCAAAAAACCCGTCACTATTGCTAAAATATGAAGGTTTTATTGCGGTTCGCTTGCAAACTTTGCTTTTTTTGATATAATCATGGGGTAAATCATGCACATTTTTCGTTGCTAAGGAAGGGTGGACCGCGGTGGCAAAGCGTATACTGTTGGTGGATGATGAGCCGCTTCTCATCAAGGGGCTGAAATTCACACTGGAGAAAGATGGATATGAGACGCTGACCGCCTATGATGGCGAGGAAGCGCTGCAGGTGTTCCACAACAACCACGTGGACCTGATTTTGCTGGACGTCATGCTGCCCAAGCTGGATGGCATCGTGGTCTGCCAACGCATCCGCGAGGTGAGCAACGTCCCCATCATCATGCTCACCGCCAAGGGCGAGGACATGGACAAGATTCTGGGCCTGGAATACGGCGCGGATGACTACATGACCAAACCCTTCAACATTCTGGAGGTCAAGGCGCGCATCAAGTCCATCCTCCGGCGCGCGCAGCCCGCCGGCAGCAATGAGGACAACAAGATCATCAAGGTCCGTGATTTGGCCGTCAACGCGGTCAACCGCTCCGTCAGCCTGGATGGCAAGGACATCCGCTTAACCGCGAAGGAGTTTGACCTGCTCACCCTCTTCATCAACAACCGCGGCCGCGTGTTTAGCCGCGAGGAAATGCTGGACGCCGTGTGGAAGAATGACTACGCGGGGGATGAGCGCACAGTGGACGTGCACATCCGCCGCCTGCGCGAGAAGGTGGAGCGCAACCCCACCCAGCCGGAGTTCATTTTCACCAAATGGGGCGTCGGCTACTATTTCACAGACCGGGATGACTAGCCGTCCCTTCGCCAGCATCCGATGGAAAGTCATGCTGGCTTTTTTTTTCATTATTGGGCTGTCCTTCCTGCTGATGGCCAGCACCCTCATCAACATGTTGGGGGACTATCTTTTTGATGTGCGCATCCAGGGCGACAGGGCCGGGCTGGAAAAATGGGCGGTGCAGGCCGCGGATGATGTCAGTTCCGGCAGCGCCGCTGGCATAGATGAGGTGGTGCGCAAAGCGGGCGCCGAGTTGGGCGGCCGCGTTTTGCTGCTGGACAAGGACGGCAAAGTGCAGTCAGACAGCTTCCAGACGGCGATGGGCCAGCGGCTGCATTACCCGGAGGTCACTAGCATTTTGCTGTCCGGCCAGACGGCGGATTATGGCGTGCATTCGCTCACCTCTGGCGAGGCGGTCAGCCGCCTCAACTTGCTTAGTTTCGCCGCCCAGGACGAGTGGGCCAGCTATTCCACAGCCAGTATTGTAGAGTCCTCCCACGTCATCGGCGTGCTTTTACTCATCTCCTCTGTGAAGGAGATGATGAACAGCCTGCTGTTTTTGCAAAACAACATGGTGCTCCTTTTTGTGGGGGTGGCGCTGGCGGCGGTCATCGCCGGGATGGTGTTCTCCCGCGTATTGACGCAGCCCATCAGCGACATGACCCGGGTGATCAAAAGCATGTCCAAGGGCGACCTGGGCGTGCGCGCGCAGGTCAAGGGCAGCGGGGAGATCCGCCAGCTGGCGCTGGCCTTCAACTCCATGAGCGACCAGTTGGAGTCGCTGAACCAGACGCGCAACCAGTTCGTGTCCAATGCAAGCCACGAGTTGAAAACCCCGCTGGCCACCATGAAAATCATGATCGAAAGCTTGATTTACCAGCCCGATCTGGATCCGGAGCTGCGCACGGAGTTTTTAAGCGATGTCAACCAGGAGATCAACCGCCTGTCCTCCATCGTGTCAGACCTGTTAACCTTGGTGCACGCGGACTCCCGCACCACGCGGCTTAACCGCGAGCGCATGAGCCTGGCCGAGGTCGTCAAGGACACCCAGCACCGCCTGGCGCCCATCGCCGAGCAAAACGGGCAGGAGATCACCCTCAACCTCACCGACAGCTGCGACATGTACGCCGACAAGGCCAAGCTGCAGCAGGTGGTGTATAATTTGATGGAAAACGCGGTGAAGTACACCCCCAAAGACGGCTGGGTCAAGGTGTCGCTGGCTCGTGTTGGCCGGGACGCCGTGCTGACGGTGACCGACAGCGGCAACGGCATACCCAAAGAAAGCCTGCCCCATGTGTTTGACCGTTTCTACCGGGTGGACAAGGCGCGCGGGCGCGAGTCCGGCGGCACAGGCTTAGGCCTGTCCATCGTGCAGCAGTATGTCAACCTGCACGGCGGGAACGTCAGCGTCGCCAGCGAGGACGGCCAGGGGGCGGTGTTCACGGTGGAATTGCCGCTCAACAAAGG
>CAYFUH010000016.1:0-21993 GCA_964346355.1 uncultured Christensenella sp. | reverse complement strand
AAAAACCTCCAGATCATATCCGGTCTGGAGGTTTTTTGCGCATGCCTGGTGTGATTTACTGAATAATCCCGACGTTGCGCAAAAAGACGCCAGCCAGGTCGATCCCGCTTACAAAGGTGCCCTCCTGCTTGCCGTCGATAAAGAAGCAGGCCTGTTTGGCCGTCCTGATTTTTGTCAGGGTGTTGACCATGGCATAGACCATCAAGAGCTCCTGCTCCCTTGTCATCTGCGCGCTTTTTTCCCGCAGCCGGTTAGAAAAATTGACCAGCGCCGTCTCATTTTGAATGGTGATGCCCAGCAGGTCCGCGTCCGTCAAGTCCTGTGGCAACACAGGGGAAAGCCCCGTTATGCTGTCTGTGTTTTGCGGCCCTTTCATCAATTGGTTCATGATGTAGCGCGGGTTGTGCATCTGGTGGTAGGGGATGGCGCGCAGGGTTTTGGTCAGACTGCCCTCCGCGTTGGCGAAGTACAGCGCGCAGTGATCCAGCAGAAAGTGGGAAAACTGGCTACGCTGCATGATGCCGTTTGTGAATAAAATCTGCTCACCTGCGCCGTCATACAGGCCTGCTGGTACCAGGGCTGTGATCTGCTCTGTGCCAATGGTGACGGATATGCCGGAGGTATACGGCAAAAAGGTGGTGAGGGTATAGGTCAGCGCGGCCATCATCACCGAGCGGGTGATGCCGGAGGCAATCAAGGCCTCGTTCATGCTTTCCGCGAAAACCAGCTTTACAATCCGGCCGGTGGCGCCCGCGTTTTCATCCACGGTAATGGGGCCTTGCAGCAGGGTGGTCAAATCCGGCACAACAGGGGTTCCGGCCGGGACATCCCCGCGGGTGGACAATGCTTCCAGCAGCGCGTAGGCCATATCCGGCAGGCTGCGGCTATTTGCAGTCATCAACCGGGATTGCCCGGCGATGCCGCGCCCCGCGCTGATGGGGTAGTACAGGGTAGCCATGGCGGTGTAGGCACTGTCCTGCCGGGCGGCAGACTGGTTCAGGCTGTCATACAGCGCGATCACATCGCCGTCCTCCGTCTTGCCCAGGCTGGACAGGGGAATGGTGGACGCGGTGTCCAAGCCCAGCTGACGGCTGTTGATCAGCACGTTCACATAGCGGATATCGCCCCATTGGGTCAGCGTATTGGCAATCGCGCGGCTGATGACATAGCGTTCCTGGTTATTGAGCGACAGGGCGCTTGGCGCCAGGTTGACAGTCGCTGTATCACCGGATATTTCAATCGCGCTGCCGGGGTTGAGCGCCAGCTGCACACCGCCGCCCAAGGGGCTGGCCTGGGTGGTGCCGGCGTAGGTAAACAGGCGCCGCAGGGTCAATTCCGCCGGGTGACGGCTGGGGGAGAGCAGCACCTTCTCCGGGAAGTATTCAAGCTGCCCGGACTTGGCCGAGGGCAGGCACAACAAGACGGTCTGCGCGGCGCTCTGTGCCGCGTCGCCGTCCGGCGCGTCATAGGGCAGGCTGACCGGGGGCAGGGTGACGCCCGCGCCTTCCTTCATGGGGATGGAGGCGGTGCAGCCGGTGAGCAGGCAGAGTGCCAGCATCAACGCGATCATGTTATATCTTCTGCTCATTTGCTGGCCTCCAGGATGGCCTGCAGGGAAGATAGGCTCAGCATCCAGCCCTGGTGGTTGCGCAGCATCAGCACAGGGAAATCAAACAGGGTGACGGGATCCCCAGTGCTTTTAAGCAAATTGGCCCGCAGCGCGACAACAGCGCTGCTGCCGCTGGGGGCAACGCTGCCGGGGCTGACATCCAATTCCAGCAGGGTGGGGAAGCGCTGCGCGTCCTCCAGCTTCATGGGCGGGGTGCTTTCCGCGCCAGTTACCGCGACCAGCTTCAACAGGCGTGACCAGTCCTGACGCTGCCAAAGCGTCATGATGTGGTGCAAGGCAAGGCCTGGGGTGATGATCGCTTCCTCATCCCGGGTTAAGGGGCCAGGCAGGGCATCGCTGTCCTCCAGGTAATAACGCATGCTGAGGCGCATGGAGGTGGACAAGCCCGGGTCGTTGAGGATCAGCACCTGCACGTCCCTGAATTTGCCGTATTCTGTCAGCGTGTTCACCAGGGAGGACATGGCCAGGCGCCGCCGCAGGATGGCTGCGTCCCGCGCCGTCTGGGAGTAGGTGTTCTCGTCATTCATGGGCTCCTGCGCCTGCTTGGACAGGGTGACAAACAGCCGCCCGCCCTCCTCCAACACGTTTAACACTTCCGTTCCCTTGGGAAAAAGCCGCACGGACAGGTCCGATGCGCCCGCAGGGCCAGTTAACAGCGCCTGCACCAGCGCCCGCTCCAGGCTTTCCGTATGCTTGACGCTGATGCGACGGCTCTCCTGGGTTAAGTAAGGGCTGTCCTGATAGCGGAAATACAGCACCGCGTCCACCTGCTTTTGGGTATCCGGCGCGTCAAAGCCCAGCCGCTCCTGCGCAAAAACAAAGGGATGCCAGCTGGTCACAAGCAGGCATACCAGGATGGCCATGACGATAACCCTGGAAAAAAACGGTTTAGACATCGTCCTGCATGGGCTCCGGGCCAAGCGTCCACCCGCGCAGCTTGTTCACCGTGCGCTCCAGCGCGTCGCGGGAGTCACCCCAGGGTTTCTCCGCGTTGCGGTAATCAAATTTGAGGGTGAACCACTCCAGCTCCTCTTCCAGCCGCTTCAAATTGGCGTTGAGCAAGTCCTTCGCCGCCTTTGTAAAGCTGTCCAGCGTATCACCGGACAGCAAATCCGGTGCCATGGCCAGTGCCTTGGCTGTGTCGGGCAGGCACAGGCCCTTTGAGGCTAAAAAGGCTTCGCGGAAGGCCTTTTCTGTTTTCCATAAATGCAGCAGGCTGGCGGCGTGCCGGTCCTCCTGCATCTTCATCTCATCACACAGCAGGCAGCTTGCGCTCAAGCCTTCAAGCGGGCTGCCCTCTGTTGCGCTTTTGGCAGGTTTAAACAGCCTGCCCAGCCCGCCGCCGCTGCTTTGGCTGCCTGTCGCCTTCAAGGCTTTTTCAACCTTGGGGCGCAGCGTCTGCAGGTGGGACAGCATCATCAGGCCATGGCCCAGCTTGTTGCCGCCGCGGAAGGCGTACATCATCTCCTGGTGGCGGCTGCAAAAGCCCAATTCGTTCACCTTGATGCGTGTGTCCGGCGACATCACGGACGCGCCCAGGCTGCGGTCCACCAGCAGGCGTTCCGTCTTGCGGCGCAGGGCGCATAAGGGGCACTCGCTCTCTTCCTTCATCGCATCCCAGACCGGGATGGTATCAATATGGTATTTCATCTATCTCTTAGGCGCATTGCAGTGCGGGCAGGTCTTCAGGTTCTTGAAGGTGTCGTTGGAGACATCCCGGTAATAGAAGCTGGCTGTTAACGGCTTATACTTGGCGCCGATGGAGGTGCAGTTGGGGTCCAGGTGGTAATATTCCCCGCCGTCCTGGTTGTAGTACAGCACGGTGTCAGAGCGCGTGGCGTTAATCTGCGGCACCGCCACCTGTGTGGTCGTCACCTGCACCTGGTCATTGGCTTGGTCGGCTTCCTCCGCCATCGCCTGTGCGCCCATGTCCACCTGCGGCTGTTGGGCTGTCTGCTGCACCAGTTGGGGGGAGGAGATGGAGTTGGGGTCCACATACCACTCGTTGTTGTTGCGGATCATTAAAATCTGGAATACATACATCTGCGAGGCTTGTCCGTCATTGCGGCTCATGGTGGCCTGCATGGTGATGGTGCGCGTCTGGTCGGTGTCACTGCCGGAGACATCCATCACCTGGTAGTTCACCGGTGTGCGGATATAGCTGCGGTGGAAGATGTCGGTCTCCGCGTCCCGCTGCGTTTCAAACTGGTTGACCCAGTTGGGCGCGGACAAGTTCACCATCTCGGTATAGTTCTTGGCGGCCCAGGCAGACATAAACTGGTCCAGCTTCAACTGCGCCTGGGAGGCAGCGCCCGGGTTGGGCGTGGTCTGCTCCTGCTCGCCCGCCAGGTTCTCGTTCATGTCAATAATGGAAGCGCTGGTGTCATCCGAGAAGATGGACTGCGGGTTGGGCTGCACCTGGTTGCGCGCGTCGCTTTGCAATGGGCCGCTGACCAAAATGGCAAAAAGGACCACCGCAATCATCGCGGTATGGATGACGCCCAGGACGCGCCGCGCATTGGGCACAAAGGCTTTGAGCACATACATCAGCCCGATGCAGGCCAGGCTGGTGATGACAAAGGCCCAGTAAACCCGTGTGTCCTTCAGCAGCAGGGACACAAAAAAGCCCAGCGGCAAAACGGCGACCAGCATCACCTGAAGCACCACAAAGCTGCCGGGCTGCGCGCCGGTCGCCATGTTATGGTTGGGCGCTTTGGCCGGCTGCGGCTTTGGCGGCTTTCGTTTTAAATCCTGCAGCGGCACGCTGGAATATCTGGATCTGTTCTCGCTCATGTGCGCTCCTTTTATACTGGCTTCATTTCTTCATGCTTTCGTCCAGTATCAATCATCATCCGTTGTACTCTCGTCCTGCGGACTGTTAAGAAACAGTCGCACATTATTATATCATATTGACAGAATCTTTTCATTTGTGTGAACAGCGCTTGCGGAAACGCGGCAAGCGCTGCCTTTCATGCAAAGTGGTGTTTCTGGTTAAAATGAAGCATAAAATATCCGAATTGTGGTGAATGACTATTGATTTCTGGTATAAACATCGATAAAAGTGCAGGATGATACCAAATATAAATCATGCCCGTCTATTTGTTAATCTTTCTTGACGACAATTTTGTCCCGGCCAAACACCTTGGAGAGCGCTTCCAGGTGCTCATCCTGCTCAATATGCTGCGGCTGTTGCGCCACCACCGGCCGCGGCTCGCCCGCTACAAAGCGCACAGGCCTGCCCATCTCCTCGCTCAGGATGCGGTTAATCGGCGCGCTGCGCTGCTCATCGTTAAGCAGGGAGGAAAAGATGTCGTCCTCCTTTTCCAGTTTGAGGGTAAACACATCGTCCATAAAGCCGCCGTACTTGCCGCGGTACACCATGGCGTACAGACCTTGGTTCTCTTTGGACAGGCGCTTTAGCATGTTGTTCCAGGCGTCCTTGGGCGTGCTGGCCAGGGGCTGGGCTGGCTGTGGCTGATCGGGCGCTTGCTCCTTGCCCTTTGGCAGCAGGGTGGCGGGCGGCTCCGCAAGGTCAGGTTCCATGGGAAGTTCCGCTTCGTTTTCCTCAACCAACGGCAAAGGTATGTCCTGGGAAACAGGTTCCTTAACGGGGGATGCCTGCGGCGCGGCAGGCTGTGCCACAACCGGCGGGGTCTGAATGCGCTCTGCTGCCGGGGAAATCGCCAATTGATCCATCCGGTGTTCCAATTCGCCCAGGCGGGTCATCATCGCGCGGGGGTCGTTTTCCTGCTGCAGTTGCGTGCTGCGCAGCACAAACAGCTCCAGCACCGCCCGGGGTGAGTTGGACCAGCGCGCGTCCTGCTCCGCCTGCATGCATTTTTCCAGGATAAACAGCAATAAATCAGCTGAGGCGGCCTGCGCTTGCGCGCCCAGGCGCCCCGCCTGGTCCTTCGTGATGTCCGTCATGCCCTTGCCCGTCCACTTATAGGCCAGCACCTGGCGCACATGGGTGTTCAGCTCCCGCAGGCTTACCTGAACATCCCGTCCGCTGCGCATCAGTTGATCGGTAAGTGTGAGCGCGCCGGCGGTGTCGCCCTTGATGAGCACGTCCAGAAACTCATGCAAAAAATCCTGGCTCACAGCGCCCAGGGCATAGCGCACCTTTTCCTCGGTCAATTCCGGGTCCATGCCCAGGCACATGTCCATCAGGCTCCAGGCGTCGCGCATGCTGCCCTGCGCGGTGGCGGCAATCAGTTGCAGCGCGCTTTCATCCGCTGTCAGCCCTTCATTCAAAGCCAGCTTCAGCCGGGCAACGATCTCCTGCTCCGCGATCCTGCCAAAGTCAAAGCGCTGGCAGCGGGAGAGGATGGTAGCCGGCAGCTTCTGCGGCTCCGTCGTCGCTAAGATAAAAACCATGTACTCAGGCGGCTCCTCCAGCGTCTTGAGCAGGGCGTTGAAGGCGGCGTTAGACAGCATGTGGACCTCGTCAATGATGTATACTTTGTATTTGACAAACTGCGGCGGGTAATCCGTGCGGGCCAGCATCTCGCGGATCTCCTCCACCCGGCTGTTGCTGGCGGCGTCCATCTCAAACACGTCCAGCGTGGTCTCACTCATCAGCGCTTTACAGCTGTCACAGCTAAGGCAAGGATCGCCGTCTTTGTTTTGCTGGCAGTTGATGGCCATCGCCATGATGCGCGCAGCACTGGTCTTGCCGGTGCCCCGGCTGCCGCAAAACAGGTAGGCATGGGCAACCCTTCCCTGCGCCGCCTGGTTTTTCAGCGCGCGCAGGATGGCTTCCTGCCCCACCATCTGCGAAAAGGTCTGCGGGCGCCAGGTGCGGTAGAGGGATTGGTATGCCATCAGACGTCCTCCTCCATCAATTGGGCGAAGCCCTCGCCCAGGGTCTCATGGGTGTCGGTAATAAACATAAAGGCCTTGTCGTCCGCCTCATTCACAATGCTCTTAATCTTGACCACTTCAAACCGCCCCACTACACAGAGCAGCATCTTGCGGCTTTGCCCGGAGTAGGCACCCACGGTGTCAAAGCGGGTCACCCCGCGCTCCATCTCCTTCATGATGCGCTGCTCAATTTGCTCATGTTCCTTGCTGATGATGTAGCAGGCCTTGTCACTGCCAAAACCCAGCAGCATCTGGTCAATCACCTTGATGGTGATAAACACGTTGATGATGGCGTGCATGGCGTGCTCCGCACTCAGGAAAATCCAGGCAAGTATAATCACCACAAAGTCAAAGGCAAACAGGAAGGAACCGACGGAGATCGCCCGGACGCGGTGGTGCACAATGCGCGCCAGCAAATCTGTCCCGCCGGTGGTGGCGCCGCCTTTTAAAATCAGCCCCAGGCCAACGCCCAGCAGCACGCCGCCAAAGATGGAGGCCAGCAAGGGGTCCATCACCATGGGCTGAAAGCGCAGTGCGTCAATCATCACGGTAAACAAGGCAGTGGCCAGGATGGTGCGGAAAACAAAGCCCGCGGAAATCACCCGCCAGCCCAAAATCAAAAGAGGGATGTTCAAAATCAAGCTGGTGATGCCGATGGGCAGCTTGAAGTGATAGTTCAAAATGGTGGTGATGCCGGTCACCCCGCCTGGCGCGATGTGGTTGGGCTCCAAAAACAGGGGATAGCTCATCGCGCCAAGAAAGCAGCCGATGATGATAAACGCGTACTGCCGCACAATTTTATTGTTCAATAAGCCCTTGATTCGCTCCATGAAACCCCCTTGACGCACTGTGTGTTGCTGGTAATACTATATCACAATTCGGCTTCCAGCCGCACGCACTTGCCCAGGATGTGCACATCCGACATCGCCACAACCTCACTGGCGTTTTGCGTGTCGAAGGTTTGGAGCAGCAGCTGGTAGCGCGGCAGGATTTTGATGACAAACAGCTGCTTGCCAAGGGGCGTGTCCAGCAGCATCATGGCGCCGTCCTCTGCCGCTTGGGTGGGCACAACCAGCACCAGGTCGCCTTTTTGTACGCGAAAGCCGCGCATCCGGTTGTCCGGCGCCTGGAAATAAAACACTTTTTCTGCCGGCGCGCCTTCAATTTTGCCCTGCGTGACGGGCAGCAGGCGGCTGGTTACTTCCTTCATCACCGCGTTATAAACAGGCACGTGCTGCAACACGCCCTTGAGCGCGTCCAGCCAGATGGAGCCGTCCGCCTTCTCGCCCTTTTCCTGCTTGAGGGCGCGGGTTTTCTCCACCCGCTCCGGGCTCACCGCGGTCTGCAAATCCACTGTGACCGCGATATCATCCAGCGTAAACATCGCGTCGGTCTGCTGTTCCATCCCCATTTTCTGCAGGATGCGGCGGGCCTGATCATCCCGGATGATCTTCGTGCCCGCTTCCACGTCCATCAAATATTTTTCGCTCACCCCGGCCAATTTCGCCACTTCTTTGGTAGTCAGCTTGCGCCGGGTGCGCTCCAGGTGCAGTAAATCGCCCAATCTGCTCATGGTTCCCTCCACTTTATTGTTCATCCCAAGCATAATCCACCGGGAAATAATCGTCAATGAGGGATGGGGCGCAGAAGAGAAAACAATGAAAAAACCAAAAAAACGATGTCAAAAAACCGCCCTGACTGTCTTGACAAACACATGCTTGGCTGTTAAACTACAAGCGAAAACGTTTAAGGATAGCAAGAGCGGAGGGTTTCATGGTCACGCTGAAAGACATTGCCAAGCAGTGCGGCGTCTCGGTTGCGTCTGTATCAAAGGCGATCAACCACATGCCGGGCGTCGGCCCGCAAACGGCGCAGCGCATCCGGGACATGGCGCGAAAAATGGGCTATCTGCCCAACGCGGCCGCCCAGGCTTTGAAGACCAACCGCAGTTTCAACATCGGCGTGCTGCTGGAGGATGATGACAGGCACGGCCTGCTGCACCACTTCTTTGTCAGCGTCTTGGAACACTTCAAGATGGCTATGGAAGAGATGGGCTACGACCTCATGCTCATGAACCGCACCATCGGCCGGCGCACCGTAAGCTACCTGGAGCACTGCCGCCACAGCAACCTGGACGGCGTCTTTGTCGCCTGCGTTGACTTTTTCCATCCGGAATTGCAGGAGCTGGCAGCCGCCGGCATTCCGCTGGTCTCCATCGACCACACCTACAAGGGCCACCCCTCCGTGTACTCTGACAACGTCGAAGGCATTCGCAAGGCGGTCAAGTACGCGCACAAATTGGGGCACAGGCGCATCGCCTACATCAGCGGCGCGCCGGCCGGCGTCACCGCCCGGCGTGAGGAAGGTTTCCGCATGGCCATGGCGCAGCTGGGCCTGGAAGTCCCGAAGGAATATCGCGTTTTCAGCCGCTACCGGGACATCAAGCTCACCCAGAAGGCGACGGCCCGGCTGCTGGCGCTACCCACCCCGCCAACCTGCATCCTCATGCCCGATGATTACGCCAGCCTGGGGGGGATAAAGGCTATCCGCGAAGCCGGGCTGCGCATCCCTGAAGACATCTCCATCATCGGCTTTGACGGCTTGCCCACCTTCGAGCACGCCCATCCCCGCATCTGCACGGTGTATCAGGACGTGAAGACCATTGGCACGGAGGCGGCCCGGCTGCTCCTGCAGCGCATCGAAAACAAAGCCCAGCCCTTTGAAGAATCGCCGGTCATCGTGCCTGTCCGCCTTGTCAAAGGCGACACGGTCACGCAAATAGCCGAATCCTGATCCGCAGGGCTCACGCCTCGGATTTGGTATATAAAAAGGAGGAATCCCCATGAAGAAATTAGTATCCCTGTTGCTGGCGCTGGTCCTGACGCTGTCCGTCGCGTCCCTGGCGCTCGCGGAGAACCCCAAAGTCACGCTGGTTGTCTGGTCTTTCACTGATGAACTCCGTGACATGATCGACAAGTACTTCGTTCCTACCCATCCGGACATCGAAGTCAAGTACACCCTATACCCCACTGATGGTTCCGAATACCGCAACAAGCTGGACACCATCATCGCGACTGCCCCCACCGGTGACGAAGCCCCCGACGTCTTCGCGCTGGAAGCCGCGTTTGTGAAGTACTACGTCAACTCCGACACCACCGCCCCCCTGTCCGAGCTGGGCTTCACCGACGAGGATTTCTCCAAGAGCATCCCCGCGATGGTGCAGATCGGCACTGACAGCCGCAATGGCCAGCAGAAGGCCTCCGCGTGGCAGTCCACCCCCGGCGCGATGTTCTACCGCGCTTCTCTGGCTGAGAAATACCTCGGCGTCACCACCCCTGAAGAATTCCAGGCGCTGGTTTCCGACTGGGATACCTTCATGGAAACCGCCGTTACCGTGAATGATAAGTCCGAAGGCGCCGTCAAGATGTTCAATTCCATCGGCGACATCTGGAACGCCTATCAGTACAACCGTGCCCAGGGCTGGGTTGTTGATGGCAAGCTGAACATTGACCCCGTGCTGTATGACTACCTGGACCTCACCCTGCAGGCTGAGGAAGACGGCCTGTACAACCTGGGCACTGCCTGGAGCGAAACCTGGTTCCTGGGCATGAAGTCCGACACCACCATGACCTACCTGCTGCCCACCTGGGGCCTGCACTATACGCTCAAGCCCAACTGCGGCAACTATGACGCCGCCACCGACAGCAAGCTGGAAGGCGCCGAAGGCACCTACGGCGACTGGCGTATGGTTGATGGCCCTGTCGGCTATTCCTGGGGCGGTACCTGGCTGGGCGCCAACTCCTACAAATTGGCCGAAGCCGATGAGGCGAAGAAGGCCGCTGTCAAGGAATTCATCCGCTTCTTCACCCTGGATGAGGACTTCCTGTACACCTACGCCAAGGAAAGCGGTGACTTCGTCTCCAACAACACCGTTGTTGACAGGATTGTCGCCGAAGGCGGCACCCCCAACCCCTTCCTGGGCGGGCAGGATCACTACGCTGCCTTCTCCACCGCCGCCAACCTGGCCAACGGGGCCATCATGACCGAGTATGATGACGCCATCAACACCCTCTGGTCTGACAACGTGACCACCCCTTATAGCAAGGGTGAAAAAGACCTGGATACCGCCATCGCGGACTTCAAGGCCGCTGTCGCCGCGGCGTTCGCCGACATCATCGTCGAATAAGACCGCCATGCCCGGGGTTGCCTCTCTGTTTGGGGGCAACTCCGGGCTCCTTCCTTTATTCCAGTATAGAGAGGTGAGGTGCCCATGCAAAAAAACATCACCGGAAACGCCGCGGGCAGGCGCAAAGGGCTGAGCAAAGTCAATTACAACCGCTATGGGTATTACTTTGTCGCGCCCTTCATCATCGTCTTCCTGGTGTTCCAGCTGTATCCCATCCTGTTCACGTTTCGCACTTCGCTTTCAGATGCCATCGGTTGGAACAAGATCAACGACAGCGTGATCATAGGCTTTGAGAACTTCAAGCTGTACTTCGACCCCGGCAGCGTGCTGTTCAAGGACTTTTGGAGTTCCTTTGGAAACACCCTGCTCATCTGGGTGGTCAACTTTGTTCCGCAGATTTTGCTGGCCCTCCTTCTGGCCAGTTGGTTTACCGATTCACGGCTGCAGCTGAAGTTCCGGGGTGGTTTCAAGATGCTGCTGTTCATGCCCAACATCATCACCGCGGCCACCATCGCGGTTCTGTTCTATTCCATCTTCAACTACCCCATCGCGCCGGCCAACTCCTTCCTGCAGCAGGCAGGCATACTGCACGCGCCGTATGAGTTCTACAGGAGCACCACGGCCAGCCGGTCCATCATCAGCTTTGTGCAGTGGTGGATGTGGTATGGCAACACCATGATCATCCTCATCGCCGGCATCATGGGCATCAGCCCGGAATTGTACGAAGCCGGCCTGGTCGACGGCTGCAGCAGCCGCCAGACTTTTTACCGCATCACGCTGCCGCTCATCAAGCCCATCCTGCTGTTCAACCTGGTCACCAGTATGATTGGCGGTTTGCAGATGTTTGACATCCCGCACCTGCTCACCCAGGGCAACCCAAACAAAACCACGAATACCATCGCCCGCTTCATCTATCAGCAGGCGTTTACCGGCTCGCGCAACTTCAACTACGCCAGTGCCGCTTCTGTCATTCTCTTCATTTTTATCGTCATGGCCAGCCTCATGTTGTTCTGGCTGATGCGCGACCGTGACCAGGGCCGTCTGCCCAGGAGGGCCGGGAAATGAAAACCACACGCTGGATCATCGTCTCCCTGCTGCTGCTGGCCACCTTGGGCCTGATGTTCATGCCCGTCGCCCGCTTCCCGGATGACGCCCTGGGCGCCATTCAAGCGGACATTGACAAGTTCACCAAGCGCGTCTCTGATTACCAGGCAACCTATGACCGCTATGTCTCCCAGGGGGATCCTCAGGACAAGCTGGACAAGCAGCAGGATAAAATTGACAAAGCCCAGGCCACCCTGGATGGCTACCTGCAAGAGGCCGAGGAGCTGGCCAAGGCGGATTCCGGCAACGCGCTGTCCTATGCCATGCTGCCGGGCAGGCTGCCAGAAGAGCTTTCCTTTGACCAGGCCCGCATCAACGAGTCCAAAATCTATCAGCCCAACATCGAAACGGTCTATGCCCTGGAATATGCGGCAGCCGGCCTGCTCGTCCTGGCGCTGGTCTTCATGCTGCTGGGTAACCGGAAGCTGGTCAGCCCCTTCTATTCCGTGTCCGCCCTGTTTACCCTGGCGGCCATCCTGGTGCTGGGGTACGTCCTGCTGCGATTGAAGGCCCTGCCCATCAAAGACCCTTTCACAGACGCGAAGATGACCAATTGGCAGTACCCCTTGCTGATTCTGCCCATCCTGGCCCTGCTCATCAACGCAGCGGGCGTTAAAAACACCAAGCGCACCATGATTTATGTGCTATGCGCGGCCTTAAGCCTGCTGAGCATTCTGCCGTTCTGGCTGATGTTCGTCAACGCAACGCGCTCCACCTACCAAATCCAGCAGGGCATGTCGCTGCTGCCCAGCACCTTTTTCCAAAGCAACCTGCAAATCCTCACCGGCAAGCAGTTTGACATCCTGGTGGGCTTTAAAAACAGCGCCATCATCGCCTTTGGCGCGACCCTGCTCAGCGTGTATTTCTCCTCGCTCACGGCCTATGGCTTGTCCGTCTACAACTTCAAAGGCAGCAAGTTCCTGTACGGCTTCATCCTGGCCATCATCATGATTCCCGGCCAGGTCACCGCCACCGGCTTTTACATGTTCATGTACCGCCTGGGGCTGGTGAACAGCTACATTCCCTTGATCATCCCGGCCATCGCGGCGCCTGGCACGGTGTTCTTCCTCAAGCAATACCTCAGCGCCAACCTGCAGCTGTCCCTGGTGGAAGCCTCACGCATTGACGGCGCGGGGGAATTCCTCACCTTCAACAAAATTGTCATGCCCCTGATGATGCCGGCGATGGCCACCATGGGCATCATGGCGGTCATCGGCTCCTGGAACAACTACATCACCCCCCTGATGCTGCTGTCCAACCCCACCATGAAAACCCTGCCCATGATGGTGCAGGAACTGCGCGGGGACATCTACCGCACCGAGTACGGCTCTATCTACGTCGGCCTCAGCCTCACGGCCCTGCCCTTGCTGGTGGTCTACTTCGCTTTGAGCAAGTACATCATCGCCGGTGTCGCGGTGGGCGGCGTCAAGGAATAGTCCGTTTTAGCCAATTTACAAATTAGCACTCTCAATGCGAGAGTGCTAATTTCGTCTTGCAATCCGCGATTTCATTCTGTATAATCAATATGCAAATATTTTCTTGGAGGAACAGTACCTTGGCCAAAAAAGGACAAACAATGCAAAAGGGCAATATCTCCATTGACGCCCAGAACATCATGCCGGTCATCAAACGCTGGCTGTATTCGGATAAAGACATCTTTCTGCGTGAAATCGTCTCCAACGGCGTGGACGCCATCACCAAGCTGCGCATGGTGGGCGGCGCGGTGGAAGGCGAGGAGCTGTCCGTCACGGTGACCCTGGACAAGAAAAAAGGTGAAATCCGCGTGTCGGACAACGGCATTGGCATGACCGCGGAGGAAGTGGACCAGTACATCAACCAGGTTGCCTTCTCAAGCGCGGAAGAGTTTTTGAAGAACTATACCGGGGAAGACCCCGCCGGCATCATCGGCCACTTTGGCCTGGGCTTTTATTCTGCCTTCATGGCGTCTGACCGTGTCAGCATTGACAGTCTGTCCTATCAGGAGGGCGCGGTACCGGTGCTGTGGACCAGTGAGGACGGCATCACCTTTGAGATGGGGGAGGGCACCCGCACCGAGCGCGGCACCACCATCACCATGCGCCTGACAGAGGAAGAAAAGGACTTCCTGGACGGCCATGTGACCGAGGCGGTGCTGTCCAAGTACTGCGGTTATATGTCCGTACCCATCTATTTTGAGGACATCGAGGGCATTAAAAAGCAGGTTGAGGACGAAAAGAAGCGCAGAAAGGAAGCCAAGAAAGAGGCCAAGAAAAAGAAGGCCGAGGGCGAGGAGCAAACGGACGAGACCGATTCTTTGGAAGAGGAGGAATTTGTCCCCGGTCCTGTCCTGATCAATGAGGTCAACCCCCTGTGGCTCAAGGCGCCGCGTGACTGCACAGATGAGGAGTATAAGGAAACCTACCGCAAGCTCTTCAACACCTGGGAGGATCCACTCTTCTGGATTCACCTGAATGTGGACTATCCCTTTGTCTTAAAGGGCATCCTGTACTTCCCGCGCATCCGGCGCGATTTCTCCGGCCAGGATGGCCAGGTCAAGCTGTTTAACCGCCAGGTCTTTGTGGCTGACAACATCAAGGAAGTCATTCCGGAGTTCTTGCTGGTCTTAAAGGGCGTGCTGGATTGCCCGGACCTGCCGCTGAACGTGTCCCGCTCCTTCCTGCAAAACGACGGCTATGTCAGGCGCCTGTCCCAGCATATCGTCAAAAAGGTGGCGGACAAGCTGAATTCCCTCTTCACGACCCAGCGGGAGACCTACCAGAAGTACTGGGACGACATCCATCCTTTCATCAAGTACGGCAGCATTTCAGACCGCAAGTTCTATGACGCGGTGAAGGACTCCCTGCTGCTGAAAACCACGAAGAACGAGTACTACACCCTGGATGAGTACAAATCCCGCAACGCCGGCAAGACCGAAAAGAAGGTCTACTACACCACCGACGCCGCGCGCCAGGCGGCCAGTGTTGCGCCCTTTGAGGAAAAGGGCATCGATGTGGCGGTGATGGATACGCTGATTGATGTGAACTTCATGTCCTTCCTGGAGTATTCCGGCGGCGCTGATGTCCAGTTTATGCGCGTGGACGCGGATGTAAAAGGCCTGCAGGATGACAGCGAGGACGGGAAGGACCTGGACCATGAAGCACTGCAAAAGCGCGTGCGCGAGGTGCTTTTGATGCCGGACTTGACCGTGCAGTTAGAAGCGCTCAGCGACAGAGAAACCCCCGCCATGCTCACGGAAGACGAGCAGCTGCGCCGTTACAAGGACATGAGCCGCATCTACGGCGATACCGCGGGCAGCGCCTTCCCCGAGCGCTACACCCTGGTGCTCAACCGTGCCAACAAAAGCATCCAGGCCATTGCCGGCATGGAGGAGGGGGAGAAGCAGCAGCTGCTGATTGAGCAGGTATTTGACCTGGCGCGCCTGTCCTCCCACCCCCTGGAAGGGGATGAACTCAAGGCTTTTATGAAGCGCAGCAACCAACTCATCGACCTGCTTGCCCAGTAAGGACACACTTACAAAGGAGGGACCCCGCATGAAGAAAGTACCCCTTGGGAAAACCGGCTACAGCATCAGCCCCATCATTTACGCCGGCATCGTCAGCATGGACGAGCGCCAGGCGGATTCGGACAACTATGTGGCCAAAAGCATCGACCTGGGCGTCAATTATTTTGACATCGCGCCCAGCTACGGCAACGCGGAGGTCATCTTTGGCAAGTCCTTCAAGCCCTACCGCAAGGATGCCTATTTGGCCTGCAAAACCACAATGCGCAAGGCGAAGGACGCAGAGAAGGAGTTCTACCAATCCTTAAAGCACCTGCACACCGACTGGTTTGACGTCTATCAGCTGCATTCCCTCACCACGCCTGAGGACGTGGAGGTGGCCTTTGGCCCCGGCGGCACCATGGACTTGGTGCAGAAGCTGCAGCAACAAGGCCTGGTGCGCAAGATTGGCTTCAGCGCGCATTCCGAGCGCGCGGCGCTGGAGGCGCTCAAGCGCTATCCCTTTGATACGGTCATGTTCCCGCTCAACTACCTGCTGCATATGGGGCAGGGCATTGGCAGCGACCTGGTCAAGGCCAAGCAGGAGAAAGGCTTTGGCCTGCTGGGCATCAAGGCGCTGGTAGAGCGCGCCTGGCTGGATGACAAGGAGCGCGACACCTCCATCTGGCCCAAGTCCTGGTGCAAGCCCTTTGAGCAGGAAGATGTGGCCGCCCGCTTAGCCGGCATGCGCTACACCTTCAACCTGGGCGCGGACGCCCTGATTCCGCCCGGCAACTGGGAGTGCCAGTCCTTCATGATGGAACACTATGAGGAGGTGGCAAAAACCGGCTATACCGCGGAGGATGACGAACTCCTGCGCGCGCGCTTTGAGCAGACAAAAGACCACCCCTTCTTTGACAAGAACACCGGCAACTGGCCAGAGGCATAATATACTTCAACAAAAACGGGCTTGCGCTTTAGGTGCGCAAGCCCGTTTTAATGCCGGTTTTTCGCTAACCGCCCCGGATAATTCGTATGAAAAAGCCGTCATTGCGGAACAGATCCGCCACCTGGCTCTCCTGCAGGAAGGTCAGGAATTTCTCGTCCGGCACCATCACTTGAATCAGCGGGATGAGCAGCACCAGCAAATAGCAGATCACTGCGCCCCGGGCCAGCCCAAACAGGCCGCCTGCCAGCCAGTCCAGCTGCTTGAGGATGGGAAACTCAAACACATGCCGGATGACCGACACCAGGAAAATCCACACCAAATAGGCAATCAGGCAGCAAACCAGGAAGCTCACCACGCTCAGCACAGTCTGGATTAACGTATTGGACACGTATTCGTTAACGGTGGACAGCCCGTTTTTGGAAAACGCCTGGGTGATGATGTTGTCCTTGAGCAGGTTTTTGACGGAGTCCGGGAAGGACACGCTGCCCAGTACGGTATCCAGCAGGCTGCCGGACACCGTGGTGACGGGGGAACTGGCTAATTCATAATCCCCAACGCGGACCACCGCGTCAGAATAATTGACCAGCACATCGCGCACTGGCTGGCTTTTGGCCAAAAAGGCGGCCAGCTGCGGCCCAAACAACAATCCGGAGAAGATGGAGATCCCCAGGCCTATGAGGCTGGCCACGGACTGGATAAACCCGTGGTACAGGCCGTAAATCACGCTGATGGCCAGGACGAATAAGAGAATGCCGTCTACTACGTTCAAAGTAATCCTCCTGTCTTAAGGCAGGGAAATCAGATATACATCCAGCCCGCTGCTCACCAGGCTGGACCCGTTGGAGAGTTTGCCGATGTAGCCGGTTATGGCGGTTTTTACGGGCAGTTTGATGGCGGAGAAACGCTGGGCGTTGAGCTCCGCCTGGTAGAGCGTATCTGCGGAGATGGCGAAGATGGTATTGCCCTTGAGGCCCGCGCCCACACAGCTGTTGGGCAGGGTGTAGCGGCTGTCGCGCTTGTTGCTGGTCAACACGCGCAACTCGGTAATCTGCTGCTCATTCGCTGTTTGCATCTCCGGCGCGAACAGCAAGACGGCGTTGTTGCCGGCGGTGTTGCTGTCAATCAGTTTCCAGCCATATACCAGCTGCTTGGAAAAGGGATCGCGCGTGCCGCGATAGTCATACAGGTTCAACTCCTTCGTATTGACCACGTGCAATTTGTCCCCGGCGTACACCACCTTGTAGGTGATTTCCTCGCCCAGGTCAACCTCGCCCGTGTTCATTGCGCCCACGCGGTAGATGTTCATCACAATCACGGGGGAGATGCCGTATACATCCAGGGAGGTCGTCCACAGGTAGTTGCCGTTTTCAAAGAAATCCATGTCCAGGATCATCTTGTCGCCATAGGCAACGGATTCCGAATCCACCGCCAGGCCGTTGACATCCTTCACCAGCAGCGTGGGGCTGACGCCCTCACCGACCACGGCGGCTACATACTGCCGGCCGGCTTTGGCAAACTGGATGGGGTCGGGCAGCCGGTCGTTGAAGCTGGCTCTGCCGCTGCGGTCCAAAATATGCAAATGGGAGCCAGCCCAGGCTGTGACCACGCTGTCGCTGGCGGTAAAGCGCGCGCCAGGGCCCAGCGCGTACTTCCATTGTTCCGTCCCGTTGGCGTTTAAGCAGTACAGGTTGGTGCCGTCATAATACAGCACCTTGTCGCCAAAGGGCGTCACCTGCTGGGTGGTCACGCAGCGCAGCTTGGTCACATTCAGCCGCCTGGGCCCGCCGCCAAAGACGCCCAGCACATATAAAATCAGCACGGCAACCAGCACAATGGCGGCCATGGTTAAATAAAATCGAAAGCGGTTTCCCTGCGCGGCGTCGCGGTCCATGTAAAGCTCCCTTCAACAATCTGACAGGATTATAAACCTTCATCAAGACGAGGTCAAACGCGCCTTAGGTCTTGGCGTTCTTGTCATCAATCAGCCGGCGCTGGCGCGCGCGGCTGATATCAAAGATACATTGATACAACAGCCGCAGTTCTTGCTCATACGCCCTGCCATGCATTTCAAGCAGCCGGCTGATGACCGCGGCCTCCCGGTCTGGCTGGTAAACCGGCATGCCCGTTTGCGCCTTATATTGGGCGATCTCATCAATCACGGCCATGCGCTCATACAACAGCGCGGCCAGCTGGTCGTCAATGCGGTTGAGGGATTCCCGCGCTTTTTCCATCGTCATGTCATCTTCTTCCTTTTCGTGTGCTTGCGTCCATGGTATCATATTGGATGCTGCTTTGCTGTGATTTTAAACAGAAAACTCACGCATATATGCAGTTTTTGCCGCCTTTGCGCGTAAACGCGGCATAAATTTGCGAATTGGCGTCCGGCGACCAAATTTGCCATCAAAAATGTTTGACAAAACAAGAACTTTAGCGGTATTATGTTAAGGTTGCCTGTCGTATGGCAACAAGCCCTTAAGCAGGGCCATCAAATTCGACTATATATTCCCATGGGTTGCGGGAATGTTATAGGAGGAGACCTTTTGTAGAGGCTCCGATCAAAATTCAGGAGGTATCCCAATTGCCCACGATCAATCAATTGGTCCGTAAGGGTCGCAAGAAGATTGTCAAGAAATCTGACGCGCCCATCCTGCAGGGTTGTCCGCAAAAGCGGGGTGTCTGTCTGTCCGTGAAGACAACGACCCCCAAAAAGCCCAACTCTGCCCTGCGCAAAATTGCCAGGATCCGCCTTACCAACCAGATTGAAGGCACATGCTACATCCCCGGTATCGGCCACAACTTGCAGGAGCATAGTGTGGTGTTGATCCGCGGCGGCCGTGTGCGCGATCTGCCTGGTGTGCGGTATCACATTGTCCGCGGCGCGCTGGACACAGCCGGTGTCGCGAAGCGGAACCAGGGCCGTTCACTGTATGGTGCCAAACGTCCCAAGAAATAAGTAAGCCACGCCGGTTTGGTTCCTGCCTGGTTTTCACCAATTCCCGTCTTGGAACCGCGGGGGTTGCATTCAAAAGCCAGGTCACACCGCTAGCGATGGAAGGCATCATGCTGTAATGCCTCCAGCCTCCGGCTCACAAACGTTCATTTAATAGGAGGAAAACTATGCCCCGTCGTGGATTTATCCCAAAACGTGAAGTATTACCTGATCCAATTTATGGAACAGTGACCGTTACCAAGCTGATCAACCAGATTATGCTGGATGGCAAACGCGGCGTCGCGCAGAATGTCTGCTACTCCGCCTTTGACATGATCCGCGAAAAGACCGGCCGTGAGCCGGGCGATGTCTTCCAGGATGCCCTCAACAACATCCTGCCCGTGCTTGAGGTCAAGGCCCGCCGCGTGGGTGGTGCCACCTATCAGGTGCCCATGGAGATCCGCCCCGAACGCCGGCAGACCCTGGCCCTGCGCTGGCTGGTGGAATTCAGCCGCAAGCGCGGTGAGAAAACCATGGCAGAACGCCTGGCTGGCGAAGTCATGGACGCCGCCAACAACACAGGCAATGCGGTCAGAAGAAAAGAAGAAATGCACCGCATGGCTGAAGCCAACAAGGCCTTTGCGCACTATCGTTGGTAAGCCTTCAGCCGCAGTAAGGAGTAAGTACATTAATGCATAGAGACCATCCCCTGGACATGGTTCGGAACATCGGCATCATGGCGCATATTGACGCCGGGAAGACGACCACCTCCGAGCGCATCCTGTTCTACACCGGCCGCGTGCACCGCATGGGGGAAACCCATGAGGGCGGCGCCACCATGGACTGGATGGACCAGGAAAAGGAACGCGGGATTACCATTACCTCCGCCGCCACAACGGCGCTGTGGAATGGCCACCGCATCAACATCATCGACACGCCTGGCCACGTGGACTTCACCGTTGAGGTGGAGCGTTCTTTGCGTGTGCTCGACGGCGCTGTGGCCGTGTTTTGCGCCAAAGGCGGCGTAGAGCCCCAGAGCGAAACCGTGTGGCGTCAGGCAAACAAGTACAACGTCCCGCGGCTGGCCTATGTCAACAAGATGGACATCAACGGCGCGGATTTCTACCGTGTGGTGGAGATGCTGGACGATCGCTTAGGCGCCAACGCCGTGCCCATCCAGCTGCCCATCGGCAAGGAAAACACCTTCACCGGCATCATCGACTTGATCCGTATGAAGGCCGAAGTCTATTACGACGATGAGGGCAAGGACATCCGCGAGGAAGAGATTCCCGAGGACCTGCTGCCCCTGGCCGAAGAATACCGCGAAAAACTGATCGACGCCGTCGTCGGGACCGACGAAGCGCTGATGGAGAAGTACTTTGGCGGCGAGGACATCACCCGTGATGACCTGATTGCCGCCATCCGCAAAACCACCATCGCCTGTGAGATGACCCCCGTCTTGTGCGGCACATCCTACCGCAACAAGGGCGTACAGCCCCTGCTTGACGCGGTGTGTGAACTCATGCCCTCCCCGCTGGACATTCCCAGCATCAAGGGGACGGACCCGCGCCGTGAGGGCGTGGAGATCGAGCGTCATCCCAGCGATGACGAGCCCTTCTCTGCCCTCGCCTTCAAAATCGCGGTGGACCCCTTTGTGGGCAAGCTGGCCTTCTTCCGTGTCTATTCCGGCAAGGTCTCTGCCAACACCTATGTGTATAACTCATCCAAGGGCAAGCGCGAGCGCTTCAGCCGCATCCTGCGGATGCACTCCAACCACCGCGAGGACATCGAACAGGTCTTCGCCGGCGACATCGTGGCCGCGGTTGGGCTGAAGGAAACCACCACCGGTGACACGCTCTGCGACGAAAAAGCGCCCATCATCCTTGAGTCCCTTGAGTTCCCCGAGCCCGTCATCCGGGTCGCGATAGAGCCCAAGACCAAGGCCGGTCAGGAAAAGCTGGGCTATGCCCTCACGCGTCTTGCGGAGGAAGACCCCACCTTTAAAACCTACACCGACCAGGAAACCGGGCAAACCATCATCGCCGGCATGGGTGAATTGCACCTGGAAATCATTGTGGACCGCCTGATGCGGGAGTTCCGCGTGGAAGCCACCATTGGCAAGCCGCAGGTGTCCTACAAGGAGACCATCCGCAAAGCCGCCACCGGCGAAGGCCGCCATGTGCGTCAGTCCGGCGGCCACGGCCAGTATGGCCACTGCATTGTGGAAATCAGCCCGACCGAGCCCGGCGAAGCCTACAGCTTTGAAAGCAGGATTGTCGGCGGCGTCATCCCGCGTGAGTTCATCGCGCCCATTGACGCAGGCATCCGCGAAGCCGCGCTGTCGGGCATCCTGGGCGGGTACGAGGTGGTTGATTTCAAGGCCGCGGTGCTGGACGGCTCCTACCATGAGGTGGACTCGTCTGAAATCGCCTTTAAAATTGCCGGTTCCCTGGCGTTTAAGGACGCGCTGCGCAAGGCCGACTGCTGCTTGATGGAGCCCATGATGAAGGTGGAGGTCATTGTGCCGGACCAGTACATGGGCGACGTCATCGGCGACTTGAACTCAAGGCGCGGCCGCATCGAGTCCTACGAGGCGCACCTGGGGGATCAGATCATCCATTCCTACGTGCCGCTGAGCGAAATGTTCGGCTACGCGACCGACCTGCGCAGCAAGACGCAGGGGCGCGGCATGTTTACCATGTCCTTTGACCACTATGAGGAAGTGCCCAAGTCCATCGCGGAAAAAATCCTCGGTCATCACATTTAGTATCATTTAGAGAAATCCTGAAGGAGGATATTATGGCAAAACAGAAATTTGAGCGCACGAAGCCGCACGTGAACATCGGAACGATTG
>CAYFUH010000015.1:0-35572 GCA_964346355.1 uncultured Christensenella sp. | reverse complement strand
ATATCCGCTCCAAATCCCTGGAAGTGGATGAGTGCGACAGCTGCTCTACCTAAGAAGGGAGACGGCAGGGAAAGTGAAAGACAACTTGGGGGCATTCGTAACAGAATGCCCCCAAAGTCCCTAAAGAACTTTAGATTGATATTTGATTGTTATCGTCCTGCGTCTATCTGGTTTATAAAGTATCAGGATTTCAAAACAAATAAATTTTCACCATCAGTAATCATTCCATAGGGCTGACTATGCATTAATTTTATTGTTTGAATACTATCAACAAAGGGTTGGATCCCGCAATCCTCCAAAGTGGCTAATCTGTCCATTTGTTTTTTAAGCCTTTCCTTGCTTTGCTTGGAAATGCTTTCCCCCGCATTGATTAAAAACTCATCGACCGGTCCCTCGCGTAGCACTCTTACTGACGCAATCGCTTGACCTAATGATTTGGCAGCACGACCAATACCACCCAACGCTTGGGACTCAATTGCTGTTTCGTGGTAATTAGCGATCTGTCCGTAGCTTTTTTCATACAGTTCCTTGTAGCGGGAAGTAAAATCATGCATGTTCTTTTCTGAGTTTTCCAGTCCCTGCCCTTCAAACCGTTGCTGGAGCAGCATATCCAAGAACGAAGAAAAAGAATAGAGATATCCTGCCAGCCTCAACTCCGAGAATTCGCTGATGACAGAACTCAGCATATTTTCTGCAGCCTTACCGCTGTGGATAGCTGCCTGGTTTTTTAGATGGTGGTTAATCTGCTCCTGATAAAACAGAATATTCTGATGCGCTTCACGCTTGATGGACTGGACTGCGACATTACGCAGATTCCTCAAATTTTCATCGTCACAATGGTGTTTGTATTCTTCTAAAATCTCTGCCAACATATTGAGATTTCCGCGAAGTTTTGATTGTTTGTCCAGCTTCAGAAACCGGAGAATTTCTTCAGTCGTTTTTTGCAATTCTGTCAGTTTCTGATCGATGCTCATCAAAGCTGCAGCGACCATCATTGTCATGGGATCTATTGGTATTTTTGTTTTAGTCACTTGCTCAATCGGCAGTCTTGTCCCCACTTCCTTAAACCGCATTCTGCCCGCGATCACAGACTGGCCTTTCTCGTTCATTTGCATGATGTTGCCCACCGTACCGAATTCGTTAAAATTCAAATACCCTTCAACCCCTTTGGGATTTATCCCAACAAACAATGGTTGTCCCGCTGCAATATTTGTTGTAACACTTTGGACAACAGTTCTGGTTTGCATGGACAATTGCGAAAAAACAGATCCAAGTGCGGCAATTTCCGACAAGGGAATTTTATTGTACTTTGTCAGATTCACTTTGGCAGACTCAATAATCGGGAAGTGATCGCTGGCAATAAATGCGAGTGCAGTCTGATTCTTGTCGTCCTCATCCGCGTTCTTTATTCCTTTATTGAATGCGTTCTGAATCTTTTTGAACATCTTTGTTTCCCCTTGTTCATCATAATATTTTATCAATTTTCGACTTACGTCTCTTACTGTGCATCGTACAACAGCCAGCTTTATTAGACAAGCCTGCAGTCATTCGTCATTTAGTATTTTTGGGTACTGGACAATCATGATGAAAAGTGTCAAGATAGATTCATCAATCAATGGATGATTTAGGAGGCAGAATGGCCAAGCTGATTAGAAAACCGCTTTTTAACCCCCAGGGCGATATTGACATCATCTCCCGGCGCATGGTGGGCGGCAATCCCACCAACCTCAACGACTTCAACAACATGAAGTACGCCTGGGTCAGCCCCTGGTACCGCCAGGCAATGAACAACTTCTGGATTCCAGAGGAGATCAACCTGGCCACCGACAAAAAGCAGTACCCGCTGCTGGACGCAGCCGAGCGGCGCGCTTATGACAAGATCCTGTCCTTCCTCATCTTCCTGGACAGCATCCAGACCGCCAACCTGCCCAACATCGGCCAGTACATCACCGCCAATGAGGTCAACCTGTGCCTGTGCATCCAGACCTATCAGGAGGCCATCCACTCCCAGAGCTATTCCTACATGCTGGATTCCATCTGCGAGCCCAACGAGCGCGACAGCATCCTCTTTCAGTGGAAGGATGACGAGCACCTCCTGCGCCGCAACACCTTTATCGGCGACATCTACAACGCCTTCCAGGAAGAAAAATCCATGCGCAACTTCCTGCGCGTTATCATGGGCAACTACATTTTGGAAGGGGTCTATTTCTACTCCGGCTTCATGTTTTTCTACAACTTAGCCCGCAACAACCGCATGACCGGCTCCGCCCAGCAAATCCGCTACATCAACCGCGATGAGGCCACCCACCTCTGGCTCTTCCGCAACATCATCCAGGAATTGCAAAAAGAGGAGCCCGGCCTCATCAATGACGAAATCAAAGAGATGTTCCGCGAGATGCTCAAGGAAGGCTGCGAGCAGGAGATCGCCTGGGGCCAATACGCCATTGGCGAGGACATCCAGGGCCTCACCGGGCAGATGGTAGAGGACTACATCCGTTACCTGGGCAACCTGCGCGCTGCCAATATCGGCCTTATGCCCATTTATGAAGGCTATGACGAGGAGCCGGACACCATGAAGTGGGTCAGCCAGTACAGCAACGCCAACATGATCAAGACCGACTTCTTTGAAGCCCGCAGCACCGCCTACGCCAAATCATCCGCGTTGGTGGATGACCTTTAATGAGAACGAAGGGGCACTTTATCCCCTGACACCGGAATCTGCAGATAAACAATGGGATGGCACAAAATATGCCATCCCATTTGTTATTCAGGACAACTCTTTTTATGGCTTATGAATGATATCATCCCGCAGCCGATAGATGGTTGCTCCGTGTGCCTTGCGGCAAAAGGCGTCCACAAACCAGTCGATCTTCTTCACCGCGTCCCACTGGATATAGCCGTGGCGCACGCCCTTGACCGTCTTGCCCTTCATGTTGGAGTCCGTCCATGTCACAGAATCGGTATCAGGATTATAATCCTCCGTAAACACCAGGCTGTGCGCGCCCACGCCGTAGTAATAATTGGCCGCCATCTGGAAGAAATCCCCGCGCTGCACCTGCTTCATGAACTCCCGGGCGAGCTCCCGGTTTTCCTTCTTGCTCAATTTGGTGTCATAGCGGAAAGTAGCCGCCGCGTAAAAGGGGTTGCCGTCCTTGGCCTCGATGTCCATCCAGGCCGCGCCATAGGCGTAGGGCTTGCTCTCCTTGCGGGGCAGGTTGTCCGGGATGATCAGCGGCACATCGGGGAATTCCGCCATGCGGAATTGATCGCGGTTCTGGCGGAACATATACACCGTGAAGTTCTTGCACACGTAGATATGGTTGGATTTGTGCGCCGGCAGCGCACGCCCGCGCGCGTTGTCAAACTCCGCCTTCGCCGTTTCCAGCATCAGATCAATCAGTTCCTCCCGCGGCGTCTTTTGCGCGGTTTCCGTCTCCGCAAGGCCCATCATGGGCAGCGCCAGCAGCATACAAAGCAGCAAAGCCATCAATCGCTTCAAATCATTCTCTCCTTACAGTCCGTACCCATCAGGCGGCAAAACCGGCCGCCTGTTTGCCCCTTTATTGTACTCCAAACCGCCAAAATGTAAACCTTGTCGCCTTTTGACTATGGTATACTACAGCAAGGAGGATAGACTATGATTCAAATTGTCGGCGGGCTGTCCAGTGCCTTGTGGGAAGCCGCCATGCAGCGGCTGAAAACCTCATATGAAAGCGGGCGCAGCGTCCTGTTGCTGGTGCCTGAGCAATATACCTTGCAGGCGGAGCGCGACACGCTGGAAACCCTTCATGTAAAGGGCTTTTTCCGGGTGCAGGTGTTCTCCCCCTCGCGCCTTGCCGCCTATGTGTTCGACCGCGCCGGGCAGGACCCGCGCGTGATGATTGACGAGCGCGGGCAGACCATGACGCTTGCCCGCCTTTTATGGAACTTGAAGGACGAGCTGGTCTATTACGCCAAGGCACGCGGCAAGCCCGGCTTCGCGCAGAAATTGACCGAGGCCATCAGCGAGCTGAAAAGCACCGGCATCACACCGGAGGAGCTGGACACCTGGCTGGCTGCTCAGGAGGGGGAGCAGCCCAAGCTGCGCGATTTAGCCGCCCTGTTTGCAGCCTACGAGGAACAGATGGCCGGCCAATTGGCGGACAGCCAGGACAAGGAGCAGGAGATGCTGCGCCGGCTGCACGCCAGCCCGCTGTTTGCAGGCCATGACGTCATTGTGTATGGCTTTGACCTGCTCACACCGCCCCTCATCCGCCTGCTGGCCCTGCTGGCCCAGCGCGCAGACAACCTGCTGCTTACCCTGGTGATGGCGCGTGAGGAGGGGCGCACCAGCGACGTCTTCGCGCCCGTCATCACCAGCGCAACGCTGTTCACGCGGGAACTAAAAAAGCTGTCCCTGCCCTGGCAGTGGGATGTCCTGGCCGAAGGCAAACAGGACAAGCCGCCCGCCCTTTTGCACCTGCAGCACCAGCTGACGCGCCTTAATCAGGCGGTGTTCACAGACCCACCGGAGGGCCTGCGCCTGTTTGCCGGCAAGACCCCGCATGAGGAAATGCGCCGCATCGCGCAGCTGATCCATGCCCAGCTAAAAGCGGGCAGCGACCCGCGCGACATCGCCATCTTCATGGCGCAGGAAAGCTACGCGCCGCTTTTATCAAGCGTCCTGGCGGACTATGACATCCCGCATTTTGTCTCGGTGAAGGAGCCGCTCCTGGCGCAGCCTTTGATCCGCTGCCTGTTAGACGCGCTGACCTGCATCCAGTCCGCCGCCTGGCGGCCGATGGACGTGTTCAGCTACCTTAAATCCCCCTATTCCCCTGTCACGGCGGAAGAAGCCTTTTTGCTTGAAAACTATGCCCGCGAAAACGGCATCCGGGGCAAGCGGTGGACCCTGCCCTTCAACCGCGGGGAGGAGGACGTATTGCAGGTGTTGGAGCCGCTGCGCGCGCGGGCCATCACCCCCATCATTGCCTTGCGCGACCGGCTGAACAAGGCGCGCACCGCCGCAGCGTCCATTGACGCGCTGCTGGCCTTTTTGACCGACATCAAGGCGCAGGAGCGCGTGCTGGAGATGGACATCACCTTAAGTGAGCAGGGCTTTCTGGAGGAAGCCCAGCGCGCGCGCCAGGTGTGGGAGCAGCTGATGGGCCTGCTGGAGCAGATGAACCAGCTGCTGGGCAACGAGCGCATCCCCCTGGGCCGCTTTGCCGAGTGGCTGCGCGCCGGCTTATCCATGAGCATGCTGTCCGCCCTGCCCCCCATGCAGCACTGCGTACAAGCGGGCGTGCTGGGGCAGCTGATGGTGCGGGAACCCAAAGCCGTCTACATCCTGGGCTTAAACAACGGCGCGCTGGATGTGGGCAGCGAAACCCTGATGAAGGACAGGGAGCGCGAGCAGCTGGAGAAAGGCCTGGACATCACCCTCAACCTCAAGCGGCAGGAGCTGGAAAACATCCGCATGCTGGATTTGTGGAAGGCCATCGAAGCGCCCACCCACATGCTGCACCTGAGCTATGCCCTGTCTGATGACGAGGGCAGGGCCTTATCCCCCCTCATCGAACTTGGGCGCATCAAGCGCATGTTCACCCAGCTGGTGGAGGAGGGCGGCGCGCTGCACACCCTGCGCGAAAGCCAGCCCTTAACCCCCATAGCCGCGCTGGATGAGGTGGCCGTCCTCCTCAAAAACGGCGAGATGGACGAGACCTGGTGGACAGCCTGGTCCTGGCTGTTAAATGCAAAGGACTGGCAGCACAAGGCGCGCGGCATTGCACGCATGATGAAGGGCGATGACCCCAACAAGACGCTGCCGGCTGAGGCGGTTAAAAACACCCGCCAGCCGGGGGTGACCTCGGTCTCCCGGCTGGAAAGCTATGCCGCCTGCCCCTTCCGGCATTTTGTGGACTACCGCCTCATGCCCCATGAGCGCAGGGAGTGGGAGCTGCAGCCCGCCGACCTGGGCAGCTTTTACCACGATGCCATGGACCGCTTTGTGCGCCGGGTGAAGGACAAGCCGGACTGGCTGCAAATGGACGAGCAAGCCAGCCAGGCTGAGATGGACCAGGTGCTGGGGGAGTTGACTCAAAACTGGGCGGACGGCCCCTGGGCGGATACCTCCCGCGCCAAACACAACGCCCGTGCTGCCATCAGCCTTTGCAGGCACATGGCCTGGGCTATTACGGAAGGCCGGCAGCATTCGGCTTTCGCGCCGCACGAGAGCGAACTGACCTTTGGCCAAGGCCGCGGCTACCCGCCCATCGCCCTGCCCATGAAGGACGGCAGCACCCTGAGCCTGCGCGGCATGATTGACCGGCTGGACACCGCCATCAGCCCGGACGACCAGCTGTTACTGCGCATTGTTGACTATAAATCCAGCCAGCACGAGCTGCGCGGCGGGGACTTGGAAGCCGGCGTACAGCTGCAGCTGATGCTGTATTTGAAGGCGGCGCTTGATTTGATGGGTGATGGCGCGACGCCCGCCGGCGCTTTTTACCAGCGCCTGGGTGACCCCTTGGTGCGCGCGGAAGACCCGGCACGCGCCGAAAGCCAGCGCAGGCGCCAGGTGTACCTTGAAGGGGTGCTGCTGGCGGATCCGGACATCATCCGCCTGATGGATGGGGGGACGCCGCCGGTGTCGATGAGCAAGAAGCTCACCGCCAGCGGGGACTTGATGAAGAGCAACAAGGTATTAAACCAAAAGGAGCTGGAAAGCCTGATGGACTTAGCGCAGGAGCGCAGCCAGGAATTGGCTGAGGACATCCTGCGCGGCGTCATCGCCCGCGCGCCCTTTATTGACGGCGCGGGGCGTGCGGTTTGCGAATATTGTGAGTACCAGGGCATATGCCGTACAGAAAAAATCCAAACAGAGCCCCTGGCCCGCAAAAGCCGCAAGGTGGACTTGAAAACCTTGGCGCAGGAACGGCTCACCCACAGCGCGGGCAATAAAAAGGCGCCGTAAGCTGCGCAAAGGTAATCGTTTGTTAATAGCATCAGGCTGCAACCTGTGGTATAATCCAGGTACAGAGAAACATAAAAGGGGGAATGTCCAGTGATACAGGTCATACACGGCTTAAAAGGGTCTGGGAAGACCAAACGCATCATCGATATGGCCAATGACGCATTCAATGACCAAAAAGGTGATGTCGTTTTTGTTGATGACGACAACCGCTACATGTTCGACCTGCGCCACGAAATCCGCTTTGTCAACGCGGGTGAGTACGGCATGGTCGGTCCGGAAATGTTCTTCGGCTTCCTGTGCGGGATGCTTGCGCAGAACTTTGACGTCACCGTGGTCTTCATCGATGCCTTTTTACGGCTGGTGCGTGCCAAACCCAACGAAACCGAATGGTTCTTCAAGCGCCTGGAGGAGTTGAGCGAGCGGCGGCACATCAAGTTTGTGCTGTCTGTGAGCTGCGATGATTCCGAAGCGCCCGATTATATCAGGAAATATTTCATATGAAGTGGATTTGTAACGTCTGCGGCTTCATCTACGAGGGCGAGGTGCCCCCGGACATCTGCCCGGTATGCAAGGCGGGCAAGGAAGCGTTTGAACTGCTGGAATCCGGTCTCAGCCTGCCTGACGGCCATCGCTTAGGCGCTGCCCGCCAGCTGGACATGCGCGTCGTGAACGCGCTGAAGGAGCGTTTGGGCAACGACACCCGCGAGGTAGCCCAGTATCTGGCCATGGCCCGCGCAGCGGACCGGGAAGGCTATCCCGAGGCCGCCAGCCTGTTTGAGCGCCTGGCCAGGGAGGAAGCGCAGCACGCCGCCCGCCTGGTGGAACTGCTGGGTGAGCAGGTGCACGACAGCACCCGCACCAACCTGGAGTTGCGCATCGCTGCTGAAACCGGCGAATGCGCGGACAAGAAAGCCCTGGCTGACCTGGCCCGTGAACTTAAATACGACGCGGTGCACGATGCCCTGCACGAGATGGCCAAGGACGAAGCCCGCCACGCGCAGGCGCTCAACGGCCTGATGACCCGCCTGTTCCCGCAGGATTAGTAATGATACCAAACTCAATCATAAACGCTTCCATGAGCCGGCTCTTTTCCGCCTCTGCATTGCTTCGTTCAGTCGGCGTAGGCTACGGCTACGTCTCCTTCTCTCAGCTTCGCAGAGCCAAAAAACAGCTCAGCCCATGAGTGCGTTTCTTCATTCGTTTGGTATAATCTAAACCTAATATTTATTAAGAAGACGGTGCACGCGCGCCGTCTTCTTTAATTTAACGAATTTTCAAGCTGTTTTGGTATCATTTGCGAAGCCAAACTTCTTTCTGCGCTCATAGGGCAATAAAAACTTCAGCCGCACCACGATGGTGCCGGTGATGCCGCCCATCACGCCGCCCACCACAATCAACAAGGCGGCATAGGTATAAAACATCGGATACTGAAACACAAGCACAGCGACCAACAGTTGTCCCAAGTTGTGCAGCACGCCGCCGATGATGCCGGCGCCCAGGGGGCTGACATCCTTTGCCACATAGATCAATAAAATCATCCCCAGCATGCTCAGGATGCCGCCGGCAAAGCTGAGGCTGAGGGTGATGGGGTTCATCCCGCCAAAGAGCACAGCGGACAGCAGCACCTTGATGACCATCAAAGACAGGGACAGCGGCACCCCAAACCAGTACAGGCACAAAAGCAGCACGCAGTTGGACAGGCCCAGCTTGATGCCATAGCCCATGCCCAGGGAGAGCACCTTTTCCAGGTAGCCCAAGATAAGCATGATGGCGACAAACAAGCCGGCCAAGGCGATGTTTCTGGTATCCTTCAAGGCTGCGCCTCCACAAGGGCTTTAGCCTGCTCCCTGGGGATCAACTCCAGGCTTAGCTGATGGGGCAGGCAAGTAATCCAGGATTGGAAGACCCGGTACTCGATGTTGTCCAGCGTCATTTCTCCCTGGCGCATGCAGTCATGGTTGGGGCAGTTGGCGCTGTGCATGACCACACTATTTTTGTTGATGTGGATGACGTTCTCTTGCCCTTTGTCCTGGCGGATTACAATCTGCCCGGGCCCGTTCAGCGGCACCAGGTGGTAATAGGCGTCCCCCTGCTTGATGCGCAGGTAGCTCTCAGCCTCTGCCAGCGTTTCGCCTGCATCTAACTCCTCCGCGTTGGTGATGGTCAAGGTGGGCAGCCCGCCCTCTGTAACCCGCGGCGAATGCAAATGGCCAATCACCAGCAAAACAAGCGCTGTGAGCAGCACGCCTCCAATGATCAACACATCCTTGCGTTTCAAGCCTGTCCTCCTTTTTACACCTCGGTATCATACGGGAAGACCGTACAAAAGTAAAGCGCGCTAATGGGTGTGTCCTATCTGCAATTTACACGTTTTTAGCCGGTTTTTTGTTGAAAATCAACCGCTGCATGATTATACTTGATCCAGAAAGTTTATCATGTAGATGATATGAATTAACACAACACATGAGTGAGATGAAGGAGTAACAGCATGCGCAAATATTTCGGAACGGATGGCTTCCGGGGCGAAGCCAATGTGGACTTGACGGTGGACCATGCCGTGCGCATCGGGCGCTTTTTAGGCCACTACTACGGGAAGGATAAAAAGGCGCGCATCGTAATTGGCAAGGACACCCGCCTGTCCAGCTACATGCTGGAGGACGCGCTGGCCGCCGGCATCACAGCCTCCGGCGCGGACGCCTACCTGCTGCATGTCACCACCACACCCAGCGTGTCCTATATGACGCGGGTGGAGCGTTTTGACTGCGGCGTGATGATTTCCGCTTCCCACAACCCCTATTATGACAACGGCATCAAGTTGCTCAATGGCAAGGGAGAAAAAATGGACCAGGAGGTCATTGACGCGCTGGAGGACTACTTAAACGGCGACCCGGGCAGCATCCCCTTCGCCGTGCGCGACCGCATCGGCAAGACCATTGACTACTACGGCGGGCGCAACCAGTACATCGGCTACCTCATCTCCCTCTCCCGCAACTCCTACAAGGGCTATAAGGTAGGCCTGGACTGCGCCAACGGCAGCACCTGGATGATTGCCAAATCGGTCTTTGACGCCCTGGGCGCACAGACCTATGTCATCAACAACACCCCCAGCGGCACCAACATCAACAAGGACGCCGGCAGCACGCACATCAGCCAGCTGCAGCAGCTGGTACTGGACAATCAACTGGATGTGGGCTTCGCCTTTGACGGGGACGCGGATCGCTGCCTGGCGGTGGACGAAAACGGGGCAGTCGTTGATGGGGACGACATCCTCTACATCTACGGCACCTTTATGAAGGAGCGCGGCAACCTGGTGGACAACACCGTGGTTACCACCATCATGTCCAATTTTGGCCTGTACAAGGCGCTGGAGGAAGCCGGCATCAGCTATAAGCAGACGGATGTGGGCGACCGCTTTGTGTATGAGTGCATGCGCGAGCACGGGCACCTGCTGGGCGGGGAGCAGTCCGGCCACATCATCTTTGGCAAGTACGCCAGCACCGGGGACGGCATGCTGACCGCCATCAAGGTGATGCAGGCCATGATCAGCCAAGAAAAGCCCCTCTCCAAACTGACCGAGCCGTTTGTAAAATACCCGCAGGTGCTCAAAAACGTGCGCGTGACGGACAAGGAAACGGCATTGAATCATCCTGCGGTGCAAGCCGCCATCCAGGAAGCGCAGCAGGCGCTGGGCGATTCCGGCCGCGTGCTGGTGCGTAAATCCGGCACCGAGCCCTTAATCCGCGTGATGGTGGAAGCCAGCGAGATAGCCACCTGTGAAACCCACGCCGACCGGATCATCAAGGCCATGCGGGACAACCAGCTGCTTGCGGAGGGCGCTTAAGATGCTGCGCATATCTGATTTATTCGATCTGTCCCATTCCTTAGCAGGCGGGTGGCTGGCGGGGTTTGAATACCCGCACGAAGCCCTGTCCGGCATCAAGGCGTTCATTCTGGACATAGGCAAGACCCTGCCCCGGGATGAATACGATCAACACGGGGAGGATGTGTGGGTGCACAAAACCGCGGTTTTGTACCCGTCTGCCCTTGTGAAGGGCCCCTGCGTCATCGGGCCGAAGACAGAAATCCGCCACGGCGCCTTCATCCGCGAAAGCGCGCTCATCGGCGAGAGCTGTGTCGTGGGCACCGCCTGTGAGTTAAAAAACGTCATCCTCTTTGACGGGGTGCAGGTGCCCCACTACAACTATGTGGGCGATTCCATCCTGGGCTATAAGGCGCATATGGGCGCGGGCGCCATCACCTCCAACGTGCGCGCGGACAAGCAGTCCGTAATCATCAAGCTGGACGATACTCAGCTTGAGACCGGGCGCAAGAAGGTAGGCGCCTTTTTGGGCGATGAGGCCGAGGTGGGCTGCAACGCGGTGCTCAACCCCGGCACGGTGCTGGGCCGCCGCGCCAGTGTCTACCCCACCGCCAGCGTGCGCGGCGTGGTGCCCCCCGACCATATCTGCAAGATTGACGGAACCCGGGTAAAACGCATCTGAAGCAAGCACGCGATTGTGACGAAATGATGAAACCTTGCAGGTTTGCTTGTATATATCGCGCTTGGGATGTATACTGTCTGAGTGCGCGAAAGCGCGAATGTATCAAGAATATTGGAGCGTAAACTGATGAAATCCTCACTGTATCCCCGTCAAATCGCGCTGGCAGCCCTGCTTGTGGCTGCTGTGCTCTTCCTGTCTGGCTGCAACCTGATTGTCAAGGACCCGGCTGTAGACGCCAAGCAGGTGATCATCACCATCAACGGCGAGAACGTCACAAAAGAAGAGTTCATCCGCTATTACAACAACACCTACGAGCGCAAAATGCAGGAGCAGCAGCTCTACCAGCAATACGGCCTGCCTGCGCAGCCGGTGCGCCCCGAGCAGGTGATGGAAGAAACCTTCGAAAACACCATCAAGGACAAGGTGCTGCACCAAAAGGCGCACGAATTGGGCCTGGATGAGATGACAGAGGAAGAGACCGCCGAGATTAGCAAGCAGGCCGAGGACAACTTCCAGAACATCAAGGACCAGGTGAAGCAGTTCTATTTCCCGGAAACCGAGCTGGAAGGCGAGGCGCTGGAAGCGGAAATCACCGCGAAAGCCAAGGAGCTGGGCTTTGAATTGGAAACCTTCAAACAAAGCGTGACCGAATCCAAGCTGCATGAGAAGCTGCACGCCTATGCCGGGGAAGGCATTGAGGTGACTGAGGAGGACATCCAAGCCAAGTTTGAGGAGAAGGTGGCCAAGGCCAAGGAGGACTACACGAACAACCCCGCAGGCTTCGGCACTGCCCTCACCAGCAACCAGCCCACCTACTACACCCCCGCCGGCTACCGCGCCGTGCGGCAGATTTTGGTGAAGCTTGGGGAGGAGGACGAGGAAGCCGTCAAGGCGCTGGAAGCCGAACTTGCCCCCCTCAAGTCCGCGCTGGATACCACGGCTGTTGACATCAACCGCATTGAAGCGTTGGTGAAATCCGAGGAAGAGCTGGAAGACGCCGACTTGACCTTCAAGGCGGAACAACTGGCAGCCTTGAGCGAGGAGGAAGCCGCCCAGTTTGCCGACCTGCTGAAAAAAGACACCTTAACTGATGAGGAGCAGCAAGCCCTGGATGCACTCAAAGCCAAGCTGGCGCCCTACATCAAACTGCCCGAGGCCCAGGCTGCCTATGACACCAAAAAGGCGGAGCTGGATGCCCTCCTGGACAAGGCTTTTGCCGCCATCCAGGAAAAGACCGATGAGATCTACGCCAAGGTGACAGCAGAGGATGCCGATTTTGACGCCCTCATCAAGGAATACAACGAGGACCTGGGCCAGCCCGAAGCCGGCTACCCTGTGCATGAGAGCACCAGCACCTTTGTGGCGGCCTTCAAGGAAGGCGCGATGGCGCTTGAAAAGATTGGCGACATCTCCCAGCCCATTAAAACCAATTTCGGCTACCACATCCTGCGTTACGTGAAAGACTATGAGGAAGGCGAAGCCAAACTGGCGGACGTGAAGGACGCGATTGAAAAGGAGATCTTCAGAGCCTTGCAGGAGGAGAAGTACCAGGAGCTGGAGACCAAATGGCTGGTTGAAGCCCAGGTCACCCGCTATCCGGAGCGCATGAAGGACTAAGCCACAAAAAACATAGGGCGCGGAATTTGCTCCGCGCCCTTTTTGTATGCCGATAGCCGGCTTAGATGTGCTCGAAAAACGCTTCCCCGTCTGCGTGCCGCAGGATGCGGGTCTCATCAAAATGCAGCGGGGTGGGCTGGGTTTCCATGTAGCGCTGGATCTCGTCCATGCGCACGGACTCCTGGAAGGTCATCATGGTGAAGGCCACGCCGTGCTTGCGCGCGCGGCCCGTGCGCCCGATGCGGTGCAGGTAGTACTCGTTCTCATTGGGCAGGTCGTAATTGATGACGGCTTCCACATCATCCACGTCAATGCCGCGGGCAGCCACGTCCGTCGCCACCAGGATGGGGAAGCGGCCAGCCTTGTAATCATTCATGATGCGGGTGCGCTGGGATTGGCGGATGTCCCCGTGCAGGGCCTCCGCCTGGTAGCCTTGCTTGCGCAGGCGGTCACACACGCGCTGGGTCATAAACTTGGTGTTCACAAAGATCATGATGCGGTCGTATTCGTCCGAGTCCAGCAGGTACATCAGCGCACCCATCTTGTTCTCCCGGGGCACCACCATGGTGTACTGTTTGATTTGCGGGCGGTTTTCTGCGGTTGCTTCCACCGTGATTTCAATGGGCGTGTGCTGGAACTTCCAGGAGATGGTCATCACATCGCGGTTGGTGGTGGCGGAGAACATCACCAATTGCCGGGTGGGCGGCACGGATTCGATAATCTTGGTGACGTCCTTCACAAAGCCCATCTTGAGCATCTCATCCGCCTCGTCAATGACCATGGTGTGCACCTGGTCCAGGCGCACATGGCCGCGGTTTTGCATGTCCAGCAGGCGCCCGGGCGTTGCCACGATAATCTGCGGCTTGCGCTTTAATTGGGTAATCTGCCGGGACATGGGCTGCCCGCCGTACAGGGCCGCGATGCGGATTTGCGGGATAAAGCGCGCCAGCTCCGTCAGCTCTGCCACAATCTGCATGGCCAATTCGCGTGTAGGCGCCAGCACCAGCTCCTGGATGCGGGTTTCGGTGAGGCTGATGTACTCCAGCATCGGGATGCCAAAGGCAATGGTTTTGCCGGTGCCGGTCGGCGCGATGCCGATGATGTCCCGGCCGGCCATCATGGGCGGAATGGTTTCCAGCTGAATCTGGGTGGGCTCGCTGATGCCCATGCGCTCAAGCCCTTTGAGGACGTCGCGGGAGACATCCAGCGCGGTAAATTTGTTTTCTTGGGACAATGATAACTCCTTTTGGCCTTGCGGCCTTCCTTGTGCTTAACCGCATCATTATAGGGGTGGCGCGGCACACCTGTCAAATCTGGTTGGCCGGTTGTTTGCGGATTTTGTCGCGTTCCATGCATGAAACCGGCCTTGTTGGGTGTTGTATCGGTGAAGGAGGCATGATTCACCGTCTTGAATTGCCCTGCCCCATCCTGTACAATAAGGGCAAATACAAAGGCGCTGAAAGGAAAAGACATGAAGGCATTACTTATTGGCGGCACCGGCACCATCAGCCTGCCGATTACATTAAAACTCATCCAGCAGGGCTGGGATGTCACGCTGCTCAACCGCGGCAACCGCAACAACCTGGTGCCCGGCGCCAACTACATCACCTGTGACGCGCGGGATGAGCAGGCGGTAGCCAAGGAGATCGCCGGGCTGCGCTTTGACGTGGTGGCACAGTTCATTGCCTTTACACCAGAGGACATAGAGCGGGATATTCGCCTTTATACCGGCAAGACCCGGCAGTATATCTTTATCTCTTCCGCTTCCGCCTACATCAAGCCGACGCGCAACCCTGTCATCACGGAGGCTTCGCCCCTTTCCAACCCTTACTGGCAGTATTCCAGGGATAAGCTTGCTTGTGAGAGGCTGCTTTGTGCCGCACGGGATCATGAGAACTTCCCCATGACGATCGTCCGGCCCAGCCATACCTACGGCATGGGCACGCTGCCCCTGTCCATCCATGGGCACAAGGGGAGCTGGCAAATCATCCAGCGCGTGCTAAACCGCAAGCCTGTCTTAATCCCCGGCGACGGCACCAGCTTGTGGACTGTGACCTGGTCGGAAGATTTCGCGCATGCCTTCATCGGCTTGATGGGCAACGACCACGCCATCGGCGAGGCGGTGCACATCACCTCAGACGAAGCCCTCACCTGGAACCAGATTCACCGGCTGTTGGCGGAAGCCTTAGACCGTCCCTTCCTGCCCTGCCATGTGCCCTCGGACATTCTGGCGCAGGCGCAGGACTATGATTTCACCGGCCCGCTGCTGGGCGACAAGGCCAACTGCGCCGTGTTTGACAACAGCAAGATCAAGCGCCTGGTGCCGGGCTTTACCGCCAGGACGCGCTTTGACCAGGGGCTTAAAATGTCCCTTGACTACATCATGAACACGCCTGAAAAACAGGTGGAGGACCCGGATTTTGACCACTTTTGCGACAAGGTGGTTGAGATTATGAGAAAAGCCGAGGAGGAGGTGGCCGCGCTGTGAGGAACCTGAAACGAGTTTGCCTGCTGTTAGCCGCGATGATGCTGCTGACCCCGCTCATGGCGCTTGCGACCACAGCGGACATCCCGGAATACGGGGTGACCGTTCACTTCCCCGCCTCCCTGGATGTGTTCACCAACAACATGGCAGCGGACAACCCGGTGCTGGCGCTGTATGAGACAACGGCGGATGAGGTGCGCAAGATGCTCACTGGCAGCGGGCTGGCTGCCAAGGCGCAGGACATCGCCGGCAAGTTTGTGATTACGCTGTCGCTTTCAAGCGCAGGCAGCCAGGATCTTGGCTTGATGGACGAGGAAGCGCTGCTGGCCTTCGCCAGCCGCTATGGCGGGGAAAGCTATGAAGTGATCCCGCACCAAAGCGGCAGCTTTTTGATGATCAAAAATGAAGAAGCCCGCCAGATCACCTGCGTCTTTGAGGGCAGCGGCCTTTTGTATGAGCTGCGGCTTTCCGCAAGCAGCAGGCTGCGCAGCAGCATGGCCTCCGTCATGAGGGACATCATCCGGCACACGGAGTTCAGCCTGGGGCAATGACACCCCCGGGTTTACAATGCCCGCCTCTTCATGAGGCGGGTATTTTGATGACGATGGATGGGTCAGCCTGATGCCCTTCTAAAATCACAGCTTACCAGATGGTCGTTGACCATGCCCACCGCCTGCATAAAGGCGTATACAATGGTGGAGCCCACAAACTTGAACCCTCTTTTCTTCAAGTCCCGGCTGATTGTGTCTGAAAGATCCGTCCTGGCTGGAACCTCCCGGATATGCTCCCACGTGTTGATGATGGGTTGATGGCGCACAAAGCCCCACAGATAGTTGGAAAGGGAGCCAAACTCCTCACGCAGCGCAAAATACGCCCTGGCGTTGGCGGATGCCGATTGGATTTTCAGGCGGTTGCGGATGATGCCCTCGTTTTGCAGGAGTTTCGCTACCTTTTCCTCGTCGTAGGCAATTAATTTTTCCGGGTCAAAATCATCAAAGGCAGCGCACATGGTGTCCATTTTCTTTAAGATGGTAACCCAGCTCAGCCCCGCCTGCATGCCCTCCAGCAGCAGCATTTTGAACAGTTCCCTGTCTTCGTATACCGGAATGCCCCATTTGTGGTCGTGATAATCCTGCTCAATCGGGCTTTTTGTGGCCCAGTCGCAGCGGTTTATGGTTTGTGCCATACACGCTCCCTTAAAACAATTCCCCTGACAGCCGCAGCGCCAGTTCCCCTTTGATGTCACAGCGCAGGCTGAACGCCTTGTCCTTTGAGACAAAGGACAGATCCACCGCGTCACCAGCCATCATTTCCTTATGGTAGGAGGCGCGCACAGTGCGCACCGGGTGCTGGCTGATGTCCGCGGTCTCGCTTAAAAAACAGAGCGCCCAGTCAGCCGCGCGGGTATTGTTGACATGGCCGTTGCGGTCCAGCTCTGTGAACACGGGGCGCCAGGTGCTGTCACGTTTGATGCCTTCTGTCAGCTCATCCGCCGCACCGGGGTTGCGGAAATAGGGAACCAGGCCACCGGTGTCCGGGAAATCCGCCGAAATCTCCTTGATGTCCGTCATCTGCCGGGTGGTCACATCTACCAGCGCCCAGAAGCTGCTGCCGCGGATCAGCGGTTGGCCCGCTTGATCCTCAATCACATAATAGCGCGGGTATATGCCCCTGCGCGCGCGGCCGGGGAAGGTTCTGCCCAAAACGGACTGCCCGATGCGCGGGTAGCTGATGATCTCAAACTCGTTGCGCGTCACCACCCACACCGCGTTATGCGACAGGGTGTTCTCAAAGCTCCAGCCCAGGATGTCGGAGTGCTCCCCCGCCAATTCCTGCATGAACACCAGCACGCGGTTCATCTTTAAATAGCCAAAGCGGTCACAGTCTGAGGACAGAATTTTAAATTGGTTTTCCAGCAGTTTCATGGTTGTCTCCCTCACAAAAGCGGGCCGCGTAAAAAGCGGCCCGTTGTCATTTCTGCATTTTATATGCATACATAACTTAGGTGTTAAGGTTTACTTAGCATACTCGACGCTGCGCATCTCGCGGATGACATTCACGCGGATCTGGCCGGGGAATTCCATCTCGTTCTCAATGCGCTTGGCGATCTCCTTGGCGATGATGCGCACGCCGTCGTCGTTGACGTCATCAGGCTTGACCATGATGCGCACCTCGCGGCCGGACTGGACGGCGTAGCATTTCTCCACACCGGAGAAGGAATTGGCGATTTCCTCCAATTTGGTGAGGCGCTTGATGTAGTTTTCCAGCATCTCCCGCCTGGCGCCGGGCCGGGCAGCCGAGATGGCGTCCGCCGCCTGCACCAGTACCGCGATGATGGACTGCGGCTCCACATCGTTGTGGTGGGACAGGATGGCGTGGATGACCTCCGGATGCTCCTTGTATTTGCGGGCCAGTTCACCCCCCAGGGCAGTATGGGTGCCTTCCTGCTCCCGGTCAATGGCCTTGCCCAGGTCATGCAAAAGGCCTGCGCGCTTGGCCAACTGGGCGTCCTCGCCCAGCTCTGCAGCCATCAGGCCCGCTAAGTGGGACACCTCAATGGAGTGCTTGAGCACGTTCTGGCCGTAGCTGGTGCGGTATTTCATGCGGCCCAAGGTTTTGACGATTTCGGGATGGATGCCGTGCTGACCGGTCTCAAAGATGGCCTGCTCGCCGGCTTCCTTGATTTGCTCGTCCACTTCCTTCTTGGCCTTCTCCACCATCTCCTCAATGCGGGCGGGGTGGATGCGGCCATCCGCCAGCAGGCGCTCAATGGCGATGCGGGCTGTCTCCCTTCGCACCGGGTCAAACGCGGAAATGATGACGGCTTCGGGCGTGTCGTCGATGATAAGATCAACGCCAGTGGCCTGCTCCAGGGCCCGGATGTTGCGGCCTTCGCGGCCGATGATGCGGCCTTTCATGTCGTCATTGGGCAGGGAAATGACGGAGACCGTTGTTTCCGCCACGTGGTCAGAGGCGCAGCGCTGGATGGCCATGGCAATAATCTCCCGCGCTTTTTTGTTGCCTTCCTCCTTGGCGTTTAGTTCAATGTCCTTCACCAGGGCGGCCGCGTCGTGATAGGCTTCCTTCTCTACCCGGGAGATGATGGCCTGGGTGGCTTCCTCCGCCGTGAGCCCGGCGATGCGTTCCAATTCCCCTGCCTGCCTGTCGCGCAGTTCCTCTGCTTCCTGCAATCGGCGGGTGATTTCCTCGGACTTTTGGTTCATGCGCTCCTCGCGCTTCTCCAGGTTGTCCAGCTTTTTGTCCATGGTTTCCTCGCGCTGGGCGACGCGGCGTTCTGCGCGCATCTGCTCGGCACGGCGGTCGTTGATTTCACGGTCCAACTCGCCCTTGAGGCGCAGCACCTCTTCCTTTGCTTCCAGGATGGTTTCTTTTTTCTTTTCTTCCGCCTTGCGGGTAGCGTCGTCCAACAGTTCCTTGGCGTACTTGTCCGCGCGGCCGATCTTTTTTTCAAGCGTGTTCTTGTAATACATAAATCCGATGAACGCACCGGCGATACACGCCGCGATCGCGATCAGGATCCAGACTAAGGTCGGCATGACTCCTCCTTTTTAGTATTCTCATACTCTCAATTAAATGTGGTCCGGCAAGTAAAAAAGCCGCGGGAAAAACCCTCGGCTTTGTCGCTGAGTGATGACAAGCAGCAATCACCAGATGGACAACCCATCTGTATGCTCAAGCGGGCGCAACCCCGCGAAGACAGCCCCTGTGTATCTAAACAGCAATCCCGGCAGCACGCTGCCGGCAAAGCCGGACAGTGATATCTTAACAAACAGGGAAGATTTTTGTCAAGATGAACAAAGTTTTCCGGCAGTTTTCGGATAAAACGGCGAAAAACTGTATTTCGCAAGCCCTTTACCCGAACCCATGACCAGATGATACCCAAAACCATGCAATCGCAGGCGAAAAAGGGCATTCCCTGTTTTTATTTCCGGACGCGGGCGCGCCTGCGCCTGGCAGGCTGCGGCTGCTTTTTCTCAATGGGTGCTTCCCCACGCAGGCTGAAGATCTGGTCGCGCAGCTTGGCAGCCTGCTCAAAGTCCAGGTTCTGGGCGGCGGCCAGCATCTTGTCCTCAAGCGACAGGGCCAGGGCGGTGCGCTCCTCCTCCGTCAAGCCGCGCTCAGCCGCGTCCTTGTCGGACAGCTCCGCGATGGCGATCAATTCTCGGACTGCAGAGTTGATGGTCTCCGGCGTGATGCCATGCTGCTTGTTATAGGCTTCCTGGATGCCGCGGCGGCGGTTGGTCTCCCCAATGGCGCGCATCATGGAATCCGTGGGCTTGTCCGCGTACATGATGACGCGGCCTTCCGTGTTGCGGGCAGCCCTGCCCACGGTTTGCACCAGACTGGTCTCCGACCGCAGAAAACCTTCCTTATCCGCGTCCAAAATGGCCACAAGCGCCACTTCCGGCAAGTCTAACCCCTCTCTTAGCAGGTTAATCCCCACCAGAGTGTCATAAGCGCCCAGGCGCAGATCGCGCAGCAGCTCCATGCGCTCCATGGTTTTGATCTCCGAATGCAGGTAGCGCACGCGCATGCCCAACTCGCGCAGGTAGTCGGTCAGCCGCTCGGCCATGGCCTTGGTGAGCGTGGTGACCAGCACGCGGAAGCCCTGGTCCACCACCTGGTTGATCTCCCCCACCAGGTCGTCCACCTGGCCGGTGGCCGGGCGCACGATGATCTTGGGGTCAAGCAGGCCGGTGGGCCGGATGATCTGCTCCACCGTGCGCTGGCTGTGCGTGGCCTCATACTCCCCCGGTGTGGCGGACACAAAGACCGTCTGCGGGATGCGCGCCTCAAACTCATCAAACATCAGCGGGCGGTTGTCAAAGGCGGAGGGCAGGCGGAAGCCGTAATCCACCAGTTGTGTCTTGCGGGCGCGGTCCCCGTTGTACATGCCCCTGATCTGCGGCACGGTCACATGGCTTTCATCAATAAAGCAGATAAAATCCTTCGGGAAGTAATCCAGCAGCGTGAAAGGCGGGTCGCCCGGCTGCCGGCCGTCAAAATAGCGGCTGTAGTTCTCTATACCGGACACAAAGCCGATCTCGCGCAGCATCTCGATGTCATAATGCGTGCGCTGGGCGATGCGCTGCGCTTCCAGCAGGCGGTTTTCCTGCTCGAAATAGCGGACGCGCTCCTCTAAATCCGCTTCAATCTGTGTGATGCCGCGCTTGAGCCCTTCCTCGCTGGTGGCATAGTGCGTAGCGGGGTAAAGCGCTGCGTGCGTGAGCTGGCGCAGGGCGCGGCCTGTGGTGACCGCGGTTTCTGATACGCGCTCAATCTCATCGCCAAAGAACTCCACCCGCAGGCCGTTGTCCTCCAGGTTGATGGGAATGATATCCACCACATCCCCGCGCACGCGGAACATGCCGCGCGCCAGCGCAATGTCGTTGCGCTCATACTGGATATCCACCAGCTTGTGCGCCAGCGCCTCCGGCGTCATCTTCATCCCGGGGCGCAGGGAGAGCATCTGCCCTAAGTACTCGCTGGGGTCGCCCATGGCGTAGATGCAGGAGACGGAGGCGACGATGATGACATCGCGGCGCTCCTTTAAGGCCGCCGTGGCGCTGTGGCGCAGGCGGTCGATCTCGTCATTGATGGAGGAGTCCTTTTCGATGTAGGTGTCGCTGGAGGCGATGTAGGCCTCCGGCTGGTAGTAATCGTAGTAGCTGACAAAATACTCCACCGCGCTGTTTGGGAAGAAGGCGCGGAACTCCGCGCACAGCTGCGCTGCCAGCGTCTTGTTGTGCGCGATGATGAGCGTGGGCTTTTGCACCTGCTCGATAACGGAAGCCATGGTGTAGGTCTTGCCGGAGCCGGTGACGCCCAGCAGGGTTTGCCCGGTGAGCCCCACTAAAAGCCCGTCTGAGAGCGCGGTGATGGCCTGGGGCTGATCCCCCTGGGGCTCAAAAGGCGCGACCAGTTTAAACTTGTTCATAGCGTATCTTCCAAAGGCGGCATGCCCTCTTTTATCAGGCGCATCAAGGCTTCGAAGCTTTGCTGGCTGATGTCGTGCTCAATTCTGCAGGCATCCTCATAGGCGGTGTCCTCATCCACGCCCAGGCGCATGAGCACGCGGGCGATGCCTTCGTGCCGCTCAGCCATGGTGCGGGCGATGGCCATGCCGGACTCCGTTAAGTGGATGTAGTTGTTCTCATCCATTTTGATGTGGCCGGACTCGCGCAAAAGGCGCATGGCGTGGCTGACGCTGGGCTTGGTGACGCCCAGGGCGTCCGCAATATCCACCGAGCGGGCATAGCCCTTCTTGCGCTGCAAAAGCAGGATGCGCTCCAGGTAGTTTTCCTGGGATTCGTTGACATTCATTTATATCACCCAGTTGCCGTTTACCAGCACCTTCACCTGCGTGCCGTCGTGTTTGACGCCGGTGATGTTCAGTTCCGGCCCGCCCACCATGAAGTCCACATGGATCAAGGATTCGTTCATGCCGGCTTTCTTCTTCTCCTCCTCATTCATCTGGGTGCCGCGCACGTGATTCTCCGAATAGGCACGGCCCAGCGCGAAGTGGCAGGAGGCATTCTCATCAAGGAGGGTGTTTTTAAACAGTAGGCCGGTCTGGCTGATGGGCGAATCATGCGCCACCAGGGCTACCTCACCCAGCCGGCGCGCGCCGTCGTCCGTATCCAGCATATCCTGCAGGATTTCCTTGCCGCTGGTGGCGTCAAAATCTACCACTGCCCCATCCTTAAACGAAAAGCGCATGCCCTCAATGAGCCGGCCGCGGGTGGACAGCGGCATGGTAGCGCTAAGCGTGCCGTTCACTTTATAGGCGTGGGGCATGGAGAACACTTCCTCTGTGGGAATGTTGGGCATGAACGCCGCACCGCTTTTGTGTTCGGACGCGCCGCCCATCCACTGGTGGCCTTCGGGCAAATAGACCTCCAGGTCCGTGCCCGGCCCCTGATAGATCAGTTTTTCAAAATTATAGTCATTGAGCAGGTCGCTGTGGCGCTTGAGCGCTTTCGCGTGGGCGTCCCAGGCGGCAATGGGATCCGCTGAATCCACACGGGTAACCTGGAAGATCTTTTCCCACAGGGCATTCATGGCGTCCTCTTCGCTCAAATCCGGGAACACGCTCTTGGCCCAGACCGGGGAGGGCAAAACGGCAATCGTCCATTTCACCTTGTTTTCCATCACGTAGGGCATCAGGTGTTCCGTCGCCTTCGCGCTGGCTTTCTGCCAGCGGCTGATCCGCTTGGGATCGGCAGCCTTCAGCAACTCTGGATTGGGCGCGGACAATCTGATTTGGTGATAATTGCTCTTGTAAGCCGCTTCGCTGAAATCCGCGATAAAGGGCGGGAAAACATCAAACGCCTCCTCCGGCGCGTCCAGAAAACGCGCAAGGGTCATCTCGTCATCCGCAAAGACGGTCTGTATCATGTGGACACCCATTTTATACGCCTGGCGGGCGATTTCCCGCGCCAGGGGCAGGCTGTGCTCATCCAGATTCAGCAGGATGCTTTCCCCCGGCTGGACGTTGAGACCCACCTTGAGGATCAGGTTGGCATATTTTTTGAGGTTTTCTTGCAGGTTCATCATACACTCCTATCTGCGGCATGCGCCATGTTGTCTGATGCCGCTATTATACCATGGTTTGCGTGAGAAGCCCGCAGTTGTGGTAGAATAAAAACACCAAAAAACGGAGGACTGCATGCAATTTTTAGGTGATAACTGGGGTTCCATCCTCATAGGCATTGGGCTCATTTTACTGTTGGCGCTGGCAACCCGCGGCAATTTGAAGGGGCATAAAAAAAGCCCGGTGAAGGGCTGTGACAACTGCACCTGCGACGGCGGCACCTGCACCAATAAGGCTGCCTGGACAAACGAAGAATAACCCTTGCCCGGACATCGAAAAGGCCTGTCAGGCTGCTGCAGGCCTTTTTACTGGATGTTTTGAAGCGCCTGCTTAAAGGCCTGGTACATAAAGACCAAAAGGAGGGTCATCCCCATTCCAAAGAGCATGCCCGCCGCGTCCAGCCAGACATCCACAATGGCGGGGCCGCGGCCAGAGAGCATCTGGATGGATTCATCCAGAAAGCCAACCACAAAGGACAGCAGCCACGCCTGCAGGGCATCCGTCCAGCGCCAGGCAATCTGCGAGAGCGCCATGGCTACAAAGCAGCCCAGCAGCGCATACTCAAAGAAATGGGCCAGCTTGCGAACCACCCACTCCTCCCAGTCAAGCCCGGTAAAGAAAGCCAGCAGGTCACTCATCCAGCTGCTTTGTTCGCTGGATGTCTCCCGGGACATCATGGAGAAAATAAAGATGACCAAAATCATCAGGCCGCTTAAAGCCAGGTACACCCGCAAACGGCGCCTGCTGCCGGTTAACTCTGTATCATGTCTGAATAATGTGCGCATCCTGATCCTCTCCGCTGATATCCGTCATAATTGCTAAGAAAATATAACAATTTTATTGCACAAAGATTGTACTTTCATTGTTCCTGTATTAATTTACCGCAAAAACGCAAGGTTTTACAAGGAGTTTTTGTGGTTTCGGAAAATTTTCTGCCAGAATTGACAAGGGCCGAATTATTGGGTATCATGTAATCGAGCCGAGGAATACCCAAAAAGTATGGCTCGGAAAGTAGGCGATTGACTGATTAACGTTGAGAACACCCTACCCTTCGTTGTCTGCTTCGCCCGTTTAGATAACAAGCAACTTTAGAAACCAACTGCACCTGAAACTTGTAATCCAACTATTTGTAACCAAAGACATCTATCAAACAGGACTACAAGCACGAATCAGTCAGTTACTCCCCACTGGGGGAATGCGCATTGTTCCCGGGTGAAGCGACGGACCATCTGATCACAGGAACCACAACCCAAGGAAACCTAAGGAAAACCAAGGAAGCCTAAGGAAAACCAAGGAAACCTGAGGAAACCCAAGAACCAGGAACCAAGGTACTATGGAAACCAGGAAACCCAAGAACCAGTTACTATGGAACCCAAGTGAAACCACAACTCGGTACAACGGAAACCAGGTAACCTACAAAACAGGTACTACGGCAACCAGTTCATCTAAGGTAGATCAGAGGACACGAAGGACCCAGAACAACTGAATATGGACCGAATTGCCCGCTGCCAATCGGCAGCGGGTTTTGTTACGGCATCCGGGCGCGTATCCTTAAGGCAGGTTTCGGTGAGCAAAGCATCACTTTCCAGGAAGTGCTGGAAGCGGAACTCCGCTTAGTCCCCGCATCAATTCATTCATCCAGAAAGACAGGAATTTCATCAGTACGCGCATAGCCGCATAGCCGCCGCTAGTTTTGCTTGCAATTCGTCTTTCATCATGCTAAACTGTTGCTTGCGCTCGGGGGATTATAGCTCAGTTGGCTAGAGCGCCACGTTGACATCGTGGAGGTCGTTGGTTCGAGCCCAATTAATCCCACCATAAAAACCCTTGAAAACATTGACGTTTTCGAGGGTCTTTTTGATGCGTTGATGGATAGATAGCGATTTGACCCCTGCGGCATTTTGGGCAACCCGCTTTGACTATCCGCCATAACCATCCTATAATCTGAGGGAAACAAACAACAATCAAACAGGGAGGATACCATGGTTAACATTTTGATGCTTTCCAAGTGGCATGTGCACGCCCAGGACTATGCCAGGCAGATTCAGGAGCAAAAGGACGCGCGGATTACCTGCGTGTGGGATGATGATGCCGCCCGCGGACAGGCATGGGCTGAGGAATTGGGCGTCCCCTTTGAGGCGGATTTGGACACGGCGCTCTCGCGTGCGGATGTGGACGCCGTGGTGGTGGATACGCCCACCACCCAGCATACATACGTGATGGTAAAGGCCGCCAAGGCGGGAAAACACATCTTTACCGAAAAGGCGCTGGCCACCACCATGGCAGACGCCAGGGAGATCGCGGATGCCGTCCAGGCCAGCGGCGTCAAGTTCTGCATCTCCTACCCGCAACTGACCAGTCCCCTGGTTCAGCTGTGTAAACAAATGATCGATGATGGCCTGCTGGGCGATATCCACTACCTGCGCTTCCGCATGGCGCACAACGGCGCGCTGGCCGGCTGGCTGCCAGAATACTGGTACGAGGTGAAGGACGCCGGCGGCGGCGCGATGATGGACCTGGGCTGCCACCCGATGTATGTGGCCTCCTACCTGCTGGGCAAGCCCGCGCGCATCACCTCCATGTTTAACAACAACCATGCCCCGGGCGGTGTGGACGACAACGCGGTCAGCGTGGTTGAGTTTGAGAACAAGGCCATCGCGGTGCTGGAAACCGGTTTTATCTCCCCCTATAACGGCAACTGCTTTGAACTGCTGGGCACCAGGGGTGCCATTGTGTCCGTGGACGGGCAGATCAAGATGCGCACCAAGGATTGCGCGGACGGATGGTTCATCCCGGATAAACTGCCTGCCCCTATGCCCATGGCCATGCGGATGTGGCTGGACGGGATTACAAAGGGCACGGACATCCCCTTTAACCTGGAGCGCGCCCTTAGTTTGACCGAGCTGCTGGAGCAGGCCTATGCCGCAGACCGCGAGCAGCGGGTTGTTCCCTTTTGCGAATAAACCAATCAGGGCTTTGCTGCCGCGCTGAAATCAGCGCGGCGTTTTCGTTCATTCCAACAGGTAAACGGGTATATTCCCCAAATTGAGATACGGAAGAAATGAGGGGGCATCATGCATCACAAGCGCTGTGAAATCCTGAGCGTCGGCACGGAATTGCTGCTGGGCGACACCTTAAACACCAACGCGCACTACCTGGCGCAGGGGCTGTCCCGCGTGGGGCTGGACCTGTATATCCAGACCGTGGTGGGCGATAATCCGGAACGGCTCAAGCAGGCCATCCGCGACGCGATGGCCCGGGCGGAGATCTTGCTGTTTACCGGCGGCCTGGGGCCCACCATGGACGACCTCACCAAGGAGGTGGTGGCCCAAGCCTTCGGACGGGAGTTGGTGCTGGATAAGGAAGCGCTGGATGAAATCAAAGCGTTCTACACGCTCACCGGCCGGGTGATGCCCAAAAGCAACGAAAAGCAGGCGCTGATGCCCAGGGGCGGCATCCTGCTTAAAAACACGCAGGGCACTGCCCCCGGCTGCATCATGTTTAGTGATGAGGGGCATATCGCTGTGCTGCTGCCCGGCCCGCCCCGGGAGATGCAGCCCATGTTTGACAACGAGGTGGCGCCCTTTTTGCAGCAGTATTCACACGGGCGCCTGTACTCCAAGGTGGTGCGCGTGGTGGGCCTGGGTGAGTCGCAGATGGCAGAAACCCTGAGTGATTTGATTGAAGCAGGCACCAACCCCACCCTGGCCCCCTACGCCAAAAACGGGGAAGCCCTGGTGCGCGTCACCAGCCGCGCTGAGAGTCAAAAAGCGGCAGATCAGCTGATTGACCCGGTGGTGGCAGAAATCCGCCAGCGTCTGGGCCAGCATGCCTATGGCGTGGATGTGCCTAATATGGAAACCGTGATCGCGCAGCGTTTGTGGCAGACAGGCAAGGCCATCAGCATTGTGGAAGCAGGCACCAGCGGCCTGGCTAGCCAGCGCATGCAGGACACGCAGAATGCAGGCACGGTATGCGGACCTTGCCTGTGTGCACCCAAACCAGACACCATCAAGCAGGCGCTGGGCATGATGGACGACCTGCCGGCGGATAAAGAGCAGGCCTGCGCGGCCTTGGCCAGGCAGGCGGCAGACCGTTTTCAAACACCGGTGGCCCTTGCCGTTTTGGTCAAGGGCCATCAGATCGCCTGCGCGGTTCTGGTTGATGGGCAGCTGCGCACACAAGCGCGCGCCCTGCCCGCGCGCGGGCAGGATTATTACAGCACGCATGCGGTGCAGATGGCCTTTGACCTGCTGCGGCGGATGATGACGGACGCCTGAATCCTACTGCTCCCCCGTTTTCATGGAGCAGGTGATGGGGATGCCCCGCTCCTTCATATAGCCCTCGCCCCAGGAATACATGATATTCAGCACCGGCAGCAGGCTTTTGCCAAAGGCGCTGAGGGAGTATTCCACATGCGGCGGCACCACCGGGTAGACCTTCCGGTTGATTAAGCCGTCACGCTCCAACTCCCGCAACTGCTGGGTGAGCATCTTGGGCGTCGCCTGCGGAATGATGCGTGAAAGCGCGCCGTAGCGCCGCGGTTCTTCAATCAAATGCCATAGGATCAGCGCTTTGTACTTGCCGCCAATCAGCCGCAGGGTCGCGTCCACCGGGCAGTTGAGCCCGTCTAATTTTGTGTGCTGCATCATCTGCCTCCATTGAATGAATTACTTACTTTTTAGGTAGTATACCACTAAATAGTGCGTACTTGTTGATTTGGCAGTGTTGCCGTATGCTGAGGCTGAAACGAACTCCTCACCCGACAGACCTTTCGGAGTATGTGATGAAACAGCAAGTGTACACCGTACAAAACATGACCTGCGCGGCCTGCTCTGCGCGGATTGAAAAGATATTGTCCAGAAAAAACGGCATCAAAAGCGCCGCTGTCAACTTAGCCAGCGAGAAGCTGACCGTGCAGTTTGATGAGGATACCATCACCAGCCAGCAGATCATGGACGCGGTCGCGCAGATTGGCTATCCCTTGCGGGAGATGGAACAGGACAAGCAGGTCACGCTGGGCATTTCGGGCATGACCTGCGCCGCCTGCTCCGCGCGGATTGAAAAAGTGATCGCCCGGCAGCCCGGCATCACGCGTATTCATGTCAACCTGGCCAATGAACAAGCGGCGATTGCCTATGACCCCAGCCAGATCCGCCTGCATGACATCAAGGAGAAGATCCGCGCCCTGGGCTATGAACCCCGGGAAGTGGAGAAAAAGTCCGCAGCGGAGGACGCCCGCAAAAGGAAAGAAAAAGAGCTGAAGCGGCAGTGGGCCAAACTGATTGTGGCCCTCGTCTTTGCCGTGCCGCTCTTGTATATCGCCATGGGGCCCATGGTGGGCCTGCCCGTGCCAGATGCGATTTCCCCGGATGCCTTCCCCCTGCGCTTCGCGCTGCTGCAGCTGCTGCTCACCCTGCCCATCATCGCAGCGGGCTACAAGTTTTACACCTCCGGCACCCGCGCCATCATCACCGGCGGGCCCAATATGGACAGTTTAATCGCCATGGGCACGGCCGCCGCCTTTCTGTACAGCCTGTACAGTACCTGGCGCATCTACCAGGGGGACGGGCACGCTGTGCATGCGCTGTACTTTGAGTCCGCCGGTGTCATCATTGCCCTGATCCTCCTGGGCAAGACGCTGGAAGCCATCTCCAAGGGGCGCACGGGCGAGGCCGTGCGCAAGCTGATGAACCTGGCGCCGCGCACCGCCTTTTTGATCCGCGGGGAGGAGGAAGTTGAAATCCCGCTGGAGGATGTGGAGATAGGCGACGTGCTGCTGGTGCGCCCTGGTGCCAGCATCCCGGTAGACGGCGTGGTGCAAGACGGCCATTCGGCGGTGGATGAGTCCATGCTGACAGGCGAAAGCATGCCCATTGATAAAAAGGCAGGCGACAGCGTGTTTGCCGCCACCGTCAACACCACCGGCGCCTTCCGCATGCAGGCGCAAAAGGTGGGCGATGACACGGCGCTTGCGCAGATCATCCGCTTGGTGGAGGAAGCCCAGGGCAGCAAGGCACCCATCGCCAAGCTGGCCGACCAGGTATCCGGCATCTTTGTACCCGCTGTGTTTGTCATTGCGCTTACTGCCGGCATCGCCTGGTATCTGGGCACGCGGAACCTTTCCTTCGCGCTGACCATCTTTATTTCTGTCCTGGTCATCGCCTGCCCTTGCGCGCTGGGTCTGGCCACGCCCACTGCGATCATGGTGGGCACCGGGAAGGGCGCGGAGCACGGCATCCTGATCAAATCCGGCGAAGCGCTGGAGACCGCGCACCGGATTGATACGGTGGTGCTGGACAAGACCGGCACCCTGACCTTGGGCAAACCGCTGGTGACAGACATCCTGCCCGCAGAGGGCATGACGGAGGAAGCCCTGCTGGCCTTGGCTGCCAGCGCGGAGATCAACAGCGAGCACCCCCTGGGCTTAGCCATTGTGAGCCACGCGAAGGAGCGGGGGCTGGCGCTGTCTGACACCAGCGCGTTTCAAGCCATCTCCGGCCGCGGTATCAGCACCCGGGTAAATGGCAGGACTGTCTTGGCCGGCAACCGCCAGCTGATGACAGAGTCGGGCATTTCCCTGCTGACCTTGCAGGCAGAAGCCGATGTGCTGGCGGATATGGGCAAAACACCGATGTTCTTTGCCGAAGACAACAAACTGGCCGGCATCATCGCGGTGGCAGATGTCATCAAGGAGTCCAGCATCCAGGCCGTGAAAGCGCTGCAGGATTTGGGCCTGCAGGTTGTGATGATGACCGGGGATAACCAAAAAACCGCCCGCGCGATTGCCGCGCAGGCGGGGATTAACCAGGTGATTTCCGATGTCTTGCCGGAGGACAAGGCCAAAAAGGTGGCGGACTTGCAGGAAACGGGCAAGCGCGTCGCCATGGTGGGTGACGGCATCAACGATGCCCCAGCCCTGGTGCAGGCCGATGTCGGCATCGCGATTGGATCAGGCACAGATGTAGCCATGGAATCAGCCGATATTGTGCTGATGCACTCGGACTTAATGGACGTGCCGGCTGCCATCGCCCTCTCCCGGCGCACCATCAAAACCATCAAGGAAAACCTGTTTTGGGCCTTTGGCTACAACGTGCTGGGCATCCCGGTCGCGGCGGGGCTTTTGCATCTGTTTGGCGGCCCGCTGCTCTCCCCCATGATTGCCGCCGCCGCGATGAGCTTCAGCTCCATCTCGGTGCTGCTGAACGCGCTGCGGCTGAAACGCAACTCATTCAAACCACAAAAGGAGGCATATGATGACTGATACACTCAAGGTAGCCGGCATGTCCTGCGCGCACTGCGTGAAGGCGGTGACCGACGCACTGATGAAGCTGGACGGTGTAAGGAAAGTGGATATCCAGTTGGAAAAAGGCCTGGTTGAGGTGGATTATGACCCTGGCACCGTTACGCTTGCGCAATTGACCACCGCCATTGAGAACCAGGGCTACGACGTTAACTAATGCATCAACAACATAAAAAATCGCCTGGTGAAAACAAGCCAGACGATTTTTTCATGCGGTCAATGCCATCTCATCACCAGATGCCGAACCACTTGCCCAGGGCCCAGGGTTCAATCAGGTGCAGCAGGAACAGCAAGAAGCTGACCAGCGCCATCACCTTGTGGCCCTTGAAGGCGCGCTTGTCTTTTTTAAAGAAGTGAACAAGGCCCAGCACCACAGTCAGCAAAAAGGCTGCGTATACCAGCGTCCCCGTGTGCAGCTTGATTTGGCTGCTTAACGCCAAATAGCCGTGGTACAGGGCGATGACAGCCAGCATAATGCCCGTGATTTTGTGAATTTTGCGCAGCTCACGCAGGAGGTTTGTGAACCATTTTTTCTTGGTCTTGAACGTCCATTTGTTGAGCGTCCGCAGCCAGTAGGGTGACGCGGAGACGATTGCCAGCCCCAGGCTGATCCATCCAAGCAGTCTAAAGTCCATATTGACCTCACAAACCCTGCCGGCAAGCTGCCGGCAGGGCTTCATAATCTATCGTGTTAGGTGCAAGGGCAGGAAATTATTCCTTGATCTTGCCGACCTCGACGACCTTTTCAAGGTTCTTGATGCCATGGGGAGAATCTTCCTTGATTTCCTTGGTCAGATCCTTGCCGGCCAGATTGCCGTTGTGCTCGCCGTCCTTCCAGGCGGGGGAATCGGTCACGTCGTAGATGATGCCATCCACCGCGACAAAGGCGCGCATGCCGTCCTTGCCGTTGAAGTGGGCCAGCTCTTCCAGCGTCAGCTCAAAGTGCTCTTTCTTATCAAGGGCTGCTTTCACCTTGTTCTTCAGCTCCTCAATGGCTTCCTTCGCATCCGCGACGACGCCTTCAACGGTGTCCTTGGCTTCTTCCACCGCTTCCTCGGCTGCTTCCTTGACTTCCTCGACGGCTTCCTTCGCCTCGTCTACCGCTTCTTCCACTGCGGAGGGCGCGTCCGTCACAACAGGCGCATCCGTGGGGGCAGCAGGCTTGGGCGCTTCGGTGCAGCCAACCAGGAAAATAGCCGCAGCAAGCAGCAGGCCCAGCAGTAAGAATTTCTTGTTCTTCATGTCGAAATACCTCGTTTCAATAGATTGCCCAATTCTGGGGTCCTTTTATGTTTTACCCTGGAAATAAGTCAATTAAACGAAAACTTTGAAAAAACTGCAACGCGCCAGGCTGTTACCACCTGCGGCAAGGACATTCCCTTTGAGGTGATTACCCTCACAACAGGGGGCGAGGGCGTGAAACAGCCCCCAAAACCACAATTTTCGCCCCACACCATCCGGCGCCGCCGGGCGGTTTTTTCCTTATATGAAAGGAAGGTTCCTGTGGTTTTTGGGTAAGATAAGAGTAGCCTGTATACAAGGCGAGGGAGGAACATCAATTGAGCAGAGTGTTTAATTTTTCAGCCGGTCCCGCCTGCCTGCCAGAAGAAGTGCTGCGCGAAGCAGCGCAGGAGATGCAAGACTATCAGGGCAGCGGCATGTCCGTGATGGAGATGAGCCACCGCGGCAAGATTTATGACCGCATCATTAAGGAAACGGAGCAGGATATCCGCGAGTTGGCCAACATCCCGGAGGACTATGCGGTGCTGTTTTTACAGGGCGGGGCGACCTTACAGTTCGCGATGGCGCCCATGAACCTCACCAAATCCGGCAAGGCCGATTACATCATCACCGGCCACTGGGCCAAGAAAGCCGCCGAGGAAGCCGCAAGATACACGGATGTGAAGGACATCGCCAGCAGCGAGGACAGCAAATTTGACCGCATCCCCGATTTGACCAACCTGGATATCAGAAAGGACGCGGACTTTGTGCATGTGTGCGAAAACAACACCATCTACGGCACGCAGATGCACAGCCTGCCGGATACAGGCGGCATTCCCTTGGTGTCGGACCAGTCCTCCTGTGTGTTTTCGCGCCCGCTTGAACTTGCCCGCTATGGGCTGATTTACGCCGGCGCGCAGAAAAACATCGGCCCGGCCGGGCTCACCTTGGTGATTGTGCGCAAGGATTTAATTAAAAAGGAACTGGACGAAACCATCCCCCTGATGCTGCGCTATGACACCCATATCAAAAGCGGCTCCATGCACAACACCCCGCCCACCTACGCCATCTACATCACGGGCAAGGTGATGAAATGGCTGAAAAAAACGGGCGGCCTCGCTGGCGCGCAGCAGCGCAACGAGGAAAAAGCCGGCCTTTTGTATGACGCACTGGACAAGAGTCAGATTTTTCATTCCCCTGTGAAAAAGGACAGCCGCTCCCTGATGAACGTGGTGTTCACCACCGGGGATGAGGCTGTGGACGCCGACTTTATCAAGGGCGCTGAGGAACGCGGGCTGCTGGGCATCAAGGGCTACCGCACCATGGGCGGCATGCGCGCCAGCCTGTACAACGCCATGCCCAAGGCGGGTGTTGAAACCCTGGTATCCTACATGAAGGATTTTGAAAGGAGCCGCTGATGCTTAAACAACGCAATTATACGCTGCTTAATGATATTTCCCCCAAAGGGCTGATTGAGTTTGGGCAAAACTATACGCAAACTGAGGACATGCAGGACGCGGATCTGTGGCTGGTGCGCTCAAAAGACCTGCTGGAAACACAGCTGCCGCAGCGCCTGCGCGCCATTGCCAGGGCGGGCGCCGGGGTCAACAACATCCCGCTCGCCCGCGCGACGGACCAAGGCATTGTGGTTTTCAACGCGCCGGGCGGCAACGCCAACGCCGTGGCTGAATTGGTCATCGCCGGCATGCTGCTGGCCTCCCGCGGGGTGCTGGACGGCGCCAACTGGGTGCGCGCGCAAAAGGCGGACAAGGAGGTCGCGCAGCTGGCCGAAAAGCAGAAAAAGACCTTCTCCGGCCATGAGATTCGCGGGAAAACGCTGGGTGTGGTCGGTCTGGGCGCGGTGGGACATCTGGTGGCCAATGCCGCCCTCAGCCTGGGCATGGAGGTGCTGGGGCATGACCCCTTTATCTCCATCGAGTTCGCGCTGAAGCTGTCCCGCAATGTGCAGATGGTGACGCAGTTAAATGACCTGCTGGCCAGGAGCGACTACATCAGCCTGCATGTGCCGCTGATTGAGAAAACCCGCGGCATGTTTGGTACGGAGCGCATCGCGCAGTTTAAAGACGGCGCCATCCTGCTCAACTTCGCGCGGGATTTGCTGGTGGACGAAGTGGCCCTGGGCAAAGCGCTTGAAAACGGCCGGGTGCGGCGCTATGTGACGGATTTTGCCAACGAGACCGTGATGGGCTTCCCCAACACCATCATCCTGCCGCACCTGGGTGCTGCGACGGAAGAAAGCGAGGAAAACTGCGCCGTGATGGCTGTGCGCCAGGCGCAGGATTACCTCAACAACGGGAATATTACAAACTCGGTCAATTTCCCCAGCATCTCACTGGGCCGGGCAAACCGCCCCACCCGCGTCATCGTGCTGCACCGCAATGTGCCGGGCATTTTAAGCAAGGTGACCACGCTGTTTGGGGAGGCCAACATCAACATTGACCAGATGGTGTCCGCCAGCCGCGATCATGTGGCGGCCGCCCTGTTTGATGTGTCCGTCAATGTGCTGCGCGATTTTGCCATGCAGCTGGCCTCCCAGCCGGATATCCTGAAGGTGCGCGTCATCTACGGCGTGAACGAGCCGCTGGAGGACATGCCTGCGGGGAGGGACGGAACATGATGACAAACTGGCAGGGCCTTTCCGTGCGCCCGGCGAACATCCTGATTCCCAAAGCCTCCTGCAACAATCATTTCTGGCCTGTGGTGGCGCTGGACCAGTACACCTCCCAAAAGGAGGTCTGGCAAAAAGCCGACCGCGAGGTGGGTGAGCATCCCTCCACCCTGCGGCTGATTGTGCCGGAAGCCTTTTTGGATGAAGCGGAAAGCCGATCAAAAGCGGTGTATGCCGCGATGGAAGACTACATTAAGCGCGACCTGTTTTGCGCCCTTAATAACAGCTTTGTGCTGGTGGAGCGAAAGACGCAGTCCGGCAAGCGCGTCGGCCTGGTGCTGGCGATAGACCTGGAAGAATACGACTACGCGCAGGGCAGCCAGTCCAAGATCCGCGCGACGGAGCAAACGGTGCTGGAGCGGATCCCGCCGCGCCAGCAGGTGCGGGAACAATCCGCGCTGGAGGTTTCCCACGTGATGCTGCTGGTGGATGACCCACAGGACAGCCTGATTGGCCCCTTGTATGCCGCGCGGGATGATTTGCCCCTTTTGTATGACATCCCCCTGATGATGAACGGCGGCAGGTTAAAAGGGTGGCAGGTGAAGGACGATAACCACCTAAACAGCTTCGCGGCCGCGCTGTCTGCCTTTATAGACAAGCTGAAGGACGGCCAGATGCTGTTCGCGGTGGGCGACGGCAACCACTCCCTGGCAGCGGCCAAGGCATCCTGGGAGAAGCAGAAGGCGGCACTAAGCCAGGAGGAACAGCAAAACCATATCGCCCGATTTGCCTTGGTGGAGCTGGTGAACCTGCACAGCCCGGCGCTTTTGTTTGAGCCCATCCACCGCCTGGCGATTGGCAGCACGCAGGATGAGGTGTTGCGCGCCCTGGCACAGCTTAAACCGGTGAAGACGGACGCTGCGCCTGACATCACCCTGATTTCCCTTGAGGGCGACCTGCCCCTCAGGCTGCAAAAGCCGGGTGACGGCCTGGTGATTGACGCCGTGCAGCGCTGTTTGGACGAAGCCAAGCTGCCCCTTGACTATGTGCACGGCGAGGCAGATTTGCGGGAGATCTTAGCAAAAGCTGGCGGCACCGGCATCCTGATGCCGGATTTCCCCAAGGACCAGCTCTTCCCGGTGGTGGAGCGCGACGGCCGCCTGCCCCGCAAAACTTTCTCTATGGGCGAAGCCAACGAAAAGCGCTTTTATATGGAAGTGCGGGCGATTCGTTAAGCCGCCGCAC
>CAYFUH010000014.1:0-37675 GCA_964346355.1 uncultured Christensenella sp. | reverse complement strand
TGTGGCACCTCCGACGGGAATCGAACCCGTGTTGCCGCCTTGAGAGGGCGGTGTCCTAGACCGCTAGACGACGGAGGCAGGTTGGCTGGGGAACCAGGATTTGAACCTAGACTATGCGAGTCAGAGTCGCAGGTGCTGCCGTTACACCATTCCCCACTGCGGACAACGCTTTGTGATTATAGCCAGAGACGCGGCGCTTGTCAAGGGCAGCGGCAAGAAAACTTAGGCGCCCGCGATCCAGGGCGTCCGCATGGGCTCTTTGGCCAGCTCTGCCCTGATATATTTGCGCAGCAGCTCCTGTTTCAGTACGGCATAAGCCGGCTTATCCCACAGGGTGTTGACCTCCTGCGGATCGTTCTTTAAATCAAACAGTTCGCCATAGGTGGTCTTCCCATCCTGGCCGATGTGCGAATGCACGCCGTGGACATACTGGCCGGATTCGTAATACGCTGTCAGGTTGGGGCTTATTTTTACGCCAAAAAACCCCTTTAAAAATGCTGACAGACGGTGTGTCTGTCAGCATGCTGTTGAGCATTAATTGGCGGCCCGCTCCTCCAGCATTTCTTTGACCTTCATAAGACGGATCAAGGCGCCGCGCTCGTTTTCTTCCAGTTTCATGGTGATGTAGCGGATGGTCTCCTCAAACTGCGGGATCATGACATACTCCAGCGCGTTGACGCGGCGGCGGGTCTTTTGAATTTCATCCGCCAGCAGACCCGTTGTCTTTTCGATCTCCGCCAGTTGGATTAACAGCGGCAGCACCTTGGCCATGGTCTCAATCGCGCCGTCCAGCTGGGCGGACGTTTCCGCCAGGCCGTAGGGCAGCACTGTTTTTGAGACGCTCTCCTCATCCATGGCAAACACGGGCACGCGCACGGACAGGATGGACCTGCGGCCCATGGTAATGGCTGCCTCCCGGGCGGGGTACAGCAAAGCCTGGCGCAGAGCACCTGGTTCCATCACCGCGCGGGCTAAGGCAAAATCCTTCAGTGCTGCGCCCAGCTCCTGCTCCACCTGCTTGCGGATAACGGCATTTTCCTTCACCAGCCCGATGAAGCGGCGCACCAACTCATCCCGCTTGTCTTTGAGCAGCTTATGGCCGCGCCTGGCTGTAACCAGCCTGCGCTTCATGAGCGTCAGCTCCATGCGGGTGGGGTTCACGCGCAGGATGGCCATTTAGTTGTCCTCCTCCTCGCGTGTGGGCAGGAACTCATCCAGCATATCGTCGCGGATACGGCGCAGTTCCGAGCGCGGCAGCATGCTGAGCAGATCCCAACCCAGATTGAGGGTTTCCTCAATGGAGCGGTCGGTCTGGTAGCCCTGGGAGACGTATTGCTCCTCAAAGGCGTCGGAGAAGGCCGCGTATTTCTTGTCCATGTCAGTCAGCGAGGCTTCACCCAGGATGACCGCCAGCTCCTTGGCGTCCTTGCCGCGTGAGTAGGCAGCGAACAGCTGGTTCATCGTGGCGGCGTGGTCTTTGCGGGTCTTGCCCTCACCAATGCCCTTGTCCTTTAAGCGTGAAAGCGACGGCAGGGCGTCAATGGGCGGGGTGATGCCCCGGCGGTACAAGTCGCGGTTTAAAATGATCTGCCCCTCTGTGATATACCCCGTCAAGTCCGGAATGGGGTGGGTTTTATCGTCCTCCGGCATGGTCAAGATGGGGATTTGCGTGATGGAGCCTTCCTTGCCGTCAATGCGGCCCGCGCGCTCGTACATGCTGGCCAGGTCGGTATACAGATAGCCGGGGTAACCGCGGCGGCCGGGCACTTCTTTGCGCGCGGCGGAAACCTCGCGCAGGGCTTCAGCGTAGTTGGTGATATCCGTCAGGATGACCAGCACGTGCATGCCCTTTTCATAGGCCAGGTATTCCGCAGCAGTCAGCGCCATGCGCGGGGTGGAGATGCGCTCAATGGCCGGGTCATTGGCCAGGTTCATGAACAGCACCGCGCGCTCAATCGCGCCTGTGCGCTTGAAGTCACTGATGAAGTAGTCGGCTTCTTCAAAGGTGATGCCGATGGCGGCAAAGACCACCGCGAAGCGGGTGTCCTGGCCCAGCACCTTAGCCTGGCGGGCAATCTGCGTCGCCAGCTGGGCATGCGGCAAACCGGAGCCGGAGAACACGGGCAGCTTTTGCCCGCGCACCAGGGTGTTGAGGCCATCGATCACAGAGATGCCTGTCTGGATGAACTCGCTGGGGTAGTCACGCGCGGCGGGGTTCATGGGCGTGCCGTTGATGTCCATGCGCTTGTCCGGGATGATGGCGGGGCCGCCGTCCTTGGGGTTGCCCATGCCGTCAAACACCCGGCCCAGCATGTCTTCTGATACCGACAGCTCGATGCTGCGGCCCAAAAAGCGCACCGTGCTGGTATCCATCTGCAAGCCATTGCTGCTTTCAAACAGCTGGACCAAAGCGGTGTCGCCGCTGACCTCCAGCACTTTGCCGCGGCGGATGTTGCCGCTTTGCTCCCTGATCTCTACCAGTTCGTCATAGGTGACGCCTTCCACGCCCTCAGCCAGCAAGAGCGGGCCGACCAGTTCTTTAATTGTGCGATATTCTTTGAGCATCTTACAGCCCTCCCCGGTTGATCAGAGCGTTGGCCTGGGTGGCGAGCTCTGACTCGATATCATCAAACATGGCCAAATTATCCTCCGGGATATATTTGGCGCGGCCAATGCGCTCCCTGACCGGCAGGTTGATGACCTCCGACAGGTTGGCGCCGGAGTCCAGCGCCTGTTGGCCCTTTTCCGCGAAATCCAGAATCAGGCGCAGCATGCGGTACTGCTTGGTGAGGGAGGTGTAGGTGTCAATCTCATCAAAGGCGTTTTGATGCAGGTAGTCCTCACGGATGGACCGCGCGACCTCCATCGTCAGGCGGTCCCGCCAGCCCAGGGCATCGGTGCCCACCAGGCGGACGATCTCCTCCAACTCGCTCTCATCCTGCAGGATGGTCATGGTTTTTAGCCGCAATTCATTCCACTCTGGCGAGACGTGGTCCGTGAACCACTCCGCCAGGTTGTCTGAGTACAGGGAGTAGGACAGCAGCCAGTCAATGGCCGGGAAGTGGCGGCGGTAGGCCAACTGCGCGCTGAGGCCCCAGAACACTTTGACAATGCGCAGCGTTGCCTGGGACACAGGCTCTGAAATATCACCGCCAGGCGGTGACACGGCGCCGATGGCGGAGATGGCGCCCCTGCGTCCATCGCTGCCCAGGCAGACCACCTGGCCCGCGCGCTCATAAAACTCCGCGATGCGGCTGGATAAATAGGCGGGGTAGCCTTCCTCGCCCGGCATTTCCTCCAGCCGGCCGCTCATCTCGCGCAGGGCTTCTGCCCAGCGGCTGGTGGAATCGGCCATGATAGCCACGCTGTAGCCCATATCACGGAAGTACTCCGCAATGGTGATGCCGGTGTAGATAGAGGCTTCCCGCGCCGCGACCGGCATGTCGGAGGTGTTGGCGATGAGCACGGTGCGCTTCATGAGGGTTTCACCCGTGCGCGGGTCGTGCAACTCGGGGAACTCCTTGAGCACGTCCGTCATCTCGTTGCCGCGCTCACCGCAGCCCACGTACACGATGATGTCGGCCTCTGCCCATTTGGCCAGCTGGTGCTGCACCACTGTCTTGCCCGAACCAAAGGGCCCGGGGATGGCAGCGACACCGCCAGAGGCGATTGGGAAGAGGGTATCGATGACCCGCTGCCCGGTAATCATCGGGTTTTTGGGGGACAGCTTTTCCTGATAGGGGCGGCCGGTCCGAACAGGCCAGCGCTGCATCATGGTGACCTGATGCTCCTTGCCGTCTTTGCCCTCCACGATGCAGATGGTGTCCGTCACACGGGCATTGCCCTGGTGGATGGATTTGACCACGCCATCTAAGCCCAAAGGCAGCATGATCTTGTGGGAGACCACTGCCGTTTCCTGCACACTGCCCAGGATGTCACCGTGGCGCACCTCATCCCCCACCTGCACCTGCGGGACAAAATCCCACTCGCGCTCACGGTTTAGGGCGGGCTCTTCAATGCCGCGGGTGATGCGGTCACCCGCGCGCTCCCGGATACGGTTTAGGGGCCGCTGGATGCCGTCAAAAATGGATTCAATCAGCCCAGGCCCCAGCTCCAGTGAGAGGGGCGCGCCTGTGGATTCCACTGGTTCGCCCGGCCCCAGGCCGCTGGTTTCCTCATATACCTGGATGGAGGCTTGGTCGCCGCGCAACTCCAGTATTTCACCGATTAAGCGATGCTTACTTACACGTACAACATCAAACATGCGCGCAGAGGACATCCCCTCCGCGACAATCAGGCTTCCCGCCACTTTGATGATTTTGCCCTGGGCCATGTAATCTCCCTCGTTTCTGTCTTATCAGTTTTGTTGTGTCAAAATATCCGCGCCGATGGCTTTAATGACGTTCTCCCGCAGCAATTGCGCGCCGAAGCCGTCGCTGCCCTTGATGCCGGGGATGGGTATGATTGCCGTTTCCATGATCTGGTCATAGCGCGCCAAAGCTTCCGGTACCAGGCGCGCCGCCGCCTCTGTGATGAAGATGACGGGCACCCCTTCGCGGCTTAGGCGATGGATGGCGCTTGAGATCTCCTCCTGGGTGGTCGCGGGGATGGCGATGGCGCCAATGGCCTTAAAGGCCAGGATGGCGTCCTCTTCCCCCACAACACCCATGCGGAACAACTTATTGGCCATAGGCTTCACGCAACCTTTCCCGGATGAGTTCCGGCGCGAAATCATTGAGTTTGCCTGCCATAATCAGCCGCACCGCCGCGGCCTCCCGCTCGTGCGCCAGCAGCCAGCCAATGAGCACCTCAATGGCAAACGGCTCATACCGCTTTGGCCGAAAGAGGGACAGCAGGTAGTCATCCGCCGCCTTTTCAAGGGCGGGCAGGTGCGCGCTGTCCTCCTGCGCATGTGTCAGCGCCTGCTTAATGGCCTTTGGATAGGCAGAAAAGGCAGACAGCAGCTTGTCCGGCTTTTTTTGAATGGCAAGCCAGTCCGCGTCCGTGATGGTGCCGCCCGGCAAAAGCACATCCTGTAAGGTAATGCCGTCTGTTTGCATGGTATGAAGGCGCAGGAAGGAGACCGCGTTTTGCAAATCCGCCTTGCCGGTAAAATAGGCGATGGCCGCCTTGGACTTGGCGGGCTTGAGCCGCTTTGCGATCAATCCGTAGAGCGCCCTGTCAATCATAACGTCAATCTCCATGGGGTTGATATGCAGGGCGATGCGTTTTTCAAGCGCTTCCATGACTTGCGCAAAGGCAGCCGGCAACTTGCGGTAGTCATGCTCCATCACCGCGTGGCGCAGGGTATCCAGCGGGATGGTGCCGCAGCCGGACAGGCGGTCTGGCTTGGTTTCCAGGATGCGCGCCTTGAAGAGCGATTTTAAATTCTGCGCGTCATGGCGCAGCAAGAAGCTGTCCGTTAAGGCAGGATCCGGCGTGATCTCGCGCAGGCGATGGCAGGCCTCCTCCAGCATGTTGATGCTGAGGCCCTCCACATCCTGGCCGTCCATTTCCGGCCAGCCCATTTCCACCAGCAGGTGCAGCGCTTCCTGGTAATTGGCAGCGGACAGCAAACGCTCCAGCTGCGCTTCACCCAGGGGCTTGCGGGCTGCGGCGCGCACACGGCCAACCGCGTAGGCAATGCTTGATTGCGGCATAGACCCTCCCTTAGCCCTGATCCTGCGGGAACAGGATGGCCGCCACCCTGGTCTCCAGCTCTTCGCGTTTGGTGGACAATAAGGCGTCAAACGTGCAGTGCATTTCGCTTTGACGGGTCTTGAGCACCAAGCCGCAGACGCCCGGATACCGATCAGCAGCCATGGTGAGCGCACCGGGCTTACCGACCTGCTTTAAGCGTGCGTTCAGCTTTTGCAAAAAGGCATCCGTGAAAAAGGCGTCGTTGACCGCCCCCGCCTGCAGCACCTCATCCCCTGCGGCGTTTTGCAACACGAGGTCACCCATAATCTGGGCGACTTTGTCCGCCGGGGTCTGGTTGAGTTGGGCAAGCGCCGTCAAAAAGGCTTCGTCAATGACCTCACGCTTGAGGCTCACCAAGTCCTTGCGCTCCTCCAGCATGAAGAGCCGCCTTAATCGGTCCTCCTGGATGTCGGCTTCGGCCTTCGCCTGCACCCTGGTTTCCTGCTGCAGGGTGGCGATGCGGTCCGCCGCGCTTTCGTAGATGTCCTCCGTGCGCCCCCTGGCCTCCTTCAAGAGCCGGTCAGCCGCTTCCTGGGCTTCCTTCTTGATGAGGTCCAAAATGGGCTGGGTGTTGATGGTGCTCATACAAACTTGATGGAGTTAACCAGGATAAAGGAGATGAGCAGCGCCAGCACCGCGTAGGTTTCCACCATAACGGTCATTGTGATGGCCTTACCGGACATGTCCGGATGCTGGCCTACCATGAGCATGCCCGCGGACGCCACCTTGGCCTGGTGCACGGCGGACAGATAGCCAACAATGGCCACCGGCAGCACAGCAGCGATCAGCGCGATGCCCTCAAACAGGCCTACCGCCTTCAACTCGCCGCCCAAGGCGCCGATGTTGACCATGATGATGACGCCGATCAAGAAGCCGTAGATGCCCTGGGTACCAGGCAGAATCTGCAGCACCATCAGTTTGGAGTTGACCTCCGGGTTCTCCGTGGAGACACCGGCAGAGGTTTGGCCGGCCAGGCCCACTGCCTTCGCGGAGCCATAGCCCGCGATGATGGTGGACAGGAATACCGCGACGAATGCCAGGATTTGACCAAGACTGAGCTGTTCCAACATGAAAGATCCTCCTCAATAAAATGCAATTGATGCTTTATTCGTGAATCCGCACATAGCGCGGCGCGAAACGAAGGGGTCGGAAAGGCTTGCCGCCTTCCTCGTAGAATTTGCCAAAGAATTCGATATACTGCAGCCTGCAGGAGTGCACATAGGCGCCCAGTATGTTGATGGCCGCGTTAAACAGGTGCGCGCCCACGAACACCACCGCGCCGATCACCATGCCGATGATGCCGCTGCCGGTCAGCATACCCACCAATTGGTTGATGACCATGCCGATGACGCCCGTCGCCAGGCCCATACCAAACAGGCGCATGTAGCTGAGCAGGTCGGAGATCCACCCGGTGATACCATACAGCGCGCCAAAGCCGGAGACCAGCCTTTTGAAGGGGTTGTTGGATTTCTCCCGCCCTGCTGTCACCAGGATGAGGCCGGCAGCGCCGATGGCCATCCACTGGCCGATCTCCTTGGTTTGGGGCAAGAGGAGCAGGCCCAGCCCGACGATTAAGACAATCCAGGAAAACTGGTCAAATACCGCGCTGAGCGGATCCCTGTTTTTGAAGTTTTGCACTGCGCCCACCATGAGCCCGGCAAACAGATGCAGGGCGCCCAAGCCAATGCACAGGCCCATTACGGGCAGGGAGTTGTTGACTGGGTCAAACACGGACGGCCAGGGCGTGAAGCCAAACCAGGTGTTGTACATCGCGCCCCAAAACAGGGTGGCGACACCGCCGCCGCAGAGAATCCAGAAGATCTTGCGCGCGCCGGGCGAGGGCTTCATCACCTTCACCAGGATGGGAATGAGCAGGGCCATCATCAGCCCGTAGCCCGCGTCTGACACCATCATGCCAAAGAAACAGGCAAAAAAGGGCATCATGGCGGGGGTTGGGTCCAGGGTGCCGTTCTTGGGCAGGGCGAAGCCCTCCACCACCGCCTCATAGGGGCGGACCACCGGGTTGTTGTGCAGCAGCACCGGCGGGTCATCCCCTTCTTTTGGATCGCTCACCATCACCTGCGCGTTGGGGAACTCCCGGCGCATGGCGTCCAGCAAAGGTTCCACAGAGGGCTTGGGGATCCACCCTTGCAGCATGGAGACGCTGCCGGTGTGCGCCATGGCTTCCTGCGCCTGCAGGCGTGCCTTTTTGGCGCCAAGGTTTTCAAAGGCCAGGCGCATTTGCGGCAGGTGAACTGCAAGCGCGCGCAGCTGCTCCTCGATGGCTTTTTCTTCATCCACCAGGGCGTCTTTTTCGCGCTGGATCTTGTCCAGCTGTGCCCGGGGTGTCAGGCTGCCTGTCTGGGGTGCAGCCGGGGTGTAGCCTGCCGCGCGCAGCGCCTGCAAAAATTCCTCCACCACTGACTTGTGCACCACCGCGACAAAATAGGCGGTCGCGCTGATGTTGGACAGCGGCAGGATATTAACCGGCCGGCCTTCCCAGGCCTGGATCAACTCGTTTAATTTGCGGGACGGCATGCTGCCGGAGTAGATGCGTGTGGTTTGTGTAGGGGTCAGCTCATCCGCGGGAATTTCCAGATTCAGCCAGGGTGTCAATTGGCTTTCCAATTGGTCCAGCCGTGTTTCATGGCCGCGTTTCTCGCCGCTTTTGCGCATCAGGTCTTCCACCTGCGAAACAACATGCAGCACATCATCCAGGTCCATATCCTCCAGCGCTTCGCGCGGGGCGAGCGGCAGGGGTTTGAACATGGATTGCTTCTCAGTATCGTATTTGGACAGACGGCCGATGGCCCATTTGATGCGGTTTTGGGCGTCCTCCGCCAGATATTTTTGCTCGTAATCAATGGCGCCAAACTGGCCCTCGTCTGCCTGCACCGGGATGAGCTGCACACAGCCCGCGCGCTGCAGAAACTGAAGCAAGCGCGTATGATCGCGCTTCATGGTCAACACCTCAAGGCGTTGCATATCAACGATTGCCATTGACAACCTCGAAAATAATATATTGGGCGGCATCCGCAACGCGTGCCTTGGCCTCATTAAGCTGCGTCACCAAAGCCTCCCGCTTTTGTGCCTGCTGCTCCATAAGCTGCGCTTCCACCTGGGTTTTGCGCTCATCCAGGATTTGCTGAAACAAGGCGCGGTTGTCCACCGCGGCCTTGCGCTCGTCCTCTATCGCCTTGGTTTCGGCGTTTTTAATCATGTCATTGGCTGCCTGCTGCGCTTCCTGCAGCAATTCCGAAGCCTTTTGCTCCTCGGTTTTAATAATGCTTAATACATCAAAAGCCATCGCTCACCTCAACACGCTATATTCCCAAGACAGACTATAACATATTTAGATAAATAATCAATATTCAGGAGAATGTCTGAAAAAATTTACTTGCATCCCACAAAAACACACAAAAAATGCCCCTGGGCTTGCGCCGGATGCCAAGGATTGTTATACTAAAAAACGTTGTATTGATTTTTGAAAGGAAGACACAAAATGTTTGATTGGATTCTTAAACTGCCCCTGACCCTGGCGGAAGCTGCCCCCGCAGCCGGCGCCGGCTCTGTGCCTGGCGCGCCTGATCCTGCCAGCCCTGCCGGACTGATTTCAATGTTCCTGCCGATGATTTTAATCATTGGTGTGTTCTACTTCCTGATGATCCGCCCGCAGCGCAAAAAGGACAAGAAGGTCAAGGAAATGCTGGCCAACCTGAAGCCGGGCGACCGCGTCTGCACCATCGGCGGCATCTACGGCACCATCAAAGGGCTGCGGGATGACGACGTGATCTTAAGCGTAGGCCACAGTAACACCGAGATCGTGTTCGCGCGCTGGGCCATCCGCAACGTGGAAGCAGTGACCATTGAAAACGAAGGCGAAATCCTTACCTGATTTTTGCCATGTGACCGCCACACCAAAGCGCCCGCATCATTTTGGGCGCTTTTTGATTGACAAGGGAGACCATCATGGAACGAATTGACCAAAGAAGCGCAGATCAGCTCCGGCCCTGCAGCATCCAGACGGACTTTGTGGGCACAGCGGACGGCAGCTGTTTGATTTCCTGCGGCGGCACACGGATTATTGTGACCGCCTCCGTTGACAGCAGCGTTCCCCCCTTCCTGCGCGGGAAGGGGCAGGGCTGGCTGACCGCGGAATATGCCATGCTGCCAGCGTCCACAGGAAGGCGCAAGGCCAGGGACGGCGTGCGCCGCGACAGCCGCGGGGTGGAGATCAGCAGGCTGATTGGCAGGTCCCTGCGCCAGGCGATTGATTTGAACCGCCTGGGCGAGCGCACCATCACCATTGACTGCGATGTGCTGGAGGCGGACGGCGGCACACGCACAGCAGCCATCACCGGCGGCTTTGTCGCGTTGTGCCTGGCCATTGACAAACTCATCCAGCAAGGGCACCTGAAGGAATCCCCCATTAAAAGCCAGGTCGCCGCTGTCAGCTGCGGGCTGGTTGAAGGGATGGCCCTGCTTGATCTGTGCTATGTCGAGGACAGCCAGGCGCAGGCGGACATGAACTTTGTGATGAATGAGGAACTGGGCTTAATCGAGGTGCAGGGCACCGGCGAGGGCGCAGCCTTCCCCGTGAGCACACTGAGTGAGTTGCTGGAGTTGGCCCAAAAAGGCATCCGCTTGTTGATGGGTCTTCAAAAAGAAGCGCTGGGTGAGCGCGCTGCCTTGATACAGCAAAAGCAAACCCTGGTTTTGGCCAGTGCCAACGCGCACAAGATTGAGGAATTGCGGCACATGCTGGGCAGCCGCTATCATGTCATTGGCATGCGGGAGGCCGGGTTCATGGATGAGATTGAGGAGACAGGCCAGACCTTCCGTGACAATGCCATCCTCAAAGCCGAAGCTGTATGCGAAGCGACCGGCTATTTAAGCCTGGCGGATGATTCTGGCCTGGAGGTTGCCACCCTGGATGGCGCGCCCGGCGTGAACAGTGCGCGCTTTGCCGGCAAACACGGGGATGATGAGGCCAATAACCGCCGCCTGCTGGAGTTGATGGAGCAGGTAGACAGGCGTGACGCGCGCTTTGTGAGCGTGCTGGCCTTAGCCTCCCCCTTTGGCCCGACCAGGACCTTTACCGGCACCTGCGAGGGCGTGATTACCCGCCAGCCACGCGGCACAGGCGGCTTTGGCTATGACCCCTTGTTTGAAACCGCGGGCGGGCAGACCTTCGCGCAGTTGAGCGAGGCAGAAAAGAACAAGATCAGCCACCGCGCCAATGCCATGAAGCTGCTGCTGGAGGCCTTGTCTTGAGGATTCTCCTGTTGAGTGACTCACACGGGAACACGGAGAACCTGATGGCCATCAAAAAGATGATTGCGGTGCAGGGCGGTTATGACGCGCTGCTGTTCGCGGGGGACGGCCACGGGGACATCAGCAGGCTTAACGCAGCCTGCCCGGTGTATGAGGTGCGCGGCAACTGTGATTTGTTCAGCCGGCAGCCGGATGAGCAGCTGCTGCAGTTTGAGGACATCAAACTGTTGTTGGCGCATGGCCATTTATTGGGCGTGAAGCGCGGGCTGTCCAAACTGGCGCTTCACGCCAAAGCCAAGGGCGCCCGCGCCGCGGTGTACGGACACAACCACAGGCAGGAGATCAACCTGATTGCGGGGGTACACTGCATCAACCCCGGGGCCTTGACCAGCGGTGAATACGCCGTGATGCATGTTGAGAACAGCAGCGTTCGGGTAGAATTTTTCCAATTATAATCTATTGATATGAAAACGAATATTTGCGCAAGCCTTTGGGGTAGTGGTTTTTTAGCTGCCCTTCCATAGCCTTGGCCCAGCCCAGCGGCCAGCCAGAGCACGTTGGGGCAACAAAGCCGGACAAGGAGTGATCCGCAACCGTGATGACTTCGCCCCTGCGGTAGGCGTCCGCTTCCGCCAGGGTGATGGCCGCTTGGCTGCGCGGCTTGCAGGCGAGCGCCAGGGCGTGATCGGGCCGGAGGGTCTTGCCCACGCGCTGCGCGATATGCAGCCCCGCGCGCAGGACGCGCAGACCATGAAGCGGCGGTGTGCCCAAGGGCAGTTGCGTAAACACATCCCCCAATTGATGGTTGATATGAAGATCATCCAGCACCCAGTCCTGGATGATTTTTTGAACGTGCAGCATATCCCTGCCGGCCTGCTGCGCTGGATCTTTTCGCCGCTGGGTTTCCCCGCGCTTTTTCATCAGCGCGACAAAATGCCCTTCGCCGGGCACCTGGTGCGGCCACAGGCGCAGCATGCCGTCCCTGGCTTCCCGCAAACCGGGCAAGGCGAAGGGTTGCAGCACAAAATCTGGGTGGGCGTGTAAAAAGGCCTGAATAACGCCTTCGTTTTCCACATCATTAAAGGTACAGGTGCTGTAGACCAGGCTGCCGCCCTGCTTGAGCATCAGGGCTGCCTGGCTTAAAATATCCGCTTGCCGCAGGGCGCACACAGCAGGCACGTCGGGCGTCCAGTGCTGCATGCTCTGCGGCTCCTTGCGGAACATGCCCTCGCCAGAGCAGGGCGCGTCCACCAGGATGCGGTCAAAGGTTTCTAAAAAGGCCGCGGCCAACTGCGCAGGCGTGTTGGACAGCACCACCGCGTTGGTAATGCCCATGCGCTCGATGTTGCGGGACAGTTCCCGTGCCCGCGGAAGCACCGGGTCATTCGCAATCAGCACGCCCTGCCCCTGCATCATGTCCGCCAGCTGGGTCGCCTTGCCGCCGGGCGCTGCGCATACATCCAGCACCGCCTCCCCCGGCTGTGCGCCAAGGGCAGCAGCCGCGGCCATGGCGCTGGGCTCCTGAATATAGTAGGCGCCGGCCCAATGCAGGGGATGCGCCCCTGGCTGCGCACCGGGCTTGATATAATACGCATTGTTTGCCCAGGCCACCGGGCTATTTAGCCCCTCTATCACGGGATTTTCGCGGCGGACAGAAAAGCGCAGCGCGCGATATGGCTCGCCACCCATCACATCTAAAAAGTCGCCCAATTCTGCTTGCAGCAAATGGGCGATGGATTGGATAAACCCCTCTGGCAAGGGTGCTTGTACGCTATTCACTGGGCGGCTGCTGCTCCTGCTGGGGCTGGGGATGATGCTGCTCACGGTAGGCGTAATCCTGCGGATAATACGGTTTGTGAAAGGCTGCTTCGGGCTTAATGGGCGGCTGCAGGCTATCGATGGAGGCCATCTCTTCATCCGAGGTAAACAGGGTATCGCGGATGGATTTCAGCACGTTCACGCTGCGCTGGCGCCGGGTTTCAACACGCCGGCGGCGGGTGGAAACGGGCTGTTCCGCCGGTTTCTCCGCCTGCTGCTCCTCCGCCAGATACAGTTGGGAGGGGTTATAGGCTTCCTGCTGGGGCATTGGCGGGTTGATGGCTTGCAACGGGATGTCCGCCATCTTGGGATCGGTCCAGTCTGATGGATCGGTATAGGGCATATCCTCCGCCTGCGGGATATCCGCGATGGGTACCTCGCGCAGGTTTTCCCAGGGCAAGTGCGGCACAAAGACCGGCGCTTCCTCCAGCACGGGTAGTTCAGGCTGGTAGTAGACTTCCTCAACAGGCGCCGGTTGCACTGGCTGCACCTGCTCTGCCGGTGCGAACGCGGTTTGCTCCTCCTGATAGGTGGCGGCAGGGAAATCAAAATAGACGGGTTCGTCATAAAAGGCGTCCTGGGCTTGGTCCTGGTACTCCTGGTATTCTGGCAGATCCAGCGGGGAGTGGTCCAAATCCTCCATATAGCTTTGGGTTTGCACCAGCCGCCTTCTGCCAATCACCCTGCGCAGCCAGGAACTCCATACATAATAGGGGCGCCAGCGAATCAGCCAGATGATGTAATCAATGGCGGTGCCCGCTAAAAGCAGGATGATGATCATGGGCAGCCAAAAGCGCTGCAAAAAGCCAGTGAAGCCCGCAGAATTGTTGGTGATCAGATTCCATAAGCCGTTAAACAGGCTGCCGGTCCATCCCAGCAGCAGTGCAAACAGCCTGTCCGCGATGATATTCATGCTTACTCGCCTTTGGCGGCAGTCACCGGCGCGATCTCAACGGTGACATACACCGCGTTGTCACTCATGTACATGATGCCCTGGGGCTTTTCCACCCGCAGCGCGCGGATGATGGTGTCGTTGAGCCCCTCCACATCAATCACGGAGGACAAATCCAGCAGCTTGAGGCTGTCCAGCTCCTCCTCGCTGGCAGCAACGCGCACCTGGGGCGGATCAGCGGTGACCCGCACAACCTGATAGCCTTCCGCCACCTTGCCTTTTACCAGGCCGGTTAAATTGATGTCCACAAATTTGGTGGGGTAGATGACCTGCTCCACCAATAGGGTGTCCAGCAGCACGTTTTCGCTGGTGACGCTGATGAGGTCGCTTTTGATCTCCGTCCCATCAGCTGCCAGCAGGCGGAAGGGCACCGCGCTGTACTGCACGCCCACGGACAAATCCTGCAGCGCGGGGTTATAGGAGGCGGAGACAACGTCGATCTTCTCCACCAGTGATTTGGGCCCGGAAATGACCACGTTGTTTGGGTCCGCAGAGGTGCTGGCGCTGTAATAGCCCTCCGGCGTCTGGCCGGCCTTGACCAGCTTGACGGGCACGCGCCGCCTGGTGATGTATTCATCCACCTTGACGGTGATTTCGTTGGTGGACATCCACTCTATAGAGCCAAAGGTGCCGGTGGACAGGGTTTGGATGGGCACGGTCTGCTCCCCCGGCGCAGTGATGCGGCTGACATCCACCCGTACAGAATAATTGGCGGGGTGCGCAGACGCGTAGATTTTTTGGGGTACTAAAGCCCGCATCTTAATGTGCGGCAGGTTGTCCAGGCCTTCCACAACAATCAAGCCGTTGCGCTGCAAGAGCTCCATCCCGGTGACGGTGATCGGTACGTCTGTGAAGGTTTTCTCCCGGGTGAGGTTTGGGTCCTCGCTGATGAGGGCGCCCCACACGACAAAAGCCACCAGCAGCGACAGGAGTTTGAGCTGCCAGTTGTTTTTGATAGCCTGCCAGACGCGCTTGCGCAGCGCGTGGTGCATGGGCTGGGGGGGCTGGGGACGTGTTTCAGTGCTCACCTTTTGGCGCTGCCTTTCCTTTAAAATACTTGGTGATGTTGTTGAAGATGGACTTGAAGGTGACTTTTTCGTGCTTGTACATGCCGGACAGAACACGGCTTAGGCTGTCCGCGTCCAGGTGGCGGGTTAGTTTGCCGCCCTGCGCCATAGAGATGATGCCGGTTTCTTCCGACACAATCAGCACGATGGCATCGGTAACCTCGCTCACCCCCAGGCCCGCTCGGTGGCGCGTGCCCAAATCCCGGCCCAGGCTGCTGTTTTCACTGAGGGACAGGAAGCAGCCAGCCGCCACGATGCGGTCATCCCGGATGATCATCGCGCCGTCATGCAGGGGGGTGTTGGGCTCAAACACGTTGGCGATTAAGGGGGCGGAAATCTTGGAATCAAGCGGCGTGCCGGTGTCGATGTAGTCCTTCAGGCCCGTTTTTTGCTCAAACACAATGAGCGCGCCGACACGGCGGCGGGAGAGACCAAGCAAACACTGCGTGATTTCAAAGACGATGCGCGAGGACTCGTCCCGGTTTTCGGTCAGATGCGCCACCTTGGCGCCGCGGCCCATCTGCTCCAGCGCACGGCGCAACTCCGGCTGGAAGAGGATGAGCAGCACGATGGCGCCGTTGCTGACGATGTTGCCGATGAGCCAGTTGAGGGCGTTGAAGCCCAGGAGGTTAGAAACCCACCCAATGACCACCAGCAGCAAAAAGCCTTTAAACACCTGGCCTGCCCTGGTTTGCTGGGTGAGCTCGAATATTTTGTACAAAAGGAACGCGATGATGAGGATGTCGATAAAATCGCTGAATTGGATGCGGTTAAACAGGTTCCAGAAAAAGGTCTCGATGCTCGAGGTAATCTGTCTCATCGGCCTTCTTCCTTTCTTGTGTTGTGCTTATTGGTAGTATACAACAAAAATCAGTGGATGTGTATCATATTTAAGTTTTTGTTACAAATTGTTGATAAGCATGTCAAGATATGAAAAACCGCCCCATCGTGATGGAGCGGTGAATATGCGTGTGGTGATTACTGCGCCGCGGCGGCTTCCACGGGGTAGACGCTGACTTTCTTGCGCAGCTTGCCGTAGTGCTCAAAACGGACCAGGCCGTCAGAGAGCGCGAATAAGGTGTCATCCTTGCCGCGGCCCACGTTGTTGCCGGGGTGGATCTTGGTGCCGCGCTGGCGGACCAGGATATTGCCGGCAAGCACAAACTGCCCATCAGCGCGCTTGGCGCCCAGGCGCTTGCTTGCGCTGTCGCGGCCGTTACGGGAAGAGCCAACGCCCTTTTTGGAAGCGAATAATTGAAGATCAAGCTTTAACATGAAAGTTTCCTCCGTTTAACTCAATTAAATGTCTCTATCAGTCTGACATGCTGGGGGTAAGCCTGGCTCAGGTCCTGTGCGCCCTGGTAAAAGGTGCGCAGGATGGTCTGGGTCTTCTCGTTGGTCTGCGCGGCATCTGCCTTGAGGTAGCCATCCTCTTGGGTGGCGGTCATCCTGACATTTGCCACGCTTTCAAGCGCATTGGCACAGGTGGTGGCCAGAAAGGAGATGGCGGCGCAGACGATGTCGTACCCTTTTTCTCCCGCATCCGCGTGGCCGGAGACCTCAAACCCTGTGTAGTTCTCCCGCGTGCCCAGCATGCGAATGACGGTCATTCTCAGCCTTTGATTTGCGTGATTTCCACCTGGGTAAAGGGTTGACGATGGCCCTGTTTGCGGCGGTAGTTCTTTTTCGCCTTGAACTTGTAGACGATGATCTTCTTGCCGCGGCCATGGCGGACCACCTTGCCCGTCACGCTCGCGCCGGCGACTTCGGGATCACCGAACTTGGGTTCATCCCCAGACAGGAAGAGAACGGGGAAGGTGACCTTGCTGTCTTCCTTCGCGTCCAGTTTTTCGATGTAGATGGTGTCCCCTTCGGACACACGATACTGTTTGCCGCCAGTCGCAATGATTGCGTACATACTGCAGCACCTCCAAATGTTTACTCGCCGGGCACCAAGGCGTCTTTCAGCCCGAGGCAGCAAAAATGCGTTTAGGAGCCTCTCCCGAGCGGCCATGGGTTAATATATCATAAGCAGCGGTTTGCGGTCAAGGAATTTTCAGCGAAAAATAGGGTAAAACCCGAAAAAGCGATTAAGATTGACGTAAACGCGCGCAGTTTATAAAATAAGGGCAGATCATATGAAAACACAGGAGGTGACCCGGGATGATCGTGGACCGGATCCAGCGGCTGCCCCTCTACTTTGGCATGCACCCCAACCTGGACAAGGTCATCCTGGCGCTGCGCGGGATGGATTTGGATGACATGCCAAACGGCCGGCATGAGATTGACGGGGAGGATGTCTTCCTCAACATCATGGACACGGAATTAAAGCATGTCACCACCTGGGAAGCGCACCGAAACTATATTGATTTGCAACTGGTTTTGCAGCATGAGGAAACCATCGCCTGGGCGCCGCTGGACCAGATCCAGGGGTTTTGCGATTATGACCCGCAGCGCGACATCCAGTTGAGTGAGGGCACCTCCCAGGGCAGCCCCATCCATCTGCAAAAAGGGATGTTTGGCATCTTCTTCCCCGAGGACGCGCACCAGCCTGGCCTGGGCAGCGGCAAGGGGCGCAAAGCGGTGTTTAAAATCAAGGTGATTCCGACCGCGTCAGGCACCGCGGAGGACGCCGGCCTGCTGCATCACAAAGGCACCGTGCCGCTAAAAAGCGAGCGGCTTTTGTTGCGGCGCTACCAGCAGCAGGACGCGCAGCAGGCGTTTGACAACTGGTGCGGGGATCCGGCGGTTTCATCCCTCCTTGTGTGGGATACCCACCCGGATAGTAGGTTCACCCAAGGTTTGATTCAGGATTGGATTGCCGCTTATAAAAACAAGCGCTCCTACCACTGGGTGATAGAGATAAACGGCGAGGTCATCGGCGACATTGCCGCGATGAACTGCTCGGACCACTTGATGCAGTGCGAAATCGGCTATTGTCTCAGCAAGCGCTTCTGGGGAAAAGGCATCATGACGGAAGCAGTGATCCGCGTCATGCGCTTCCTGTTTTTGGAGGTGGGTTTTCATCGCATCGTTGGAAGGCACTTTGTTGACAACCCCGCCTCCGGCCGCGTATTGCAAAAAGCCGGCATGAAGCAGGAAGGCATCACCCGGCAGTACCGCAATGCCAAGACCGGGGACTTTGAGGATTTGGCCGTCTATGCCGCCATCAGAGCAGAATGGTTGAAAGAGCATGCATAGGCACTCTCATGCCACACAAAAATCCGGGCGTGTGCCCGGATTTTGTTAGTTATGGAAGTCGTTTATTCCTCTACGCTGAACTGGTAGACGGTTTCTGAATAAAAGGGTTGGTTCACGCCCAGCTCGGTGCTGGGGAAGTGGCTGTGGTGTACGCTGTCGGGGAAGTGCTGCGTCTCCAGCGCGATGCCGCTGTAGGGGACATAGGTGCCCCCGTTTTTCGCGCTGCCGGAAAGCCCCTGGCCCGAATACACCTGGATGCCCGGCTGATCCGTATACACGCGCATCACACGGCCGGACGCCGGATGCTTCAGGGTGGCAGCTGCGTCGTTGCCAACGGGGTTGAGCACGTAATTGATGTCAAAGCCGTCGGCGCTGTCAAACATGGCGTTGATGTTTTTCATGGCAAGGCAATCGCCCACGCGCTTGAAGGCGCGCACATCATAGGGTGTGCCTTCAACAGGCAGCAGCTTGCCGGTGGGGATTAAGTCCTCTGTCGCTTCGGTCACTTGATCTGCCTGAATTTGCAGCAGATGGTCATGGATGGTGCCGCTGCCAGCCAGGTTGAAATAGGCATGGTTGGTGAGGTTGATGACCGTATCGGCATCACTCACCGCGTCATAGCGGATGGACAAATCCCCCTCATCCCCCAGGGTATAGGTGACTTTGGTGTTCAGGGTGCCGGGAAAGCCCTCCTCCCCATCAGGGGAGGTATAGCGGAAGATGACCTGCTGTTCCCCCACTGTCTCATAGCGCCAGGTTTTTTTATCAAAGCCATCGCGGCCGCCGTGCAGGGTGTTTGCGCCATCGTTGGCATACAACGCGTACTCCTTCCCGTTTAAGATAAAGGATGCCCCGCCGATGCGGTTGGCCCAGCGGCCCACCGTGGCGCCCAGGTAGCCCGAGCGCGTTTGATAGTCAACGAGCCGATCAAAACCCAGGCAGACATCCGCCAGCTTGCCTTCGCGGTCCGGGCAGAGGATGCTGACCAAGCGCGCGCCGAAGCTGCACACCGTGACCGCCATCCCTTTTTGATTTTGCATGGTGAGGAGGACGACCTCCTCGCCATTCGGATTTATACCAAAGGCCGTTTTTTTCATCTTCATTCCCTCAAGCTGATTGTATTATACAGAGCGCATCAGCTTCATCCAGTCATCGTAGCGGGTCACAAACTCGTCATTGTCCCTGGATTTCTCTAGCATGGACAGCACCAGGGAGATGGCATCCTGCTCACTGGACATGGAGAAGCGGTCGCGTACCTTGGCGGTGACTTCCATTTCTTTCTCTGTCAACAGCAATTCATCATGCCGGGTTCCGCTTTTTAGCAGGCTGACAGCCGGGAAGAGGCGGCGTTCGGACAGGTTGCGGTCCAAGGTCAGCTCCATGTTGCCTGTGCCCTTGAATTCCTCAAAGATGACGCCGTCCATGCGCGAGCCGGTATCCACCAGCGCGGTCGCGATGATGGTGAGGCTGCCGCCTTCCTTGAGGTTGCGCGCGGCGCCAAAGAAGCGCTTGGGCTTGTTCATGGCACCGGCCGCCAGGCCGCCTGTCATCACCCGGGCGGAGCTGGGCGCCAGCATGTTGTAGGCGCGGGACATGCGGGTGAGGCTGTCCAGCAGGATGACGACATCCTTGCCGGCTTCCACAAAGCGCATTGCGCGCTCCAGTGTCAGCTCACTCACACGGGCGTGGTTCTCCGGCGGCTCATCAAAGGTGGAGTAGAAGATGTCCCCGCCCACACTTTCCTTTAAGTCGGTTACTTCCTCAGGCCGCTCATCCACCAGCAGCATCATGGTGTGCACATCCGGATGGTTGCGCTTGAGGGACAGGGCAATCTTTTTGAGGATGGTGGTCTTGCCGGCCTTGGGCGCTGCCACAATCATCGCGCGCTGGCCAAAGCCGATGGGCACAAACAAATCAATCAGACGCAGCACCAGGTCGTTGTCCTCCTTGGTGGACAAACGGATGCGGCGGTCCGGGTAGACGGGTGTCAACTCATCAAAATCGCGGCGGGCGTGCTCCTCCCCCACCACGCCGCCCAGTTTGACCGCGTTGTCCGCATCCTCACCGTTAATCTGCGTGATGTAGAGCATGGCGGCGTAGCGGTCGTTCTCGCGCTGGGGGCGGGTTTTGCCGACGATGTAATCCCCGTTGCGCAGCCGGAAGCGGCGGATTTGCGTGCCGGAGACATAGATGTCATTGCGGCTGGGCAGCAGGTTGCCCGCGCGCAGGAAGCCGTAGCCATCCTGCTGAATTTCCAGCACACCCGCTCCATCGCCCAGGTCACCAGCCGCCAGCAGATCTGTCACATTGGCGGTGGTTTTGGGGTCTGTCACCATGGAAGGATCCGGGAAACCAGGCTCGGGGATGGTGATGTCGATCATCAGCTCGTCATCCGCCTCCACTTCCGTCATCTGGGTGGGCAAAACGGAGCGGAACGCATTGCTTTGCGACGCGCTTTGGCGGTGATCCGGCACCGTGGTCCGGGGCTGCGGCACCACTGGCCGCGTGTCGATGGATGGCTCCGGAATGCTGGATGCTTCCGGCCCAAAGCGAGACACCGTCTTTGGGGTGACCGGGCGCGGTTTCACAGCGGAATACAAGCCAGTGTCCGGCGCGCCCTGCTCCCGCGGCAGGGTATTGATGCCCTGGGACAGCTGCGGCGCGTAGCGCTGCTGCGGCTGCTGTTGATGCTGGTAGAAAGGCTGCGGGTTATGCCAAGCGCGCGAGCCTTGCAGCGTGAAGGCTGGCTTCGTTTTGCCGGTTGATGTTTTGGTCTTATCAATGCTGGGGCGCGGCGGCGCGGGCATGCGGGGCGGCGGCGCAGCATCGTCGCTGTCATCGGCGATGATGGTCGCGCGGCGCACAGGCGCTGCCGGGCGCTGCGTGGGGGGCGCGCTTTGCGCGGGTTGGTTTTTAATCGCCTCCTCCAGCGGGGACTGCGCCTGCGCGGACTGGATGCGGTCGATAATGGCTGCTTTGGTGGTCCGGCCAGACAGGGTGATGCCCTGTTCCCTGGCGTATTTGCGCAACTCCAAAACAGTCATGGCAGAAAGCGTCAGTGAATCAGACACGTTTTCCTCCTTTAGGGGATTGAGTTCAAAAATGAACATACTTTTTGTGAGTGAATTGTTGAGCGTTTGGTTTCACGGTTTACGCGATGTGGAATCCTTTGATTTTTATTTTATTTCTCAGGACGTATCCTGGTATGCACCGCAGGTGCAATGAATCCGTCAAGTTTTTTCCTGCCATTACACACCGCCCCTTGATTGTCCCGGCAAATTGTGCCTTTGGCAATCAGTTCCGTCTTCCTCGGGGGTCTATCAGGTTGGTTTGTCAAAATCCACACATACGAGTGTTTCGCAGAACCGAGGTTGAATGGATGGTATACATTACCTCACTTACTTACTTGACAGGGAAAGAGTAACACAACGAAACTTGTTTTTCAAGCAATTTTCTTGAACAAACAATGAATATCTTGCTGATTGATGCGCTTTTTTGCCGTTTTCTTGCATAATCTGGAAATTGATGTTCATGGGCCCTTTCTTCAAATTTGCGCTTGCATTTTGCAAATGCTTGCGGTATACTACCGCTTGCGCGCTGATGTAGCTCAGGCGGTAGAGCACCTCCTTGGTAAGGAGGAGGTCATGGGTTCGAGTCCCATCATCAGCTCCAGTCAGATCCCTTGGACATCCAGGGGATTTTTTGTGTCCATTGGTTCGCGCCAGGCCTTTACAAGAACATACGTTCGTATTATGCTGTGGTAAAGGAGGTGTCGTGTTGTGGCCAGGAAGACCTTTGTGCAGGTAGGGCATGAAACAAATGAACAGGGCGACATCAGGCCGCTGTGGCTGATCTTCCGGGAGAAGCGCTTTGTGATTGACCAGGTGATGGACACCGGGCCCGCGGTCGCAATTAACGTGGGCGGCTACGGCCTGCGCTATACCGTGCGCATTGGGCACGGGAAGACCTATTTGTTTTTGGATGATTTTAACAGATGGTTTGTAGAGGAGAAGGTGCCGGAGGAAATCTGCCGTGTGGGCGGCCTGGTGCACGGCAACCCTTACTTGTTCTGATGGGCTGCCGCTTTGATCAGTCCAGGTTTTGGATCATCGCCGTTAATCTGGCGGCGCCCACCGCGTAGCCGTAGGCGTTGTCCAGCGTATAATCCGCGCAGGCATGGTAAAAGCCGATGTGCTTGTTGTATTCCAGGATGACATCCTCATGTGAGCCATCCTTTAAGGTGGGGCGCCTGTCGATTTTGATGTCGGACAGGATTTGGTCCAGCGGCCGGTCGATGTGAATAATGACCCCGTGGTTTTGCATGAGCAGGACGTTCTCGTGCACGGTGGGCAGCCCGCCGCCGGTGGAGATGATGCAGGGCTCATCGCCCGTGAGCTCCATCAGGACGCCGGATTCCGCATTGCGGAAGAACTCCTCCCCCAGGGTGGCATAGATTTCGTTGACCGACAGACCCATCATCTCGCTGACGCGCTGGTCCGTATCCACAAAACGCAGGTTGAGGTTGGCAGCGGCTTTGCGCCCCAGGGTGGTTTTTCCGCCGCCGGACATGCCGACAAGAAATACATGCATCCGCAACATGATTAATGCCCCTTTCCTTTGCGTTTTCTGTTATTGGTTCGTACCTGGAGTATACCATATCCACACAGTGTCCAGCAAATGATAAACAAAAAAGGCCTGTTGGCCTTTTTGATGAACAGATTTTTGGTTTAAGCGGACTTTGCCTGCTCCACCAGCTGCGCGAAGGCAGAGGCGTCATTGACAGCCAATTCAGCCAGCATCTTGCGGTTGATGGTGATGCCCTTGCGCTTGAGACCGTTGATGAGGCCGGAGTAGTTCATGCCGTTGAGGCGCGCAGCCGCGTTGATGCGGACGATCCACAGGCGGCGGAAGTCACGCTTGCGGTGCTTGCGGCCGACATAGGAATAGGCGAGTGAACGGCGTACCTGCTCACTGGCAATACGGTACTGTTTGGATTTGGCGCCATAGTAACCCTTGGCTAATTTGAGCATCTTCCGACGCTTTTTCTGGGCGTTGACAGCCCTCTTAATGCGAGCCATGTGTAAGTTCCTCCTTCAATTAGCGCAGGTTTACTGCTGGATGAGCAGGCGAATGGTCGCCGCTTCTTTTTTGTTTTGCAGGAAGCCGCCGGCACGCAGCTGACGGGTCCGCTTGGGGGATTTCTTGGTCATGATGTGACCCATGTTCATGCTCTTGTGTTTGACCTTCCCGTTTTTGGTCACCCGAAAGCGCTTGGCCGCGCCGCGGTGGGATTTCATTTTTGGCATAGCAATGCCCTCCTTTGTTGCGTGACCCGCTATTTATGCCTGCGGGTTTTGAGGCTGGGTTTCCTTGTTCTGCTTGGCTGGCTTGTCCTTTTCCTGACGGGGCACCAGGATCATGATCATGTGGCGCCCTTCCAGGTTGGGCATGCGCTCAATCACAGCGACGTCGCTGATGCGCTCGGCGAATTCCCGCATGACCTTGTAGCCGATTTCGCTGTGGGTGATCTGACGGCCGCGGAAACGGATGGTCACCTTGACCTTGTCCCCCGCCTTTAAAAACCTGACAGCGTTACGGGCCTTGACCTGGATGTCGTTCTCCTCAATGGTGGCGGACAGCTGCACCTCCTTTAAGGTGATGGTCTTCTGGTTTTTGCGGATTTCCTTCTCACGCTTGGCCTGTTCAAACCGATGCTTGTCATAGTCCATCAGTTTGCATACCGGCGGCTGCGCCCGCGGGACGATCTTGACCAGGTCAAGCCTGGCATCCTCCGCCAGCTGCAACGCGCGCTCTGTGGGCATGATGCCCAGCTGCTGGCCGTCCTCCCCGATGACGCGTACCTCGCGGTCCCGGATGCGTTCGTTGATGATGAGTTCTGTGCTGATGTGCGTACACCTCCAGATAAAATAAGATTGGCGGGCAAAAAACCCGCCAATCCGAATGAATCGAATACCTTGCACCAGACAAAGCGGATTCGTCAGGTGAGAAGCGGGCGGCTTCTGCTTGTCGCAAGGCCTATCTTACTATGCGCTGAATAATTTGTCAAATACTAATTTTATGGGGTTTGGCCCTCGCCCTCCGTCGGGGCAGCTTCCAGCGGCTGCTCCTCCGGGTTTTCCTGCGGGTTTAAGCGCTGCTGCGCCTGCGCGGTGGCGGCGTCGATGGCCTCCTGGAAATACACAATCTGCTCCTGCTGGGCCCAGGCGGTCAGCGCCTGCTGAAACACTTCGTTTTGCTTTTTGGCGGTGAGGTAGTCCTCAATCTCCTGGCGGATGGCATCGGTCAATTCCAGCCCGGAGGGCAAATCGCGCAGGTAGTGCAGGATGTGGATGCCAAAGGTGCTGACAGCCGGGTCGCTCACATCGCCCACTTTTTGCATTTTTTCGGAGAAGGCTGCCGCTGTGAACGCGGGATCATACAGGATGGACTGCGCGTGCACCGGGTAGCCTTCCTCCAAATTGGAAGGAACTGTCATGCCGGGGTCCTCGCCGTATTCCTTGATGAGGTCAACAAAGCTCTCCCCGCGGTTTAAGCGCTCATAAATCTGGTCGATGTCCGCCTTCTTGGAGTCCAGCACCGCCTGGCGCGCCTCATCCAGCATCTGCTGGGTGACTTCCTTTTTCTCCTCCGCGGGCTGCAGGGCAGGTTCTGTCCCGTTTTCAACGGGGACTGAATCCTGGTGCTGCTGTTGTTCTTCAAATGCGGCGTTGAGCGCCTTGTAGTTTTCCAGCAGCGCGTCATCCGCCATGAGCAGAATGTGCACCACGCTGCGGTAGCCTTCCGGGGTAAACCAGATGTTTTGGCCGCCGTACTGCGTCATGTACTCATACTGGGCGATGTCGTTTTCATACTGCTGCTTGTAAATTCCGCCCACTTCCTGGAAAACGGACTGGACTTCCTCCTCGCTGGGCTCATAGCCGCCCAGCAAATACTCATTCAAGCGATCCAGACCCGCGCGGTTTTTGACGTCCTGCGCGATGAGTTCCACCGTGACGCCCTGGGCTGTGAAGGTATCCCGCGCTTGCTGGACCGCGTCCTCGCGCGCCTTCTCGGAGTCCGCGCTCTGGTAGTAATCCGCGTAGGTTTCAACCGCCTTGTCAAGCTGCTGCTGGGCCTCGCTTAAAAAGGCGTCCTCCTCATCCTTGGTGAACTGGTCAAAGCCCAAATCCGCGATTTTCTTGGTGATCAATTCGCGGTTGACCATGAACTGCAGCACGGTGGCGTACTGGGTTTCGTCATCAATGAACTGGTTGTTGAGCATCTGCACAATTTCCGCGTCCACCTGGCTTTTGATGATTTCCTTGCCATCAACGGTAGCCAGCACCGGGTCTTCCGCGGGCGCTTCCGCCAAGCCCGCCAGGAAAGACAGCCCCATGATGAGGACCATGAAAACAGCGATTAACTTCTTATACATAGAAATTTCCTTTCAATTGGTTTACTGGTTTATTATTGCACACAGGTTCCTCTCGGGCAAGCAAAGCGCTTGAAGTGTTACAGAATCTTCATAAGATGCTACGCGTCCCGGAGCACCGCGACCTGGCCGTCCACATCGGACCGGGAGCGCAGGATGGTGTTGTGCGCCGCCTTAGCCGCCAGCAGGTAATCAATGGCCTCCCGGTTCATGACCTCGCCCGGGACCACAACTGGGATACCCGGCGGGTAGACCACGATGGTCTCCGCCATCACATAGCCTTCTGCTTCCTGAATCGGCAGGACGATAAAAGGCGCGCGCTCCGCCGTGGCGATGGGCACCTTGCTGTACACATGCGGCGCCATTAAGGGCGACTTTTTGAATTTAGCGGCAGCAAGGCTGCTGTCTATCTCTAATAACGCGTCACCAAAACGTTCCAGGGTTTGTACAGTGTCCCCCATGCCGGTCATGCCCAGCACGCCCTGCGGCGTAATCATCTCCGGCTCAGTGGCGTGTTCGTTGCGCAGGCGCTCGGCTAACTCGTAGCCGTCAATATCACAGCCCAGGGTGGATACATAGAGCTTGCTGGGCTCCAGACCATACACGTTTTCCAGGTCCCGTCCGCGCTCTGCCCCATAGCCCAGCACGCGCAGGTGCGTAAGCCCCAGCGCCTTTTGATGAAAGGCTTCCAGCGCCATGTGCCAGTTCTCAAACATCTCTTTTTTGTTATCGCGCAGCAGGCGCACACAGCTGTCGATGCTGGCCAGCAGCAAAAAGGACGGGCTGGTGGTTTCAAAGATGGCCAATTGCCGCTGCATTTCATGCGCGAGCGCGTCGGTGCGCACATGTGCCAGCGCCGTTTGCGTTAAGGAAGGCAGGGTTTTATGCAGGGACTGGATGACGATGTCCGCCCCCGCGCTGACAGCGTTGCTGGGAAAATGAGGCGAGAAGCCTAGGTGGGAACCGTGCGCCTCATCCACAATGACGCTTAGCCCGTGGCGGTGCGCCAGGCGGATGATGGCCGGCAGGTCGCTTATGACGCCCTCATACGTGGGGCAGGTGATAATCAGCACCCGCGCCTGCGCGTGCTGGGCGATGGCCTGCTCAATGGCCTCAACAGAAAGGGAGGCAGCGATCTGGTAATCCATGTTGGTTTGCGGGTAGATGAAGCAGGGCCGCAGGTTGTTGAGCATCAGCGCGTTGTATACGGATTTGTGACAGTTGCGCGACATGATGACGCTGTCACCCGGCGCGGTGACCGCGCGGATGGCGCTTAGGATGCCCACCGTGCTGCCGTTGACCAAAAAGAAGGTGTGTTTGGCGCCAAAAACCTCCGCCGCCTGCGCCATGGCCTCATACAGGATGCCTTCCGCCGCGTGCAGGTGGTCAAAGCCCTTGATCTCGGTAATGTCAAGCTGGGCTGCCAATGTCTTTAAATAGGGCGCCAGCGCCGTGTTGCGCTTATGCCCCGGCATGTGCATGGGCAGCGTGACGGGACAGGATTCTTCCAATAACTCAAGCAAAGATTTTGCCATGATCATCCTCACAGTCTTATATCATAACAACCAGGAGTGCCGTTTGATTGCACTGCATTATACGCAGGTTAGCGCCCCCTGTGCAAGAACAAAAAAGACTGCCAAAAAGGCAGCCAAAAAAACAGATTGGAACGCGCCCCCATTTACGGCGCCGGTGTGGCAGAGGGCGCAGGCACCTCCACCACCTGGTGGCTGGGCGGGTCTGTGGGCAGCGGAGCCGGGCTGGGTGTAGTGCTGGCGCGTACAAAGTCGTACAGGGTCTGCAGCGTATTCTTGTCCGCGCTGCCATTGGCGCTGAGCTTGTGATCCTTCTGGAAGGCCTTGACCGCGGCCTTGGTGCCGTCTAAGAAGGTGCCGGTCACTGTGCCCGGGTAGTAGCCCAATTCCTTGAGCTTGCTTTGCAGCCAGTGCACATCCTCGCCAGAATCGCCGGACTTGAGCCCGCGCTCTGGTGTTTGCGGCGGGTTGGTGCCGTCATAGAAGGGCTCCTGCGTGGGCACGGGGGTGGGGTTGTGGACGAAGGTCTTCCGGTTGAACTCTCCGGGTTTGGCAGCGGCCTTCAGTTCCGGATCCTTCATGCCGTCGTCATAGATGCGCACCAGGGTGCCTTTGCCGATGTTGTCATACATCCACTTGGCGTCGGCCAGGGTGAGGCGGATGCAGCCGTGGGAGGCCACCGAGCCCAGCTTGCGCACGCTGTTCATGTTGGGGCGCTTCAAATCGTAATTGGCGTAGATGATGGAATGGAAGGCGATTTCACTGTCGATGCGCACCCACCAGGCCGCGGTGCCTCCCCCCCAGTTGGGGAAGTGGGCCCAACGGGAACGCCGTCCTGTGAGGACATAGTCCCCGGGCTTGCTGGGGTAGCCGGGGGTGCCGGTGGAGCACCAGAACACCTTTTCCAGCTTGGTGTACTCCTTGTTTTCATCCAGCCCGAAGATTTTGATGAGTTGGTTCACCACATCCACCTCTACATAATAGGGGATGAGGTCGGGCTCCACCGTGGGCTTGGGGATGCCGTCAGCTCTGACCACGTCCAGGCCGAACAGCACATCCCAGGTCTGCTGGCCCACGATACCGTCGTCCTTCAGGCCGTTGTACTGCTGGAACTTTTTAACAGCGGCATGGGTGTGCTCGTAATAGCCGCCGGTAATCTTGCGGTCAAAAAAGCCCAGGGCGGTCAGGCGTTCCTGGATGAGGGATACCTGCTTGGTTTTGGAGCCGTAGGACACAATGCCCGCGAACTGGGCGTCCGCCGGCGGGGTGGGGATGGGCTTGGGCGTGGTGTTGGGGTCGGGCGTAGGCATCACAATGTCATCGGAATACAATTTTATCAAGGTTTGCACATCCGCCTGGCCGGTTTTGTTGATGCCGTTGTCCTCCTGGAAATGCCCCACCGCCGCGGTGGTGCCGTCTTGGTAGTTGCCGGTAATTTTACCCCAGTAGTAGCCAATCTCACTCAAACGGGTCTGCAGGCGCTCCACTTCCTTGCCGCGCTCGCCCTTCTTCAGCGGCCGGTGGGCGTCCCCATAGATGATTTCCTGCAGTGCCAGATCCGCCTCGCCGTTGACAGTCAGGCCATAGGCCTCCTGCACGGCGCGAATGGCCTTGCGGGTTACTTCCATATAGTTTCCGGTGACAGGGCCGTTGTAATAGCGCAAATCCTTCAAGCGGGTCTGCAGCAGCTTGACATCCTCGCCCTTGTCACCATATTTGAGCGGGCGGCCCTCGGAGGTGACCACCACGACCTCCTGCTCACCGGGCATGGCATCTTCTTCCTCCATGATGCCGGCTGGCAGAATACACAACAGCGCTAAAAACAGCGCGAGCAATCGTTTCATTCCATACCTCAATCCAAGATGATAAACAGATTGTAATAGATATGAAATAGGATTGCAAGACTTTGGATTTACTATTTCAATAATTATGACAAAAAGCGCGCCTCACATGGCGCGCGCTGGCATGTTTCTACATTGCTTTTATTTGACCGCTTCCTCTGCAGCCAGCTTATCCCCCAGCATCACACCCATGGCGGAGGCCATCATCAGCCCGCGCGTCCAGCCGCTGGAGTCCCCCAGGGAATAAAAGCCCTTGATGTTGGTATTGAGCTGCGCGTCCATGCGCACGCGGTTGGAGTAAAACTTCAATTCCGGCGAGTACAGCAGCGTCTCGGGTGAGGCGAAGCCGGGCACTACCATATCCAGCGCCTGGATGAAGGCGATGATGTTGGTCATGGCGCGGTAGGGCATGGCAGCGGTGATATCACCCGCGACCGCGTCCTTGAGGGTGGGTTTGACGTTGCTGCGCGAAAGCTCGCGCTCCCAGGTGCGCTTGCCGTCCAGGATATCGCCAAAGCGCTGCACCAGGATGTGGCCGTTAGCCAGCATGTTGGTCAACTCCCCCACCTTTTGGGCATAGGCGATGGGCTGGTTAAAAGGCGTGTTGAAATTGTGGGAGGACAAAAGGGACAGGTTGGTGTTTTCGGACTTGAAATCCTTATAGCTATGCCCGTTGACCACAGCCAGGTCATTGTCGTAGTTTTCCTGGCTGACAAAGCCGCCCGGGTTTTGGCAGAAGGTGCGTACCTTGTCGCGGAAGGGCGCGGGATAGCCCACAAACTTGCCCTCATACAGCGCGTCGTTGACCTCCTCCATCACCTCGTTGCGCACCTCCACCCGCACGCCGATGTCCACCGTGCCGGGCTGGTGGGCAATGCCGTGCTCCTGGCAGATTTTCTCCAACCAGTCAGCACCCCGGCGCCCCGTCGCGACGACGGTGTCCTGTGCCAGGATTTCCTCCCGGCCGGTGCCATCCGGTTTTTCGACGATGACGCCCCGGCACGCATGGTCCGTCAAAATCAGGTCGGCGCAGTTGACGCCAAAGCGGATCTCCACCCCCTTGTTGGTGAGGTATGCTTGAATGGCGCCGTAGATCTCCTGCGCTTTTTCGGTGCCCATGTGGCGGATGGGACAATCCACCAGGCGCAGTCCCGCGGTGATTGCGCGGCGGCGGATGCGCTTGATGCGCTCGTCCACCACCATGCCCTCCACCTGGGTATCCGCGCCAAATTCCAGATAGATGGAATCGGTATAATCAATCAAGCTTTGCGCCGCGTCGATGCCGATTAATTCCGGCAGCTGGCCGCCCACCTCATGGGAGAGGGACAGCTTGCCGTCAGAAAACGCGCCCGCGCCGGCAAACCCGGTGGTGATATGGCAATAAGGCCTGCAGTTGACACAGCGGCCAGTCGTGCCCTTGGGGCAGCGGCGGCGGCCGATGGGCTGCCCCTTTTCGATGATGACCATCTTCTTTTTGCTGCCTTTGCGCAGCAACTCCAGCGCGGTAAAAATCCCGGCCGGGCCCGCGCCGACAATCACTAAATCATACTTCATACTCATCCCTCACACGTGCTTGGATACCCCAAGTTTACTGGGCAAGCAGGCGCTTGTCAACGAAGCGCAGACAGCTGATGGCGCCTTTAAAATGTGCGCATCCTGATGGCTTGTTACCATAAAATTAATGCTTTCACGGTTGACGCGCCTTTGGTCTGTGGTTATAATAGCCATACGGTCGCCATCCGCCGTTTTATACGGCCCAGCCAGGCGAGATGTGCGAAGGGGGGGAAAACAGTGTCTGAGATCCGTGTGAAGGAAAACGAAACGCTAGAAAGCGCGTTGAAACGCTTTAAGCGCCAGTGCGCGCGCAGCGGCGTGTTAGCAGAAGTCCGCAAACGCGAGCATTATGAGAAGCCCAGCGTGAAACGCAAGAAGAAGGCGGAAGCCGCGCGCAAGCGGAAGTATTAATCCGGTTAATCAAAAGAAGTTCGTCCAGGTGGCGGACTTTTTTTGTTGCCCATGTTGCCAAATGAACCTGTCAGCCGTCTAATAGGTGTATCGCGATACCGACGCAAGGAGTACCAATGACCGACAAGGACACCCTGGATGATCTGTTTGTGCAGGCAGTGAGAGAACACTCCCTGGCTTTGTTCAGGGCTGCAAGGAGCATCCTGCCCTCAGATGCTGACGCAGAGGACGCCGTATCCACCGCTGTGACCAACTGCTATTGCCGCATTCAAAAGATCAAAGATTGGGCGAGCATCAAGTCCTACCTGATGCGGGCTGTCATCAACGCCAGCTATGACTTGACACGTAAAAGAAAATGGGAAAGCCCGGCGGAAGCGCCGGATTTGGACAACATGCACCAAAGCCCGGAGGAAACCCCCATCTGGATGTACTTAAACCACCTGCCCCCCAAAGCCCGCCTGATGATGCAGCTGCGCTACGGCGAAAACATGGAGGTGTCAGAAATCGCCCGGCTGCTGCGTCTGCCCCGGGGGAGCGTATCCGTCACCATCGGGCGAACCCTGAAGAGGCTGAAACAGGACATCACACAGGAGGACAGCGGCCATGCCTGAAACTACTATCAAGCAGCTGATCAAAGCCCGGCAGCACACGCCCAAGGAGGGGTATGAGGCACGCCTGGATGCACTGCTTCAGGACCTGATACGGGCGCCTGTGAAAACCGGAAGAAAGCGGTACAGCTTGGCCCTGGTTTTGGCCATTGTCCTGATTCTTATGGGGTTATCCGCGGCCATCGCTGCCAATATGGGGGTGTTTGGACAGTTCGCCCAAAGAGCCCATGATGACCGGAAACTCTACCAACTCAGCCTGACCTCCACAACTTACAACAAACACATTTTAATTCCCGGGGATGCTGCCAAAGGCTTCCCCGACACCGTGTTTACCCTGGACCAAGCCCATTACAACGGGGAGTCCCTGTACATCAGCTATCAGCTCTCAGCAAAGGAAGGCAGGCTTGCCAGGGTTCAAATGCATAGGCAGGCGCCGACTGAGCAGGATTTGCAGGCATCCAGGCAACTGCATGAAGAGGATGTGAAGCTGTTGCTTCATGACTTGCTGGGTCAGGTAGCTTGGGATGAGATTGATAAGCAGCGCGCGGACCAGGGCTGGGTACGTTTTACCCTCACCACCCAATACCTGGCTGACAGCGCACAGTTGGAGGATGGCGCAGCGCTCTACCCTGACCAGGGGAACCTGGAGCATGATGAACGCGGCAGTCATATCGCCTTTGCGGAGTTTGAACGCCCATTGCCGCAGGCTGCCCGGAATCAGGAAAGCCTTGATATCACCTTGCAGTTGTACCGGGAAACCAGGACGTACTACCTAACCCATACTACTGCATATCTGTTGCCCGGGGGCAGCCGGGATGCCATTCCCCTGCACATTCATATTCAAAAGGACAACTCGGCAACAATCTACACCACAAAAGGCCATTTTGACCTTTATCAGATTGAGGCCCAAGCCAAGGTAGGCACAGTGGACATCAAGGTAGACCTGTTTGTCAGCCCCACAAAGGGCAACATCACAGACATCCTGGACACCGGGGCAACAGACAGCGAAGCCCCCACAGGGCGCATCACCGGCTTTGCCCTGTACGCCAACGGCGTGCGCAGCAGGATGATTGAGGGCTCCTTCCAATTGGAAGACAGCGGCATGCGTGTTCAGCTGGGCTTTCAATGCCCGGATATTCCGCAAACCTTGGTGCTTATACCGGAATACGACCACGGCAACGAACAGCCCAGCGAAGCCTTGTCACTGATTCCCTAATGCTTCAAATAATATAGGAGGAACCCATGAAACGCTTATTGATAGCTTTATTTTGCGCTGCCATGCTTTTGCCCCACTCCTTGGTTCAAGCCGAATCTCCGGACGTTGTTCCCGCCATCCTGATGCTGGACGAGGTGTTGGACCAAAGCCTTCATGTCCAGTCCATCGCCGCCAGCAAGCAGCGGCTGTACATTAAGTCCCTGCGGGGTTTGCACCGTTGGCAGCGGGGCGACACAGACGCCAGCCTGATTCTGCCCATGAAGCACCCCCAATTGGCTCAGGAAGGGGACGTGCTCTTCCATCAACTGTTATCAGAGGGGGATACGCTGTATGGGCTCAATACCTTAACGGGCATGCTCTACCCCTTGGCGGATGATGGCGGCAGCCTGCAAATTGGAGAGGGACTTGCCCTTGCCTGGTCGGATTTCCGGGAGGATGCCTACAATGTCAATGCCCCCAGGAGCCTGGTCTTGCATCAGGGGTTCATCTGGGGCATACATCATGGCGGGGGACGGACAACCAGGACGGTGCGCTTTGACCTGAAGGATGGCAGCCTGACCGCGTTCAAGCAAACCCCTGCCCTGATTGCCCTCACCCCAGAGAAGGACGGAGCCTTCCTGAGCCTGGACGCATCTGCCAGCCTATTTCGCTATCAGCCGGACAGCGGAAGCCTGCAACCTTTGGGCAGTCTGCAAGACAGCGCCTGGGACGACAACACCGCCTCCTTTCTGCACCATCCCGGCAGCGGCATGATGTACTGGCTTGGGCAAAACGCCCTGTACAGGGGAACGCCGGGGGAGAATGGCCAGAAAATCGCGGACCTGATTGGCGCTGCTGCCGGCTTTGATTCCCCCAACTACGGCAGTACCCCTGCCCTCGTCATGGTGGAGGAGAATTTGCTGGCCGCCCTGACCAGTTCGGGTATTTGCCTGTTTCAAACGCAGAAAACCTATGGCGATAAGGTGCAAGTGATCATCCTGGGACACCAGCAATTTGCGGAATCCCGGGCGATTAACAAGGCTGCTGCCCGCTTAAATGGCATCAGCCTTCAAATCCAGAGCGTCAGCCAGCCGGGCAGCTACTGCATCCCTCAAACAGAACTGATGCAGCGCCTGCTATCCCGGGATGACAGCGTGGACATTTTTGTGCTGGATAGCATTGACAACAACCTGCGGGTTCTGATTGAAAAGGGCTATGCGGAGAACATAGCCGGTGACGACGGCGTAAAGAACACGGTGAACAGCATGTACCCCGCCATTTTGGAATGGGTGACAATGAACGAGGGAATCTATGCCCTGCCTGTGAACCTGGAAACAGAAACCTTAAGCCATAGCCCCGCCAGTTTTAACAGGCTGCAGCTCACGGTTCCGGCAGATTATTTTGCGCTTTGCGATTTTTACCAAAGCTGGGCCGCCGGGCTGTACAGCAGCCATGCCGAAACCCTGTTAAACTTGGGCGACAAAAGATATTTGAAGCGCCTGGGCTATGACCTGTATGTGGACCATGTGCTGAGCATGAGCCAGGAATTGCGTTTTGACAGCCCGCTGTTTCGCCGGATGATGGAGGCGGTGGACCTGATGGACACCCGAGCCTTTGAAAAAAGCCAGGCCGCTGACAACCCCTTCTTTGAGTACCTGCTGTTCCAGGGCTTGATGCCCTTTCAACCAAGTTTGATGCACCAGGTGGCAGGTCACGAGAACAACATGCCCCTGATCCTCAAAGCGGACGCAGGCCTCTCCCCCGCCCTCAAAGCCCGGGTGACAGTACTTATGATCAACCCCTTCAGCCAGCGCAAACAGGAGGCCGCCCAGGTCATCGCTGCCACGGCCCGCAGTTTGAACTGGGAAACCCGGATCACCTTGATGCCGGATGCATATCCGGATGGTGTTTTAGACCCAGCCTTTGAAGAAAAATTGGCCATGGCCCACCAGCAGGTAAAGAACCTGCAGGAGCGAGTAGCCGCAGGTGAAAACGTCGCCATCTTTACCCAGTTGATTGAGACAGAGAAGCAGCGCATCGCGGATGCGGACAGCGCCTTGAAATACCTGATTACAGCAAAGGAACGCCAGGAGATCCGGGAGATGATGGCGGCTGCCTATGTACCCGGGGCTTACCAGCAAACCGTGCTGTCTGCCGGCTTGATGGATTTATTTTTCATCTACCTGGACGGCAGCTTTACCCTGGAGCAGTTTATCAAGGAAGCCGATAACCGGCTGGCCCTCATGACCCAGGAAGGGCAATGAGAGCAGGTTGGGTTCCGTCAGCCTGATATTGCACAATGGGGTGTCAAAAACCAGCCTGTCCTCTTGCAGGCTGGTCATTTTTGGTGATTATACAAACCGGTCAACGGGTATACTAAATATGATATACCTGAAGCAACTTCAGGAAATAATGAAAGGTGGTACAACAAAATGAAGAAACGCATCCTTGCGCTTCTGCTCTCGCTGGCAATGTTGCTGAGCCTGACCTCGCTGGTCATGGCGGAGGAAGCGCCAAAAGGCAAACTCGTCATCCTGCACACCAATGACGTGCACGGGCGCGCGGTCGCCGACCCGGTTGGCGGATACCTTGGCTATGCGGCCATTTCCCAGTATAAGAAGGATTTGGAGGCGGCGGGCGACAGCGTGCTGCTGCTGGACGCGGGCGACGCCTCCCAGGGCACACCGCTTGTGAACCTGGAGCAGGGCAAAAACGCCATTACCTTCTTAAACGCAGTTGGCTATCACGCCATGACCATGGGCAACCATGAGTTTGACTGGGGTGTTGACAACTTGAAGCGGCTGGCGGGCGAAGCCAAATTCCCCTTCCTGGCCGCGAACATCGTAGACCACTTGAGCCAGGAGTTAGTGTTTGAGGCCAACAAGATCTTCGAGATGCCAAACGGCATGAAGGTCGGCGTCTTTGGCCTGACCACCCCTGAAACCCTCACCAAGGCGCACCCGGACAAGGTCCGCGGGATTGACTTTTTGCAGGGTGACCAACTCATTGAAGTGGCCGAAAAGCAGGTTGCCGAATTGACCGAAGCGGGCGCTGATTTCATCATCCTCTTAAGCCACCTGGGCATGGACGGGGAAAGCGCACCCAACCGCTCTGTTGACGTATTGGAAAAGGTCAAGGGCATTCACCTGTTAATTGACGGCCACAGCCATACCCTGCTTGAAAAGGGCGAGATGGTGGGCGAGACCCTGGTGGTCTCCACCGGCTACCATGGGAAGAACCTGGGCGTTGTCGTCTTTGAGGACGGCAAGCTGACCGCCTCCCTCTTTAACTCCATCAAAAAATCTGCGACGGTTGAGCAGGACGGCGCGGTGTATTCCGCAATTCTGACTGCCAAACTGGACCCGGAGATTGACGCCTTGGTCACCGCCGCTGACGTGGCTGTGAAGGAAGAGCTGAGCCGTGTGTTTGCCAAGACCACCGTGCGCTTAAATGGTGACCGTGACCCCGGCAACCGCACCGAGGAGACCAACCTGGGTGACTTCGCCGCGGACGCCATCCTGTGGGCGGCCAAGCAGGCCCTGGGCGACCATGTCCAGGCTGCCCTCACCAATGGCGGCGGCATTCGCGCCAGCATTGAGATTGGCGACATCAGCATGAACGACATGAAGACGGTCTTCCCCTTTGGCAATGAGGTATCCGTGCTGGAGTTGAAGGGCTCGGAGCTGCTGGAGGCTCTGGAAGCCGCGACACACTCCACCCCCAAGGCCATCGGTGCCTTCCCGCAGGTGGCCGGCATGGTGTTTACCATTGACACCACTGTCCCCTTTGAGGAGGGTGAGCAATACCCCGAATCCACCTATTTCGCGCCCAAGAACCCCGGTGCGCGCGTGACCATTGAAAGCGTGGGCGGCCAGCCCTTTGACCCGGAGGCTATCTACACCATCGCCACCAATGACTTTACCGCAGCCGGCGGCGACACCTACTACGCCTTCCGCTATCCCAACGCCACCAGCGGCTATAAAACCGGCTTGGCGCTGGAAGATGCCTTAGTCCGCTTCGTGACCGAGGTATTGGACGGTGTGGTGGGCGAGGATTACGCCAACCCGCAGGGGCGCATCACGGTTAAGAAATAAGTGTAACCTGACTGATCAACTGGGCGCGGCGATGGCCGCGCCTTTTCTTACCCTGTGCACCTTGCGCGGGGTATGCAACGCGTCCATGGTGTCAGGAGGATTGCGAATAAAAACCAGGGATTGCTGCCTGCGACAGGGTTTATGCTGTGGCCGCACGCTGTGTTTGCAATACGGCGGGGCCTTTAGACGATGTCTGCTGGGCGGTTATCTAAAACAATGAGAGGACAAACTCACCCCCGTCCGGGACATAATTCGCCCGCCAGGCGCGTATTCCGCCCTTGAATGTGGGAGGATTGTATGATACTATTATTTGGGTATCAATGATACTCTACCACCAACCTGCGGGTTGATTAAATTAGGAGGGACTCATGGTAAAAATTGGTATTAACGGGTTTGGCCGCATCGGCGGTTTGCTGCTCAGTTCAGCTTTGGACCATCCGGAGGAGCTGAAGGTCGTCGCGATCAACGATCCTTTTATCGATGTTGAATACATGGCCTATATGATCAAGTATGACACCGTTCACGGCCGGTTTGACGGCGAAGTCAAAGCCAACAAGGAAACCAACGAGCTGGTTGTCAACGGCGACGTCATCAAGGTGTATGACAAGATGGACCCCGCGGAGATTCCGTGGAGCGAAACCGGCGCTGAGTACATCGCGGACGCCACCGGCGTGTTCACCGACACCCCCAAGGCCAGCGCGCACTTAAAGGGCGGCGCCAAGAAGGTCATCATCACCGCGCCCGCCAAGGATAAAGAGACCCCCATGTTCGTCATGGGTGTGAACCACAAGGAATACAAGAAGGACATGGTCGTTGTGTCCAACGCGTCCTGCACCACCAACTGCCTGGCCCCCCTGGCCAAGGTGATCAATGACAAGTACGGCATCAAGGAAGGCCTGATGACCACCGTGCACGCCACCACCGCCACCCAGAAGACCGTGGACGGCCCCTCCAAGAAGGATTGGCGCGGCGGCCGCGCTGCCAGCGCGAACATCA
>CAYFUH010000013.1:12897-37699 GCA_964346355.1 uncultured Christensenella sp. | reverse complement strand
GTATAAAATCAGTTTTGCAGCGCGTGCTCCTGCGTATCCAGCGCCTGCCAGACGAAGGCGGCCAGGGCGCCGCCCACCAGGGGCGCTACGATAAACACCCAGACCACATTCAGCGCGTCAGGCTGGCCGATGAGGGCCAGGATGAGCGCGGGGCCGAAGCTGCGCGCAGGGTTGACGGAGGTGCCGGTAAAGTAGATGCCCAGGATGTGCACCAAAACGAGTGTCAAGCCGATCACCAGCCCCGCTTTTTTGGCGGAGCTCTCCCGTGAGGTGACGCCCAGGATGGTCAGCACAAACACAAAGGTCAGGATGATTTCCACCAACAGGGATTTGATGACATCGCCCTCAAACAGGCCGTTTTGGCCCAGCCCCAGATTGCCGCCGATGAGGGCGTAGAGGATGGCGGCGCCTGCAATGGCGCCCAAAAACTGCGCGATAAGATAGCCCAAAAAGTCCTTGCCGCTGATGCGCCCGGAGAGCAGCATACCGGTGGACACCGCCGGGTTGATGTGGCAGCCGGAGATGTGGCCGATGGAGTAGGCCATGGCGATGATGACCAGGCCAAAGGACAGCGCAGTCAGCAAATAGGCGGGGGTGACAGCGCCTGCCGCCATCTTCGCGCCCGAGACCGCGGCCGTACCGCAGGCGAAGAGCACCAAAACCAGGGTGCCGATGAATTCAGATGCGTATTTCCTCATGATATGTTCCTCCTTTTTGGACAGGTCGTCCGTATACTTGGAATTTAATCCCGTTTTACCCGCGCGCGCCTTTGAATGAAACAGTTTTTTAAATTTTGTTGGTTTCTTCCGTTTTTTTTGCTCCAGACGCAAATACGGGGCAATTTTCTTGAAAGAAATGGATTTTGGTGGTATAATACCTGTACTTAGAAACTCAGTTTCTACAGCTAAAAATAAGGAGGAACCACCAACATGAGGAAACTTTTGGCCCTTGTTTTGATTCTGGCGCTCATGCTGCCCGCGTTCGCGCTGGCGGAAGGAACTTACGAGATCGCTATGGTCACCGACATTGGCACCATCGACGACAAGAGCTTCAACCAGGGAACCTGGGAGGGCATTGTCAAATTCGCTGAAGCCAACGGCAAGACCTACAACTACTACCAGCCCACTGCCCAGTCCACCGAAATCTACCTGGATTTCATCGAGCAGGCTGTGAACGCTGGCGCCAAGATCATCGTCACCCCCGGCTTCCTGTTTGAGGAGCCCATCTTCATCGCGCAGGACATGTATCCGGATGTCATGTTTGTGCTGATTGACGGCAACCCGCACAATGCGGACTATTCCGAATTCCGCACCGAGAAGAACGCCGTTGGCATCGTCTTTGCTGAGGAGCAGGCGGGCTTTTTGGCCGGCTACGCCGCGGTGAAGGACGGCTACACCAAATTGGGCTTCATGGGCGGCATGGCCGTTCCCGCGGTGGTCCGCTTTGGCTACGGCTATGTGCAGGGCGCTGAGATCGCCGCCAAAGAGCTGGGCATCAAGGACCTGGAGATGAAGTACCACTACACCGGCGGCTTCGCGGCCACCCCCGAAGCGCAGACCCTGGCGGCCTCCTGGTATGCCGATGGCACCGAGGTCATCTTTGCCTGCGGCGGCGCGGTGGGTGACTCCGTCATGGCAGCTGCCGAAGCGGCTGGCAAGAAGGTCATCGGCGTTGACGTTGACCAGAGCCCGCAGAGTGAAACCGTCATTACCTCCGCTGCCAAGGGCTTGTCCGCCGCGGTGGAGCAGACCCTGGCTGCCTTCTATGCCGGCGAATTCCCCGGCGGCGAAGCCCAGGTGAAGGACGCCAAGGTGGACGGCGTGGAGCTGCCCATGGCGACCTCCCGTTTCAACACCTTCTCCCAGGCAGATTATGATGAGGTCTTTGGCCGCCTGGTCAAGGACGAGATCAAGCTGCTCAAGGACACCGACGTGAAGAGCGTCGAAGAAATCCCCACCGAACTGGTGGCTGTGACGGAAATCAAGTAACACGTCCAGCCGGCTGCCCGAAACCGGGCAGCCGGTTTTTTCTATATCTGTTTATAGAACCTACGAAAATGGATGGAATTATGAGTGACTATATCATTGAGATGCTGAACATCACCAAAGATTTTCCCGGCATCCGCGCCAATGACAACATCACCTTGCAATTGCGCAGGGGGGAGATTCACGCCCTGCTGGGCGAAAACGGCGCCGGGAAAAGCACCCTGATGAGCATCCTGTTTGGCCTGTACCAGGCGGAGGAAGGCGAGATCCGCAAGGACGGCAAAACAGTGCAGGTGAGGGACCCCAACGATGCCAACGCGCTGGGCATCGGCATGGTACACCAGCACTTCAAGCTGGTGCATAACTTCACGGTGCTGGAAAACATTGTGCTGGGCGTGGAAACCACCCACCACGGCATGCTGCGCATGGAGGAGGCGCGCCAGAAGGTGATGGCGCTGTCCCAGCAGTATGGCCTGCTCATCAAGCCCGATGCCCTCATTGAGGACATCACCGTGGGCATGCAGCAGCGTGTTGAAATCCTCAAGATGCTCTACCGCGACAACGAAATCCTGATCTTTGATGAGCCCACTGCGGTGCTCACCCCGCAGGAGATTGACGAATTGATGCGCATCATGCGCTCGCTGGCGGCGGAGGGCAAATCCATCCTATTCATCACCCACAAATTAGCGGAGATCATGGCCGTAGCCGACCGCTGCACCGTGCTGCGCAAGGGCAAGTACATCGGCACGGTGGATGTCAAATCCTCCAGCCCCCAGGAGTTGGCGGAGATGATGGTGGGCCGCAAGGTGGACTTCAAGATTGACAAAGCGCCCGCGCAGCCCGGGGAATCCGCCCTGCGGGTGCGGGGGCTTAGTGTGGAAGGCAGCCACGGCGACAAGAAGGCGGTCAACAATGTGTCCTTTGATGTGCACAAGGGCGAAATCGTCTGCATCGCGGGCATTGACGGCAACGGGCAAAGTGAACTGGTCTACGCCATCACCGGCCTTTTGCCCTCCAGCGGCGAAATTAAATTAAACGACGCCGCCATTGACCACCAGCCCATCCGCAAGCGCAATGCCGCGGGCTTGGCCCACATCCCGGAGGACCGCCACAAGCACGGCTTGGTGCTGGATTATGACCTGCAGCAAAACCTCTCCTTAAAGCGCTATAAGACAGAGGAAATGCAGCGCCGCGGCTTTATCCGCTTTGACAAGGTGCGCACCTATGCACAGGAGCTGATTGACCGCTTTGACATCCGCTCCGGCCAGGGCCCGGTGACCTCCGCGCGCAGCATGTCCGGCGGCAACCAGCAAAAGGCCATCATCGCGCGGGAGATCGACATCAACCCGGAGGTCCTAATCGCCGTGCAGCCCACCCGCGGGCTGGACGTGGGCGCGATGCTCTACATCCATGAGCAATTGGTCCGGGTGCGGGATGAGGGCAAGGCCATCCTGCTCATCTCCCTGGAGTTGGACGAGGTCTTCCAGCTGGCGGACCGCATCCTGGTCATCTATGAGGGCGAGATTGTGGCACAGCTGGATCCCAAACAGACCACGCCGCAGGAATTGGGCCTGTACATGTCCGGCAGCAAACGGCAGGAGGTGCACGCATGAGCAATCTAAGAAAAAGTCTGTCCAGCATGTCCGCCTCCCTGGTGGCGATCCTGGCCGGCTTAATCGCGGGCTTTGTGATCCTGCTGTTCTCAAACCCCGCAAACGCCGGCCAAGGCCTGCTGACCATCCTCATTGGCGGCTGGAACAACGGCATGAAGGGCGTGGGGCAGGTGCTCTACTACGCCACCCCCATCATCATGACCGGCCTGGCGGTGGGCTTTGCCTTCAAGACCGGCATGTTCAACATCGGTGCCACGGGGCAGTTGATGGTGGGCGGCTTTGTGTCCATCTATGTGGGCGTCACCTGGACCTTCCTGCCAGGCGCGCTTCACTGGATCGTGGCGCTGCTCATGGGCATGCTGGCCGGCATGGCCTGGGGCATGATTGTGGGCGTCTTCAAGGCGCTGCTCAACGTGCATGAGGTTATCACCTCCATCATGCTCAACTACATCGCCTTATACGGCATCAACTACCTGGTCAAAAACTCCAACCTGTTTGACTCGCTCAGAAACCAGACGGTCAACGTGGCCGCCACCGCGGTCATCCCCAAAGCCGGGCTGGACAAAATCTTCTATATCACCAAGGGCAGGCTGAACGATGTCAGCTCCGTCAACGCGGGCATTTTAATCGCCATCGCGCTGGCCGTTTTGATGTACATCCTGCTCAACAAAACCACCTTTGGGTTTGAACTCAAGGCCTGCGGCTACAACCGCCACGCCAGCCGCTACGCCGGCATCAGCGAAAACCGTGCCATCATCACCTCCATGGCCATCGCGGGCGGGCTGTCCGGCATCGCGGGCGCGCTGATGTACCTGGCGCCGGCCTCTGGCCTGCACATCCATATGGAGGAGGTGCTGGCGGCCCAAGGCTTCACCGGCATCGCAGTCGCCCTGCTGGGGATGAGCAACCCCATCGGCATCATCTTCTCGGGCCTGTTCATCGCGCACATCACCGTGGGCGGCTTTTACCTGCAGTCACTCAAATACATGAAGGAGATCATCGAGGTCATCATCGGCCTGATCATCTACTTCAGCGCCTTCTCCCTGCTGGTGCGCGACCTGATCGCCAAGGCGGGCAAGCGCAGGGCCAGAAAAGGCCATCAACCAAGTAAACAGGAGGCGGTGAGCTGATGGACGCTGTATATTTCCTGGTTCAACAGATGATGTTCTTCTCCATCCCCCTGCTGATTGTGGCGCTGGGCGGGATGTTCTCGGAGCGCTCCGGCGTGGTCAACATCGCCCTGGAGGGCATCATGGTGTCCGGCGCCTTTACCTCCATCCTGCTCATCAGCATGCTGCAAAGCGGGATGAGCGGGCAACTGTTGCTGCTCATCGCCATTGTGGTGGCCATTGTCACCGGCGCGCTCTTCTCCCTGCTGCACGCCTATGCCGCCATCAGCCTGCGCAGCGACCAGACCATCTCGGGCACAGCGCTGAACATGATTGCCCCGGCGAGTGCCATTTATTTGGCGCGCATGATCCAGCCCAACGGGGTGCAGCAGGTGCAGTTTACCAACACCTTCCGCATCGAAAAAGTGCCCCTTTTGGGGGACATTCCGGTTTTGGGCAAGCTGCTGTTCCAAAACGCTTACATCACCACCTACATCGGCCTGTTGATTTTTGTCATCGCGGCCTTTGTCCTCTACCGCACCCGCTTTGGCCTGCGCCTGCGCGCCTGCGGCGAGCATCCCCAGGCGGCGGACAGCGTGGGCATCAATGTGTACAAAATCCGCTACGCAGGTGTGCTGATCTCCGGCGCCCTGGCGGGCTTGGGCGGGCTGGTGTACGTCATCCCCACCTCCACCAACTTCAACGCCACGGTGTCCGGCTACGGCTTCCTGGCGCTGGCGGTGCTCATCTTCGGCCAGTGGAAACCCTTGCGCATCCTGGGCGCAGCCTTCTTCTTTGGCCTGATGAAAACCATCTCCTCCGCCTACTCCGGCATCCCCTTCCTGCGCGATCTGGGCATCCCCAGCGATATCTACAAGATGGTGCCCTTCATCGCCACCTTGATTGCCCTGGCCTTCACCAGCAAGCGCTCCCAGGCCCCGCGCGCCAGCGGCGTACCCTACGACAAGGGCCTTCGATAATACCAAACGCAGGTAGCCACGCCGCCAAGAGCCGGTCCTTATTTGGCCTGTGCTTTACCTTACGTGTTAGTATTAATGGTGCGGGATTGGTTTACTTTTGATTTATAGCGCCTGGATTGACGCCCTCCTTCTCTTTCTCACTTTCTCGTGGACAAGGTCGTTCTCATCATTCAAGTCAATCCAAGCGCTGACTCATCACTTTACCTAGGAGATAAAGGCCTTCATCAGACACGCTGTCGCATCAACACGCTTTTGAAACGCTGCTGAACGCATCATTGTATGCGTTCAATTTATCATCAGGAAAATGAGATTGGAGTGGAACATGAAGCCATTTGCGCCGGATTTTGACCAGATGCTGGCGGTATTGAACAACAGGCAACCGGCGCGGCCGGTGCTGTTTGAGCTGTTCATGAACTACCCGCTGTATGAGATTGTGAATGAGGAAATATTCAACAGCGGTACGCGCCTTTCAAACCTCCAGTTTGTGGTGCGCGCCTTCCGGAAGATGGGCTATGACTACGCCACCGCGCACGCGTCCGATTTCCGCTTTGGTGTGGACCATCACCAGAAAAAGACGCGCTCCATCAACGAAGGGGCCGGCATCCATGACGAGGCCAGCTTTGAGGCCTTTCCCTGGCCGGATCCCGAGGATTTTAGCAGTGAGTTATTGAGCGACATCAAGCCCTATTTGCCAGACGGCATGAAGCTGATGCTGATGGGCCCCGGCGGGGTGCTGGAAAACGTGATCGAGCTGGTGGGCTATGAACCCCTTTGCCTGATGGTGTATGACGAGCCGGATCTGGCGCAGCGCATCTTTGACGCGGTGGGCGCGCGGCTGCTGAAATACTATCAACTGGCGCTGGCGCATGACACAGTGGGCCTGGTGAGCGCCAATGACGACTGGGGCTTTAACTCCCAGCCCTTTTTAAGCCCGGAGATGATGCGCCGCTATGTCTTCCCCTGGCACCAACGGATTGTGGACGCGGTGCACCAGGCCGGGCGCAAGGTGTTTTTGCACTCCTGCGGCAATTTGGACAGCCTGATGGATGATGTGATGAATATGGGTTTTGACGCCAAGCATTCCTTTGAGGACAAGATTTTGCCCATCGAGGAGGCCTATGAGCGCTACCATCCCCGCATCGCCCTGCTGGGCGGCATTGATGTAGATTTCCTGTGCACGCACAGCCCGGAGGAGATTTATTTTCGTACCATCAGGATGCTGGAGCGCACGGCAGGTCGCGGTGGCTGGGCGGTGGGCTCGGGCAACAGCATCCCGGAATACATTCCGCCCCAATCCCTCTTCGCCATGCAGAAGGCAGCAAGGGATTTCACGTATTAAACAGGAGTTTTCATGAACAAGCCGCTGGAATGCGCCTTTGACAGGCAGGATGGCTGGTTCCGTCTGCGCGCCTGCGCCATCATCATCGAGCAGGGCTGCGTCCTCATGGCGCAAAACCTGCGTGATTCCTATTATTATTCCGTCGGCGGCGCAGTGAACCTGCACGAGAGCACAGAGGAAGCCGTGCTGCGCGAAGCGTTTGAGGAAACCGGCATCCGGTATGAGATCGACCGCCTCTGCTTCATCCATGAGAATTTTTTCTTTGGCGATGGGGCGCCGGGGGAAAGCGGCGCGCGCCCCTATCATGAGGTGGCGCTGTACTACCTGATGAAGCCGCGGGGGGATTCACGGCTGCTTGCCCATGACGTGACCATGTACGGCACGCCGGAGCACGCGGTCTGGGTGCCGATTACAGAACTTCCTCATCTGCACGCCTATCCCCATTTTTACCGGGAGCAGCTGGGGCAGATGCCCGAAGGGGTTAGGCAGATCATCAGCCGGGAAACACAGGAAGAAAGTGCGGCATCAGCGCAGATTACCGGTGTGAACACCGCCTTTATGCCCACGGATGATTTGACCGACGGGGTTATCCGCCTGCGCTGTGCCTGGCGCAAGGAGCGGGATACGGCAAGGCGGCGCGTGCCCTATTATCAGTTTGACATCCTCCGGGCGTCAGACGGGACGGTGGCGGGGCGGTGCAGCCTGCGGCTGTCGCTGGAGGAGTTCATGACCTGGCCCGGGCAAATCGCCTATCATGTGGAACCGGCCTTCCGCGGGCAGCAATTCGCCGCCCGCGCCTGCAAGTTGCTATACACCCTGGCCAAGCGGCATCAACTGCCCTATGTGACCATTACCTGCCTGCCGGAGAACACCGCCTCCGCCCGCACGGCTGAATTGTCCGGCGCCGTCTTTGTGGAGGAATCGGTCATTCCGGTCCAGCATCCCATGCGGGCGGATGGCTATGATGTTGTCAGGATTTATAAAAAAGATCTATAAGGCAAACGCATAGGATACGAAAAAACCGGGGCGACCCGGTTTTTTATGGTTGTACGCTCACAGCACATGCCTGGCAATCCGGCGGCACCCGCAGCGCGCGCATGGCGTTGAGGATGGCCAGCACGGCTACGCCCACATCGGCAAACACAGCCATCCATAAGGTGGATAGCCCCAGCGTGGACAGGATGAGCACGCCCACCTTGACACCAATGGCAAACACCGCGTTTTGCTTGGCGATGCGCACGGTTTTCCGGGCGATGGTGAGCGCGGCGGCCATCTTGCAGGGGTCGTCGTTCATGATGACGATGTCCGCTGCCTCAATCGCGGCGTCAGAGCCCATGGCGCCCATGGCAAAGCCCACGTCCGCCCGTGCCAAAACCGGCGCGTCGTTCACGCCGTCACCCACAAAGACCAGGCTGCCCTTGCGGCCGGGTGACTCCAGCAGCTCCTCCACCTTGTGCACCTTGTCCTGGGGCAAAAGGCCGGCGTGGACTGCATCAATGCCCAGTTCCCGCGCCACCTGTGTGCCGGTTTGTTCGTTGTCGCCCGTCAGCATCACCAACTGGCGGATGCCCTGCGCGCGCAGGCGGGATAAGGCCTCCTTAGCGCACGGCTTGGTGGTGTCGGACACCTTTATGCTGCCGGCGTAGCGGCCATCCACCGCCACATGGCTGATGGTGCCCGTGTCCTGGGTGTCCGGCAGTCGGATGCCGTGCTGCGCCATCAGACGGGCGTTGCCCAGCAGGACCTGCTGCCCGTCCACCGCGGCGATCACCCCGCCGCCGGGCATCTCCTGCACTTCGCCCACCAAAGCGGGGTCAAGCGGCTGGCCATAGGCTTGTTTGATGGCATCCGCAATGGGGTGCAGGGAGTGCGTTTCCGCGTGCGCGGCCAGGCGCAGCAAGGCTGCTTCCGGCATATCGCTCGCCTTCACCTGGCTTAGGGTGAAGCGGCCGTGCGTTAAGGTGCCCGTCTTGTCAAACACAAAGGTATCCGCCTTGGCAAGCGCCTCTAAGTAGTTGGAGCCCTTGGTCAGAATGCCCGCGCGGGAGGCGCCGCCAATCCCGCCAAAGAAGGCCAGGGGGATGGAAACCACCAGCGCGCAGGGGCAGGACACCACCAGGAAGTTGAGCGCGCGGTAGACCCAGTCTGACAGCTGCGCGCCGGGAATAAAAAGCGGCGGCACAAAGGCCAACAGCAGCGCCAGAACCACGACCACCGGGGTGTAGACGGCGGAAAAGCGGGTGATAAAGCTTTCCTGTTTGGATTTTTTATCCGTGGCGGTCTCCACCATCTCTAATATCCGGCTGACGGTGGACTGCTCAAAGGGCTTGGTCACGCGGATGGTTAAGACGCCGGTCAAATTGACACAGCCGCTGAGCACCTCATCCCCAATGAGCGCCTCCCGGGGCAGGGCTTCGCCCGTGAGCGCTGCGGTATCCAGCTGGCTGGTACCCGAGAGCACTACGCCGTCCAGCGGCAGCCGCTCGCCCGGGCGCACCAGGATCCGCTCGCCCACCCGCACTTCCTCCGGTTCCACTGCCCGGGTCTGCCCATCCTCCAGCAGCAAATTGGCGCGCTCTGGCAACAGGTCCATCGCGCTTTGGATGGACCGGCGCGATTTGTCCAGCGCATAGTGCTCAAACATCTCGCCGGTCTGGAAGAACACCATCACAGCCACGGCCTCGGCGTGCTCGCCGATGACAAGGGCGCCAACGGTGGCAAGCGACATCAGGAAGTTCTCGTCAAACACCTGGCCGCGCAGGATGCCGCGCACCGCGTCAAACAACACGTCATAGCCAGAGGTGGCGTAGGCCAGCATCAACAGAGTGATGCTGACCGGCGCGTTTTCGCGCAGCAAAAGCCCCGCTATCAACAGCAGCAGGGCAAGGGGAATGCGGTAGATGCGTTTGGTCATACCTACTGGGCAGGCACCATCAGCCTGGCGTCCGGCTCAATCTTCTGGATGATATCGGCGGCCTGTTGAAACAGGCGGGGCATGTTTTGATCATCGGCTTCAAGGGTCAGCCGCTGGGTGAGGAAGTTGACCCGCGCGGTTTTTACCCCCGGCAGGGCGCAGATGCGCTTTTCCATCTTGGCCGCGCAGCTGGCGCAGCCCAGGTTTTTGATCTTTAAGGCAGATGTCATGCGGACGTCCTCCTGATACTTGAATGATGGTTCAACCGTCCCCATTATAGTTGAGCGCCCGTTCAACTGTCAAGCGTAAAATGCGCGGATGATACCAGGTTTTCAGCATCCCTTTACAAGCGAATCGTAAACGATTAAGATGGACGCAGACAAATTGATATCCGCGCGGGTGGGCATCTGCACGCGGAGGAAGGGATGAAGGGTTTGAGAAAGTACATTTGTACCGTGTGCGGCTACGACTATGACGAGAACGTGGGCGACAAAAGCCAGGGTATCGCGCCGGGCACCAAATGGGAGGACCTGCCGGAGGACTGGGTCTGCCCCATCTGCGGTGCGGACAAGTCCATGTTTGAACCAGAGGGCGCAGCGGCGCAGGCGCCAGCGCACGCTGCAGCGGCTGTACATACCAAGGAGGAGCGCCAGGACGCGCGCCATCAGGCCATCTTGATGAGCAACCTGTCCAAGGCGGCATCCAAGCAGCACAATGCGCCCATGGCCAGCCTGTTTGCGCGCATTGAGGACGTTTTCAACCAGCGCAGCGCGGCCGTGGGCGATATGGACAGCGCGCAAAAACTGCTCAACGAGGACATCTCGGCGCGCTATGTGGCGGCCTTTAACACAGCGCGGGAAGCGGGGGACAGGGGCGCGCTGCGCGCCCTCACCTGGGGCGAGAAGGTCAGTAAAATCCAGGCTAACATCCTGCGGCGTTACCTAAAAGACGGCGACAGCGCCTTTTTGAATGACAATGTCTATGTCTGCGAAGCCTGCGGGTTTATCTACACCGGGGCAGAGGCGCCGGAGATCTGCCCGGTGTGCAAGGTGCCCCGTTTCAAATTTAACCAGATCAAGAGGGGGGCATAGCATGAAAGCTGTACGCAATATCCGCCTGTGCACCAAGGACTGCCTGTGTCTGTTTGTCTGCCCCACAGGCGCGACCAACACGGATGACGGCCAGATTGACGCCAGCAAATGCCTGGACGCCTGCCGCGCCTGTGTGGACGCCTGCCCCTCCGGCGCCATTTCCAAGGTGCCATCTAACTTCCCGCCCCAGCAGCCCAAACAGGAGGCGGTCTGTGCAGCGCTGCGCGCGCTGCTTGTCAGCAAGGCCAGCCAGGAGGCCGCCATGGACGCGGTCATCAACAGCCCCGCATCCACGGTACAGGCCCAGCTGGCGCGGGCTTTGAAGGAATCCATCCGCATCGTGGCGGAGGACATGCTGCGCGAAAGCGGCTACATGCTGCCCCAGAGCGAGCAGGCCAGGGCGGCGCTGCGCGGTATGCTGGAAAGTGAAAAAGACGCGGACTTCCCCCGTGACGCGGCGGAAGAACTGCTTGGGATGCTGGAATCATAAACCCTTACACAAAACAGAACCGGGCTGAAAACATCTGCCCGGTTTTGTTATATTCTTTTTGATTTATGGGTGCATATCCTCCGTGGCATGCTCCACACAGCCCTTGAGCATCTGGCTCACGTGGTCGTCCGCCAGGCTATAAAACACATTTTTGCCGTCCCGGCGGCTTTTGACCAGCTTGTTCTCTCGCAGCCGGGCCAGTTGATGGCTGACAGCGGAGATGCTCATCCCCAGCAGGGTGGCCAGGTCGCACACGCACAGTTCGTGGATATCCAGCGCAAAAAGGATGCGGAAACGGGTGCCATCGCCCATGACCTTGAAAAAATTGGCGGCATCGGAAAACAGCGCTTCGCTCAACAACCGCTCCTGCACAGCCTTTACCGCGGCTTCGTGCACGAGGGTGCCTTCACAAAGATCAAATTTTTCCATGCCCATCACCTCTTTTCTCTTTGTTCATCCTATCATGGGCGCTTTAATGGGTCAAGAAAACGGGAAGGGCAAACGCCCTTTTCGCACGTGGTTTGCCGCTTACTTCCTGCGCTCCCGCTCCTGGATGGCGTCACGCCAGTTCTGCGGCACCTGGCCCGCGCCGCGGAAATGCGTGGTGGCGTACGCTACGGCTTCGTAGTTCATCCTGACGCCCCGCGCGTCATTGGTGTAGGTTTGCGCGAGGCTTGGGTCGATGCCCACCTCCTCAGCCGCCGCGATGGCGTCCATGTTGGCGCCCAGGAACATGAACTCCCAGCCCATCTCCCGCCGCGCGCTGACTAAGGCCTGCACCTGATGCGCGGTGAACCTGCGGCTGGCGTTTTCCATGCCATCGGTGATGATCACAACCAGCACCTTGTCCGGCCGGTGCGCGGGCGCAGTGGCTTTCATCACGCCGTCCACCTTCTGGATGGTTCTGCCAATGGCGTCCAGCAGCGCGGTGGTGCTGCGCACAAAATAATCCTGATGGGTGATGGCGTTTACTGCCTTCACATCCAGGCGGTCGTGCAGCAGCTCGTATTTGTCATCAAACAGCACGGTCGTGACGCGGGCTTCGCCCGGCAGCGCCTGCTGCTTGTTCAGCAGGGAATTGAACCCGCCGATGGTGTCGCCCTCCAGGCCGCCCATGGAGCCGCTGCGGTCAATGATATACACCAGTTCTGTCAAATTCGTGGTCATGTGAACATCCTCCAATCCATGTAATGATTGAAGGATAGCCGGACTTGATCTTATGTTGGTCGCTTCTTGGGCGACATTTTTTTATACTTTGGCTCCCAAGAGCGCCTGGTCAAAGGCGTACAGCGCGGTGTTGATGGTGTCAATGTCATAGATGCGCTGGGTGATAAAGTGGCCCACGATGATGTCCGTCTTGTGGCTGGGGGAGAGGGCGAAGCCCGCGCGGGAGAGCAGGTCCTCCGCCTCATCCCGGCGCAGTTCCAGGGCGATGATCAGCGCCAGTACCGTCAATTTGCCGGGCGCGTAGTGCGGGTTGCTGCGGATTTTGGAAAAATGCTTGCGGTCCAGGTTGGCCTTTTTGTAGACCTGGGCATCCGTCAAGCCCTTTTTGTCGATCAGCTTGAGCAGCGAGGTTGAAAACCCCTCATCCATCCGGCCAATTAAAGCGTCCAGCCCGCTGCCTGGGTCTGGCAGCATGGCCGGCATCACATCGGGTGCTTCAAGCTCAAAGCCGCGGCTGTCCAGCGTCTCCTCCGCCGCCAGGCTGCGCAGATAGCGCGCATTGCGGCGGGTTTCGGCCATGCGGTGCAGCCGGTGCGCCGCGTCCGTTTGCGCGCCCTCTATCAGCTCGCACAGACGCCTGCGAAGGGCAGGGTCCAATTGCGCGTCCGCCTGGTCAAACAGCACCAGGGTGACATCCAGCTCGTCCTCCTGCGCGTCCAAAAACGCGCGGATGCTGCGCACCGCGACCGCCAGGGCCTCCTGCTTGGGGTAGCCGTAGATGCCGGAGGAAATCAGCGGAAAGGCGACGGAGCGCAGCTTGTGTTGCTGCGCCAAAGACAGTGCGCTTAAATAGGCACTTTCAAGCTGCGCCTCCTCCCCCTGCTGGCCGTCCTGGTACAGGGGGCCCACCGCGTGAATCACATAGCGGGCGGGCAGATCAAAGGCCGGCGTGATGACGGCCTGCCCCACCTCGCAGCGGCCAATGTGCCGGCAGGCAGCGCGCATCTTCTCGCGCCCTGCCTTTTGAAACAGGGCGCCGCACACCCCGCCGCCCTCCTGCAGCCGGGTATTGGCGGCATTCACCAGCGCGTCTGAAAGCACCTTTGTGATGTCCCCCGTGATGATGGACAGCGGCATGGCTTAGCCTTTTAGCAGGGCATCCGCCCAGGTCTGCTCATGAAAGCCGACCAGCACCGTGTCGCCATCAATCAGGATGGGGCGGCGCACCATCATGCCGCTTTGAGCCAGGATGTCCAGCTGCTCCTGCTCAGTCATCTCCGGCAGCCGGGCGGACAGGCCCATCCCGCGGTACAATTGCCCGCTGGTGTTAAAAAAGCGCTTGAGCGCAAGGCCGCTCTTTTTGTGCCAGACGCGCAGTTCCTCCGCGCTGGGATGGTGCTCGCGGATGTCCAGCTCCGTAAAATCAAGCTGGTGTTTATGCAGAAAATCCCGCGCCTTTTTGCAGGTGGTGCAGACGGGGTGACAGTAAAACAGCATCCTACCTTCCTTCCGTTTTTGAAAACATCAAGCGCCCTGCCCAGAATGGGCAAGGCAATCGGGAATAAATAATGGATCAGTCGCGGAAGGCGATCAGCTCAATTTCCACCAGCGCGTTCTTGGGCAGGGCGCGCACCGCCACGGTGGAGCGGGCAGGCTTGCTGATGAAGGTCTTGCCGTAGACCTCGTTAAAGGCGGCAAAATTGGCCATGTCGGTGAGGAAGCAGGTGGTCTTGATCACCTTGTCAAAGCCGCTGCCGGCCGCTTCCAGCACAGCGCCCAGGTTTTTGATGACCTGCGCGGTCTGCTCCGCGACGCCGCCTGCCACCAAGTCCCCTGTGTTGGGGTCAATGGGGGTTTGGCCGGACAAAAACAGCAGGTTCTGGAAGGCCATGCCGGCAGAATAGGGGCCAAGCGCCGCGGGCGCCTTGTCCGCAACGATGGGGGTGATGGATTGACGCATAAAAAGCACTCCTTCATGTTGTTGTGTACTGGGTTTACTGTATCACAGGCGCCTTCATGGCGCAAACGAATGCGTTTGGGATCAAAATTACATCATGCTCCTGAAGCCTTTTCCCACCACGTCATTGGTGTTGGTGACCAGCATAAAGGAGTTGGGGCTGTTTTCCATGATAAAGCTGCGCAATTCCACCGCCTGCTTGGAGTTGACCACCGTCATAATCAGGCTGCGCTCCTCGCCCGTGAAGGCGCCGTGGCCGTCAAACAGCGTGGCGCTGCGGCCGATATGGGAGATGATAAACTGGCGGATCAATTCGGCATCGGTGGTGATGATGTGGAAATACCGCTGCTGGCGCAGGGCATTGAGGGTCACTTGCAGCAAGGCACCCCAGGTAATCAGCCCAAACAGGGAGAACAGGCCGGTCTTGATGTCAAACACAAAGAAAGCTGCGGCGGTCGCTGCGATGTCCACCATCAACAGGGCGGTGCCGATGCTGTAAATCCGGGTGTATTTCTTGAGCACCATGGCGATTATATCCGTGCCGCCGCTGGAGGCGCCCACATTAAAGAGCAGCGCCGCGCCCACCGCGAAGAGCACCATGGAAAACATCAATTCCATAAAGGGCTGGTCCGTCAGCGGATGCGTCATGGGGATCAAGCGCTCAAACAGGAAGAGCAGGGCGGTCAACAGCAGCGTGCAGTAGATGGTCTTCACGCCGAAGTCCCGGCCGATCACAACCAGCCCAACGCCCAGCAGCACCAGGTTAAGCAGGTTGGCCACCCCTGTGGCGGAGATGCCCGGGATTAAATGGGCCAGGATGACGGAGATGCCCGTCACGCCGCCGGTTGAGAAATTGTTGGGAAACTTCAGGAAATAGACCCCCACCGCGGTGATGAAAATGCCAAGGGTCATGGTCAGATAGTCCTGTACTGTCTGGTTATTCAGTTTGCGCATATGCTCCCCCTGTGTGCTATTGGCGCTCGCGGCGGGCAGACCTGCGCAGCGAACGGCTATAGCATACCATAAACCGCGCGGGAAACGATATCCGCAGCCCTCTGTATACAAAGCACTTTGTTGGCTATAATCCCTTCAAACACACCGCAGGGAGGAAACCAGGATGTACCATGCCATTGTGAAGCGGAATCTGCTCAATTCCTTTGCCGCGCTCAACCGCGGGGACTACGCGGTGATCACCCGGCAGTTTAGGGCGCAGGGTGTCAGCCACTGGTTTTCAGGCGAGGGGCATCCGCTGGCCGGCTTGCGGCGGGACAAGGCGTCTATCCAGGCCTGGTATGAGCGCCTGGCTGCCTTGATGCCGGATTTGGCCTTTGAGATTGAGAAAATCGCCGTCAGCGGCTTCCCCTGGCGCACCATCGCCATGCTGGAATGGACAGACAGCTTAAGCGACCGCGCGGGCACGCGCTATCACAACCGCGGCGTGCATGTGATCACCATCTGCTGGGGCAAGGTCATCGCGCTGGAGGTGTTTTGCGATACGGACTACTTAAACGGCTATTTCGAGGCCTTGAAGGCGCAGGGTGTGCCGGAAGCCTCCCTGCCGCCCATTGAGTCCTAAGAAAAAACCATGCCGTGATGGCATGGCATGAGGCGGATAGCTCTTGGTGATGCGCGCTGGTTAGTCGTCCAGCGCGTATTTTCCTTCCGCTTTTTCGCGGGGCTGCAGCCAGCGGCCCAGGGTGAAATCCGGGATGGCGATGGGCGCGCTGCCCTGCGCGATGGATTCCTCCGACAGCGCGGTGATCGCCATTAAGGCTGCGGTGTCATACACGTCAATGGGCATGGGGCTGCCCTGCTGCAGCGCCTCAATAAAGGCGCGCAGCACCAGAAAGTCCATGCCGCCGTGGCCGCCGCGCTTGCCAAATTCGTGGTAGGCCGTCCACAGCGGGTGGGCGTACTCCTTCATGTAGGGCGCGTCGCTCTCCCAGCTGTGCGTCCAGTGGCCGGGCACATGCGGCGTTTTGCCGTCCACATACATGGAGCGGTTGTCCTCCATCCAGATGCCGCGGGTGCCCTGCACGCGCAGGCCGCGGGAATAAGGCCGGGGCAGGGTGCAGTCATGCGTTAAAAGGATGGTCTGCCCCTTGGCGGTCGTGATGATGGTGTTGACCACATCCCCGCAGGCGACGGGCATGTTTTGTAAACCCGGCGTGTCCCTCCGGTGTTCCGTCAACCATTCATGAAGGCCTGCTGCCTTTGAGGCGACGGACACCAGGGACACCATGCGGTTGCCGCGGTTGATACCCAGCAGCTTCATGATGGGTCCCAGCGCGTGGGTGGGGTAGAGGTCCCCGTTGCGGTGCAGGAAGTGCCGCTGGCGGTAGTGGCGGGTGATGTCGCCGCGGCCGATCTCCTCGCGCAGGTCGTGTTCATACGCGCCGCGCAGGTGCACCAGCTCCCCAAACAGGCCCGCGCGCTTCATCTGCAGCAGGGCCATCTCCTCCTCGCCGTAGCAGCAGTTCTCCAGCAGCATCACGGGGATGCCGGTCTGCTCGCTGGTCTCCACCAGCTGCCAGCACGCCCGTACGGCACTGGCGCCGCCCACCTCCAGCCCGGGCACGATGCCGTGTTGCATGGCCTGGATGGCCAGCGGGATGTGCGTTTCCCAGCTGGTCATGATGAGGACGGCGTCCATCTCCTCTGTTAGCAGCATGTCCTCCGCCAGCGTATAGGGGACGGCTTGCTCGTGCGGGCTGCCCTTGAGCAGGTCCTTCGCGTGGGCCAGCCTGTCCTCATAGGCATCGCACAGGGCGATGATGCGCACGTCTTCCATGGGCAAAAGCACCTTCATTTGCGGAATGCCTCGGCTGCCCAGGCCGATGATGCCCAGGCGAATCAGCCTGCCCGGCGTATAAAACTGGTCCATCTTGCTGTCCTTTCCATGTGGGTTGATGATTGTTGCCCTTATCCTACCACAAACCGGCCGCGCTGTGCGCGCAATAAACAGCCCGATCATGCAGTTTTCACCGCCAGGGCGGAGGAGGGGTAAGAACCATTCATCAATCAAAAAGGAGCATGGCAGCATCCCGCCATGCTCCTGCATTTTGCGCGTTTTTGTTTATTTGCCGATGAATGCCAGCCGTTCGCTCACAATCTTGAGGGCGTCTTCCACAAAGGTCGCGCCTGCGCCCATCGCGCCCACGACAGGATCGCCCACCAGGAGGCCGTCCTTGTCCATAAACAGGTTGGTGGGCACGGCGTAGATGTTTGCCATCACGGTTTGGGCCAGGGAATCCCCCTGCAAGGTCTGGAAGGTGGCGTCCACGGAAGCGACGATCTCCTTGGCCAGCTCATTCTCGCTCTCACCGTCCATGCACACGGTGATCAGGTTGACGTTTTCGGGCAGCTGTTCCTTCAGTTTTTGCAAATCGGGCATCTCCGCGACGCAGGGGCCGCACCAGGTGTACCAGACGTTGACGACGGTCAGGTCATACTTTGAAAACGTGCCGGTATCAAAAGGGTTGCCGTCCAGGTCGTTCACGGCAAAGGCCGCGGCACCGCCTTCAACCGTAATCTGGCCGGGGTCTGCGGCTTCCTGGTAAACAGGCGGGAAGAGGATCAGCGTGGATTTGACAATCTGCAAGCCTTCTTCGACGAATTTCGCAAGCGTTTCCTGCTCTTCCGCTGTCAGCATCTCGCTTTTAAAGGTAGTGTTGTAGCACAGGTAGATGGTGTCATCGCCGTTTTTGGTGAACTCCTCCATGTGTTCATAGAGCTCCTGGTACGCCTCAAAGGACGCGTCGCTTAACTCCAGCTGCGGGTTGACGCGCAGCACGCCGAAGGTATAGACAACGCCTTCGCTGATCTTTCCCGCGGCTTCCTCCATCTCCTTCTCGTCTGTTAAGGTATCCAGGCTCAGGAAGGTGGGCATCAGCTCCTTGGGGAAATAGACATAGCCAATGCTGTGCATGCTGTCATCAATCTGCCAGGGGCTGGTCTCATCCCAGCCGTTCATGTAGTCGGGCACGATGAAGGCAAAGCCCAGGTCTAAATAGCCCACAAGGTTTTCCATGTGCTCTTCCAGCAGGATGGTTTCACCCTGGATGTTCTTCATCTCTTTTTCGTTAAATTCGGGGTTGATGTAAATCACGTCCGCTTCGGCCAGCCCGGGCAGCGCGCAAGCCATCAACAACAGGAAGGAGAGCAGGAGTGCCACTTGCTTTTTCATGGGTGTCTTCCTTTCTTGCCTAAAGTTTTCATTTTTGCTGGTATCAGATTACCTAAAAAGCGGTTGAATTACAAGGGGGCTGGCTGGGAAAATCCGTGCGGGCCATGACTTCACCGGTTGGAACACCCTGGCCTTTAGCAGCGCACCCGCCCCGGTGATGGCGCAAAACAGCACCAAAAACAGCGTAAAAAAAGGCGCCGCGAACTTTTTGAAGCCCGCGGCGCCCTGGTGCCGGAAACTGGACTCGAACCAGCACGGCCGTTGAGGCCAGGGGATTTTAAGTCCCCTGCGTCTGCCATTCCGCCACTCCGGCGCACCGATTGGATTATAAGGCAAAACGTTGAATACTTCAACCACAATAATTGGGGGAGAGCGTCAACTCCCGGGTTTTGACCTTGTCCAAAAAGGCGCGCTCGTGCTCGATGAACACCATCGTGGCGCCGGTGTCAGAAAGCATGTCCTCAATTTGCTCGCGGCTTTCCGGGTCGATGTCGTTGAGCGGCTCATCCCACAGGTACAGATGCGCCTGCTGGGCAAGCGTGGCCGAAAGCAGCACCTTTTTGCGCTGGCCCAGGGAAAAGCCGCGGATGTCGCGGTCAAACAGCTCGTGCGCGAAATCAAACTTGCGCAGCAGGGTCAAAAACAGCGTCAGGTCCAGGCCTTCCCGCAGCGCCCATTCCCGCGGCGTGCCCGACAGGTGTGCGCTGGTCTGCGGCAGATGGGAGAGGATAAGCCCCCTGGGCTGCCAGATGCTGCCGCTTTTTGGGGTCAATTCCCCTTTCATGAGTTTAAGCAGGGTGGTCTTGCCGCTGCCGTTTTGGCCGGTCAGCGCCAGGCGGTCGCCTGGTTTGATCACCAGGTCCGTTTGCTGGATGAGGGGCTTGTCCCCATAGCCAAAGTCCACCTTGTCAAAGCGCATCACAACCGGGCCAATGGGCGGCAGGGGTTGCAGCTTGAGGGGCGCTGTCTGCTCCACATTTAACAAGAGGGCTTCCTGCTCCCTAATCTGCCGGGCGATGCGGGTTTCAATCGCCTTGGAGCGCTTCATCATCTTGGCGGCTTTGTGCCCGATAAAGCCGCGGTCACAGGGGCCCTGCCCAATTTTGGTGGCTTCGATCCGATCGCTCCAATCGGATTTTTCGCGGGCGGACTGCTTCAATCGCCTGATGTCCGCCTTGATGCGCTCGTTTTGCTGGTGTTCCAGTTCGTCCTGGTTGCGTTTGTTCTCCCGGTAGGTGCTGTAGTTGCCGGCCACCACGCGCGCGCCCTGCTTTTCCAGCGCCAGGATGTGCGTGCACACCGTGTCCAACAAATCCCGGTCGTGGGAGACGACCAAAAAGCCGGCCTTGGTTTTGAGGTAGTCCGCCACCCGTGCCCGGCCTGCCGTGTCCAGGTGATTGGTGGGCTCGTCGATGAGCAGGAAATAGCCCTTGCGCAAAAACAGCGCGGCCAGCTTCAACCGTGTCTGCTCCCCTGGGCTGAAGGTGGACAAAGGCCGGTTTAGTTCTTCCGGCGCAATGCCCATGAAGGCAGTTTCCCGCGCCAGGTACTCGCGGATGACATAGCCGTCTTTCAGGCTGTATTGGTGTTCGATTTCCCCGTATTTGGCGATTGCTTCGGGTGTTGACTGCAAAAGCAAATCCTGCATCTGCACTTCCCACCGCGTATAGGGCGCAAGCGCATTGATCAGCGCCTCGCCCGCCGGGCGGTTCATGTCCACCTCATAGGGGAAGAGGTCAAACGGCAGGCTGCTGATGATCTGCCCGTGTCCCTGTAGCTGCCCTGCCAATAGGCGAAGCAGCGTGGTCTTCCCGCGCCCGTTGCGGCCTACCAGGCCCAGGCGCCAGCTGGAATCCATATGAAAGTTGAGCCCATCAAAAACCGGCGTGATGTTGCCGTCGTAGGCGAAAAAATAATCCTGTATTTGAATGACTGCCACGTGAAAAACCCCCTGTGAAAGCACAGGAAAAAACCCTGGTGCTTCGTCCAAAAAAGAACTTAACAGGCGGTGTCGTTCACGTGCGCAGCCCTCCTTGTCTTGATGGCTTTATGGTACAAACAGCGCCCCTGCCTGTCAAGTGATTGACGCCAGGCACAAGTCCTTTTATTATCTGGGTATCAAACAAAGTTGAGGTGCCCAATGCAAGGCCAGGAAAGATATCAAAGCCCGTTCTCCACCCGGTATGGCAGCAAAGAGATGCAAACGCTGTTCTCGCCCAATCACCGCGCGCGCTTGATGCGGCGGATGTGGCTGTATCTGGCGCAGACGCAGCAGGAGTTGGGCTTGCCCATCACCGACAGCCAGGTGGCGGAACTGGCTGCGCACACAGAGGACGTGAATTTTGAGGTCATCGCGCGCTTTGAAAAAGAGCTGCGCCATGACGTGATGGCGCACTTAAAAGCGTATGCGCAGGTGTGCCCGGAGGCCGCGCCCATCATCCACCTGGGCGCGACGTCCTGCTATGTGACGGACAACGCGGATGCTCTCATCCTGGGGGAGGGCATGCGCCTGTTGCGCAGGCGGGTTTTGGGCACCGCCCGCGCGCTGTCAAAAAAGGCGTTGATGTATAAGGACATGCCCATGCTGGGCTACACGCACTTCCAGCCCGCCCAGCCCACCACCCTGGGCAAGCGCATCACCCTGTGGCTGCAGGATATGCTGATGGATTTGGGTGAGATCAACCATTTTCTGGACACCCTGCGCCCCTTGGGCTGCAAGGGCGCGACGGGCACGCAGGCCTCCTTCCTGTCGCTTTTTGAAGGGGATGAGGGCAAGGTGAAGGCGCTGGATGAGCGGATTGCGCAAAAGATGGGCTGCTCCCGCCCGGTTGCGGTCTCCGGCCAGACCTATACCCGGAAGTTTGACGCCCGGGCCCTGCAAGTCCTGTCCGGCATCGCGCAAAGCGCGCACAAGTTTTCAAACGACATGCGCCTTTTGCAGCATTTGAAGGAGGTGGAGGAGCCCTTTGAGACCGCGCAGGTCGGCTCCTCCGCCATGCCCTATAAGCGCAACCCCATGCGCACAGAGCGCATGGCCGCCCTGTGCCGCTTCATCATCAACAACGCCGCCAACGCGGAGCACACCGCCGCCGCCCAGTGGCTGGAGCGCACGCTGGACGACAGTGCCAACCGCAGGCTGTCTTTGGCGGAAGGCTTTTTGGCGGCGGACGCGGTGCTTACCCTGTATGAAAACATCGTGACCGGTCTGGTGGTCTACCCCAACATGATGGATGCGCATCTGCGGGCGGAGCTGCCCTTTTTGGCGACGGAGAACATCTTAATGCAAGCTGTGATGAAGGGCGGCAACCGGCAGGAGTTGCACGAGCGCATCCGCACCCACGCCATGGCAGCCGGTAAGCGGGTGAAGGAGGAAGGCCTGCCCAATGACCTGATGGACAAAATCGCTGCGGACCCGGCCTTTGGCCTAAATCAAGAGGACTTGCAGCGCCTGTTAAACCCCGCGGACTATATCGGCCTGGCCGCAAGGCAGACAGAGGACTATGTGACCGGGGAGGCGGCAGACATCCTGGCGCCGTTTGCGCAGGAGGAAGGCCTGGATTCTGATATCAGCCTGTAAAGCATTGTTTTTTGTTTGTTCACAATGGCGCGGCCTGCCGCGCTTTTCTTGACCCTGTTTTGTGTTCGGGCATAAGATAGGGCTTACAGCCCAAAGGGCTGACGTGAGGAAGGCGGGTGGAAGGCATGACCAGGGACGAGATCAAACGCATTATAGAGGAGGAGCGGATCCGCTTCATCCGCCTGCAGTTTACAGATATCTTCGGCCAGCTCAAAAACATCGCCATCAACGCTTCCCAGATTGACCGGGCGCTCAAAAACCAGGTGACGGTGGACGGCAGCTCCATCGAGGGCTTTTTGCGCCTGGAGGAATCGGACATGATGCTCCATCCGGACCTGTCCACCTTCGCACGCCTGCCCTGGCACGGGCATGCGGAGCACGAGGCCCGCTTGATCTGCGATGTCTACACGCCCGACGGCCTGCCCTTTTTGGGCGACCCGCGGCATATCCTAAAGCAGGTCATCAAGGAAGCGGATGAGATGGGCTACACCTTCAACGTAGGGCCGGAGTGCGAGTTCTTTTTGTTCCATACCGATGAGAACGGCCACCCCACCACCCACACCAATGACGAGGCCGGGTATTTTGACCTGGGGCCTATTGACCGGGGGGAGATTGCCCGGCGGGACATCTGCCTGGCGCTGGAGGACATGGGCTTTGAGATTGAGGCCTCCCACCACGAATCCGCCCCCGGCCAGCATGAGATCGATTTCAAGTACGCCTCGGCCCTCAAGACCGCCGACAACATCATGACCTTCAAGCTGGCGGTCAAGACCATCGCGCAAAAGCACAAGCTGCACGCCACCTTCATGCCCAAGCCGCTGTATGGCGTGGCGGGCTCGGGCATGCACACCAATATGTCGCTGTTTCAAAACGGCAAGAACCTCTTCCACGATCCGGCGGGGGAGAAGGAGCTGTCAGGCGAGGCCTACAGCTTTATCGCGGGCTTGCTTAACCATTTATCCGGCATGACGGCGGTCTTAAACCCCCTGGTCAACTCCTACAAGCGCCTGGTACCGGGATATGAAGCGCCCTGCTATAAGTCCTGGTCGGCCAGGAACCGCTCGGTCTTAATCCGCATCCCCTCCGCCCGCGGCCGGGGCACCCGGCTGGAGCTGCGCAGCCCGGATCCCTCCTGCAACCCCTATCTGGCGCTGGCGCTGCTGTTAAAAGCTGGTCTTTCGGGCATCAAGCAGGGGCTGACGCCGCCCCCGGAAATCGCGGAGAACATCTATTTAATGCCCCAGGCGGAGCGCGAGGCCCGGGGGATTGAAGCCCTGCCCGCCAATCTGAATGAAGCCATCGCCTGCATGCAGCAGGACAGCTTGGTGAAAGACACCCTGGGCGAGCACATCATGGGATATTACGCCTGCGGGAAACGCAAGGAGTGGGAGGACTACCGCCAGCGCGTGAGCCAGTGGGAGCTGGATAATTATCTGGTGTTGTACTGAGCCTTCCGCGTGAATCCACACTGCGACAAGGGGCCGGCATTCGCCGGCCCCTTGTCTGTCTTCAGCAGGTTATGCTATTTCAGGGGTATCGTGACCGCCAGGTCTTCCACCAGCCTGTCCTCAAAACGCTGGGAGCTCAGGTCAATCAGCAAGGTCTGGGCCTGTTTGATATCCTTTGGGGTAACCCGGGAAACCGGCTGGTTCTTGTATTCGCCAGACCACAGAAGGCTTGCCACGAGGCTGTCTCTGCCCAAATCGTAGCCGATAAAGCCCACAGCCTGGTTGTTCAGCTTGCTGATGGGCTGGCTGTCGGCATCCCCCAACTGAAAGTTGACAGTGCCCGGGCCCGTGATGCTGTGGTGGATACTGAGGCCCTGCTCATCGATCTTCAGGCCGTGGATGGTCAGTTCGCTCACTGGGGACAGAGGCAGGCTGTAGGGGTAGTCCCTAAAAAGGGGCAGGGCTACAGGGGCATCCTGCGAACCTTCCTTCGTGTAGCTTTGGAAGGGGACGAGGCGCAAAGTCTTGCTCCCCTCCCCGCCTAAAAACAGCACCTCGTTATATACGTCCACAGGCTTGGCCGGGCTGGCCAGGCCTGAACCGGAAAAACCGGTGGGGATGACAGTCAGTGCCCTGCCCGCCTCATCCTGCAGCACGCAGGGGAGAAGGCCGATGCCCCTGCCGTCATCCCGGTTGCGGATCAAGATCCGGTTGCCAAAGGGGCCAAAGGACACCCGGCACAGGGTGAATTGGTAGTCAATCAAGTGCCCCTTGCTGATTTCGAATTGAAACCTGAGGGGTGTTTGTGGATTGACCGCCCGGGTTAAGTCCTGGGCCCGGCTTGTGTCCACGCGCACCTGGGGGGCCCTGTCCTCCCCGCCCGCCTTCTCGTTGAAGTTGACCTTAAAACTGATGAGGGCCTGGTCGCTGACAGGATCCTGCAGGG
>CAYFUH010000013.1:0-12797 GCA_964346355.1 uncultured Christensenella sp. | reverse complement strand
TTGAAGTTGACCTTAAAACTGATGAGGGCCTGGTCGCTGACAGGATCCTGCAGGGTATACACCACCAGGCACAGCATGCTCTTTTCCCCATCCGGATGGCCTTCCTGGTAGAGGTTCAGGAAGGGCAGATGCTGACCATCCACCAGGGGCACCAGGAAAGGAACCGAGCGGGCATAGCTTTCCCAGGCTGTGCCGTAGCTGAGGGGGAGAAAGTCCGGAAACTCCGCCCTGAAGAAGAGGGCCAGAACATCCTCGGTGAGGGATATGTTCTGGATATGAATGCTGGCATTGGACTGGGGGCTGAGCGTGCGGGCGTCCGGCTGTTCAAAACGAAGGTCCACCCGCCCGGTGATGCCCTGTAGCAGGGCAGCGTCCTTGATGAGGCGGCTGGTGTAGCCTGTTAAGTAGGGGATGGGCGCGCCGTCCCCCAGGGTGAGAACGGCTGCCTCTTGCGCCAGGGAAGCAGGCATAGCGCCTGCCAGCAGGATGAGGCACAAGAGGACAAGGCTGGTTTTCTTCAACTTCATGTTATTGTTCCTCCTTGGGGGATAGGTTCAGGGTAACCTGGTCAAAGACCTCCTTGGTCAGGCCATTGTAAAAGGACAGGGTGATGCTGCCGGGGGCTTCCTGCAGGGCACCGAAGCTTTGCATCAGGGCTGTTTCCCCGGTTGGCAGCCCGCGCAGGACAATCTGGAAATCCCCTGGCTCCCGGGGCTGGCCCTCCTCGTTGAGCCAATGAGCCCAGATGCCGTCCTTCAGGTTCAGTCCCTGCAAGGCGCTGGCATCCGCGGCCAGGGCATAGCGCAGGCTTAAGTAGCTGGCGATGGGGGTGGTTTCCACCTCACAAAAGGTGATGACCAGGCCAGCCCGGGGCAGGTGGACAGGGGTCTGGGATGCCAGGGTGCGCTTCTGAAGGCTCCACCTGCAGGGGAAGTTCCCGCTGCTTGCCCCGCAGGATGCCGTAGCAGGCATTGATCATCACCCGGGTAAGCCAGGGCTTCAGCTTGCTGTCATCCCGCAGGCTTCCTGCCTTGCGCCAGGCGATTTCCAGGGCGCTTTGCACGGCGTCCTCCCGATCCTGGGGGCTGCGCAGCAGACTGACGCTGATGCGGTACATCAGGTCGGTGTGAGCCAGCAGGCGTTCTTCCAGGTTCTGTTTTGTCACAGAGCTTCCCTTTCGTCAGTGAGTTGTCAGGCCTGATACCTTATAGATGCGTGGGAGAACGGTTTTATTCCCTCAGTATGAACAGAAAAAAGCTTCCTGTCACGCGATGAAAGGAAGCCGTGTCATGGTGGATTGCTTTATGCCAATTCTTCTTCCGGCTCAAACAGCCGGGGGTTCATGTCCAGGCAGCCCGTGGCATAGGCGTACAGCTCCCGGGCCTTTATCACCATGGTGTCCGCATGGTCCATGGCTTTTAGCTGCTCAATGATCACCTCTTGTCGCAGCAGGGGCTTTTCTCACGCCGTCTCCGCGCTGAGACGGCCGGTTTTCAGGTTGATGTCCCGCAGCCACCTGGCCACGCTTGCGTTGGCGGCGCCGGGCTTCATCCGCCACATCCAGTTGCCGCCCACGCTGCCCGGCAGGTTCATGCGCGCGGATTCGCCCAGGCGCAGCACATCCTGCATGGGGATGATGGCCGTATTGGCGATGCTGTTGAAGGTGGCTTTGATAAAGGCTTCGGTCAGCTCCTCATCATGGCGGATGCCCAGGGCCAACAGGGCGTTGTTGCGCTCATGCGTGGGTGCGTTTTTCCACCAGCCAAGCAGGGTGTTGTTGTCGTGCGTGCCCGTGTAGACGAGGGAGTTTTCCGCGTGGTACTTGGGCAGATGCTCGTTATACGGGTCACCGGAGAAGGCAAAGGTCATCACCTTCATGCCGGGGTAGCCGGTGTCATCCAGCAGCTTGCGCACCCGGGGCGAGACGGCGCCCAGGTCCTCGGCCACGATGTTCATGCCCGGCAATTCACGCTTCACCGCGTCAAAGAAAGCACGGCCGGGGCCTGTAACCCAGACGCCGTTTCTGGCGGTGTCTTCATCCGCGGGCACCGCGTAGTAATTGGCAAAGCCGATGAAGTGATCCACCCGGGTGATGTCAAAAATGCGGGCCATGGCGCGCAGGCGGTTAATCCACCACTGGTAGCCGGTTTTTTTGAGGTAGGCCCAGTTGTACAGGGGGTTGCCCCAGCGCTGGCCGTCAGCGGAGAAGTAGTCCGGCGGCACGCCGGCGATGTGGACGGGCCTGCGCTGGGCGTCCAGTTGGAAGACCTTGGGGTTGGCCCAGGCGTCGGCGGAGTCCTCAGCGACATAGATGGGCATGTCGCCAAAGAGCTGGATGCCCTTTTTGTTGGCGTAGTCCTTGAGGGCAAACCACTGGTCGAAGAAAAGGTACTGGATGAAGACCTGGAGGTCAACCTGGTCCTTTAAGCGCTCCTGGTACCATTTCATGGCCTTGGGCTTGCGCATGCGGATGTCGTTGTCGGGCCAGTCCTGCCAGGAGATGCCGCCAAAGCTCTTCTTGATGGCCATGAAGAGGGCGAAGTCCTCAATCCACAGGGCGTTGTCCTTGCGGAACTTTTTGACCTTGGCGGCGAGCTTGTCGCGGGACTGGTCAAAGGCCAGGGCCAGCATGCGGTTTTTGTAGTCAATGACGCTGGCGTAGTCGGCTTTTTCGGGGTTGTGGTCCTGGGGGTAGGCTTCCTCGGTTTTGAGGATGCCCTGCTTTTTGAGGGTGCGCAGGTCAATCAGCAGGGGGTTGCCGGCGTAGGTCGAAAAGCACTGGTAGGGGGATTCGGCGTAGCCGGTGGGGGAGATGGGCAGCACCTGCCAGATGCGCATGCCGGCCTTGTGCAGGAAATTGGAAAAATCCCGCGCCTCCTGGCCCAGGGTGCCCAGGCCTTCGGGGGAGGGCAGGGAGGTGATGTGAAGAAGGATGCCGCTTTGACGCATATTGTCGTTTCCTTTCAAGGGAAATTGCTTGCTTTGCCCGGCTGTGGTATCGTTTTCGCCTGCAATTTTGGCCATTATAGCACCTTTTCAAGGGGCGGACAATCGCGTTTGGGCCTGTTGCGCCCGGCTTGTCGATGCCGCGCCGCCATGCTACAATTGCAGGCGAAACAACTGTATTCTTCCCGCCAGTTAACGGAGGTTCATATGAAAAAGACCCTGCTGCTGATTGCCTGCCTGCTGCTGATGCTTTTGAGCGTATCGCCCGCCCAGGCCTATGTGCCGGTCAACAACACCAACTGGTATGAGGTGTTCGTGTATTCCTTCAAGGACTCTGACGGGGACGGCATCGGCGACCTGAAGGGTTTGCAGAGCAAGCTGGACTACATCGAGGACCTGGGCTTCAACGGCCTGTGGCTGATGCCGCTGATGCCAAGTCCCAGCTACCACAAATATGACGTGGTGGATTACTACGATATCGACCCGCAGTACGGCAGTTTGCAGGACATGCGCGAGCTGGTGGCAGCGGCGAACGCGAAGAACATCAAGATCATCATCGATCTGCCTGTGAACCATTCTTCCTCCCGCCACCCCTGGTTTTTAGAGGCGGTGGAGGCGCTGAAGAAGGGCCGCACGGACCACCCCAAGGTGGGCTGGTATGTGTTCTCGCAGGAGGAGCAGACCAATTTCAGCCGGGTGTTTGGCACCGACTGGTATTATGAAGAGCAGTTCCAGGGCGGCGGCATGCCGGACTTGAACCTTGATAACCCGGAAGTGCGCGATGAGATCAAGAACATTTTGGCCTTCTGGCTGGGTGACGTCGGCGTGGACGGCTTCCGCCTGGACGCGGTGACCAGTTTCTACGCCAAGGACGACGAAAAGAACATCGCCTTTTTGCGCTTCTTGCAGGAGACGGCGACATCGCTCAAAACCTCCGCTTTCATCGTGGGCGAGGCCTGGACGGGGCTGAACCAACTGGCCAGGTATTATCAAAGCGGGGTGGACAGCTTCTTCCTCTTCCCCGCCTCCCAGGCGGAGGGCTTTGTGGCATCCAGCATGCGCGCGCGGCGCCCGGCGCAGGCCTTTGTGACCAACCTGCAAAAGGTGTATGAGGCCATTCCCCAACCATTCCTGACGCTCACGCCCTTTTTGAGCAACCACGACACCGGGCGCACGGTGGGCCTGGTGCAGGGCCGGCAGGCGATAGAACGGGTCAAGTTCGCCCATGCCCTTAACAATTTAATCGGCGGCCTGGCCTTTACCTACTACGGCGAGGAAATCGGCATGGCGGGCTCCGGGGCTGACCCCAACAAGCGCCTGGGCATGGACTGGGGCGCGGAAGGTAAGACCAACAACCCGCCCGGGGTGACGCAGGAGGAATATCCCTTTGCTCCGGTGGATGTGCAGCTTGAAGATTCCAAATCCATTTTGACCTACATCAAAAAAGTGAACCGCCTGCGCCTGCTGGTGCCCGCCATCGCTTTGGGGCTGACCGAGTTTGTGGATGTGCAGGACAACACCCTTATCATGACCCGCGCGCTGGAAGGGGAGACCTACTTTATCGCCATCAACTTCTCCGCCAGGGAGGAGGCGTCGCTTGCTGTGAACGGCCTGTATGACTATGTCTTCTCCTTTGACGCGACGGATGGCATGTCCGCGGTAGAGACCCACCGCGACCACATCGTCTTCCGCCTGCAGCCCTATGGCATCGCGGTGGTGAAGGCGAAACAAGGGGGAGAATGACGATGAAAAAGTGCCTGGCCTTGCTGTTGATTGCCCTGCTGGCGCTGCCGGTGATGGCCTGGGGTGAGCAAAGCGGCCTGTATGTGAACAAACTGGACCTGCCGGAGGACTTCATCCTGGGCATGGACATCTCCAGCGTCTTGAGCCTGGAGCAAAGCGGCGTGAAGTTTTATGACCAGATGGGTGTTGAAAAGGATGTCTTCGCAATCCTGAAGGAAAATGGGGTGAACTTCATCCGCGTGCGGATCTGGAATGACCCTTTTGACCAGGATGGCAACAGCTACGGCGGGGGCAACAACGACATCAGGACCGCGGTGGAGATCGCGAAGCGCGCGCAAGCGCAAGGGCTGCCCCTGCTGGTCAACTTCCATTATTCGGATTTCTGGGCTGACCCCGGCAAGCAGATGGCGCCCAAGGCCTGGGAGGGCCTGAAGATCGCCGACAAGGCCGAAGCCCTCTACCAATTCACCCTGGATAGCTTACAGCAGATTAAAAACACCGGCGCCGCCATCGGGATGGTGCAGCTGGGCAATGAAACCAATGGCCGCATGAGCGGTGAACGCACCTGGATGAACATCTACAAATTGATGAACGCCGGCAGCAAGGCGGTCAGGGAAGTCGCGCCTGATGCCAAGGTGGCCGCCCACTTCACCAACCCCGAGAGCGCCGACAGCATGCGCACCTTCGCTTCCAAACTGGATTACTACAAGCTGGATTACGATGTCTTCGCCACTTCCTATTACCCCTATTGGCATGGCACGCTGGACAACCTGAAGCAAGTGTTAAGCGATATCAAGGCCACCTACGGCAAAGAGGTGCTGGTGGCTGAAACCAGCTATGCCTATACCCTGGAGGACAGCGATTTTTCCGGCAATTCCATCGGGGAGGGCGGCAATTTTGAAAAGCCCTGGCCCATCACCGTCCAGGGCCAGGCCAACGCGGTGTCCGCCATCACCCGGGCGGTCGCGGAGGTGGGGGGCCTGGGCATCTTCTATTGGGAAGGCGCCTGGGTCAGCGTCGGTGACACGTATGAAGGCAACAGGGAAAAATGGGAAAGCTTCGGCTCCGGCTGGGCGTCCAGCTTCGCCGCCGCCTATGACCCCAAGGACGCCGGCGTGTACTACGGCGGCAGTGCCTGTGACAACCAGGCCCTGTTTGACCGGAAGGGCCGCGCCCTGCCCTCTTTGGAAGTTTTCCGTTTGATGCGCACAGGCAATGAAGCGCCCCTCGCCATTGACGCCATGGAGGACGCGCGGATCATGGTGGACTTAAACGGCGTTATCATTTTGCCTAACACCGTGAATGCCTTGATGAATGATGGCAGCAAGCAGGAGATTCCCGTCACCTGGGACAGCATTGACCAGGCGGCCATGAAAGCAGGCGGGGAAAAGACCTGGCTTGTGAAAGGCGAAGCCGGGGGAGCAACCGTGTTCTGCCACGTGGCCATAGTGGAATACAATTTTCTGAATAACTACAGCTTTGAAGACGCGCAGGACGAAAGCTGGGTGGCCACAAACCTTGGGTCCACGGAGCAGCTCTATGTGGAGGAGAAAAAATCCGACTCCCTGACGGGCCTGAAACACTACCATTTCTATTCCGCCGCGGCCGCGAGCGTGGAATTTACCCTGGAGCAGGAGGTGGAGGACCTGCCCCAAGGCAGCTACCGCTTCAGCCTTGCCTTGATGGGCGGGGACGGCGGTAAGACCGACATCTACACCTATGTGAAAATCAACGGTGAAACGCGCTACACCCAGCCTTCTGACATCACTGTGTACAACAGCTGGGACATCCCGGTCATTGAGGGAATTGAAGTGAAGAAAGGCGACCGCGTGACCGTGGGTGTCTATGTATCCTGCCAGGGAGCCGGCGCCTGGGGCAAGATTGATGACGCCAAGCTGAACAGCCAGTGAATGGGGGATGACAGGAAAAAACCAAATCTTTTGCCGGGTCCAACATTGTGTACAATGCAAGCCGATTCCGGTGGGTATACTGCAAATGCAAGGGAAGACGGCCATAGGATTGCGTTTGATTTGTACAAGACCAAAGAAAATTATTAAAAGAATAGACAAATCGGAGCGATAATGCTATAGTCCAGACATTCCCCGGGAAGGTTTTCAGCCTTCTGTATCAACAAAAATGGGCGGTTTGGAACCCCCAAGAAAACAAGGAGGACTCCTCATGAAAAAAGTGCTTTCTCTTGTCCTGTCCCTGGTGCTTTTGCTGTCTTTGTATAGCGTCGCCGGCGCCGAAGGCTTCAATGGCGAAGTCAAAATCTGGGTCGCGGACGCCATGGTCGAGCTGACCCGCGCCAAGGCCGAAGAATTCAAGGCCGCCAACCCCGAGTTCGCCGGCATGACCGTTGTGGTTGAGCCGGTTGGCGAAGGCGATGCCGCCACCAACATGATTACCGACGTCGAAGGCGGCGCGGACATCTTCGGCTTTGCCCAGGACCAGCTGGCCCGCCTGGTCGCCGCCGGCGCCCTGGTTGAGCTGTCCCCCGAGAACGCTGAGATCGTCAAGGCCGAGAACGACGGCGGTTCCGTTGCCGCGGTCACCCTGGGCGATGTGATGTACGCCTACCCGATGACCTCTGACAACGGCTACTTCCTGTACTACGACAAGTCTGTCATCACCGATCCTTCCACCCTGGAAGGCGTTGTGAGCCAGGCTGAAGCCGCTGGCAAGAAAGTCTACTTCGAAATCAACTCCGGCTGGTACCAAACCGCTTTCTTCTTCGCTACCGGCGCCACCGTCACCTATGATGTGGACGAGAACGGTAACCTGGTCAAGTGCAACATCAACTACGCTTCCCCCGAAGGCGTCGCCGCCCTCAAGGGCATGATCGCCCTGGCCAAGAGCCCGGCGTTCGTCAACGGCTCCTCCGCTTCCAACGCTTCTGAGTATGTTGCCATCGTTGATGGCGTGTGGGACGCCGCCACTGTGAAGGCCGCCTTTGGCGACAACTTCGCCGCCACCAAGCTGCCCACCTTCACCGTGGAAGGCAACACCTATCAGCTGTCCGGTTTTGGCGGCTTCAAGATGCTGGGCGTGAAACCCCAGGTTGATGATGCCAAGCTGGCCGCCGTGGACGCGCTGGCCCTGTACCTGGCCGGTGAAGAAGTCCAGCAGGCCCGCTTTGACCAGGACGGCTGGGGCCCCTCCAACCTGAAGGTTCAGCAGTCTGAGGCTGTCAAGGCTGACGTCGCGCTGTCCGCGCTGGCTGAGCAGCTCAACTTCGCGATGGGCCAGGGCCAGTACCCCAACGACTACTGGAGCACCGCCGAAGGTCTTGGCAATGATGTCATCGCAGGCAAGTTCAACGACATGACCGACGAGCAGCTGACCGAAGAACTGACCAAGTTCCAGGACATCCTGATTGGCCTGGTGCAATAATTAGTTAAACCATGGCTGGAGGCTTCGGCCTCCAGCCTACTTTTTTACTCTGAGATGAAAGGGGTGCCCATATCGCGCCCTGGACGCTTGATTTTGTACGCCTTTGTTCAAGCGCTGCGGCTCCCCGGGCTTCCACTTTTCTCTTTTCTGACCACGCGTCAAGCGGGATAGGCTGGTGATTGTATGGCAAACATGGACTACCTCAAACTCAGCAAGGGGCAGCGCTTTGTATACAAGCTGATGCTTTTTTTGAAGGGCTTGCCCGGCAAGCTGCTGCAAGGCGTCAAAGGCCTCTTTCTTGCCATTGCCCGGATTGTTGCCGGGCTTTGGAATGAGCTGAGCGAGCTGGCGACGACGTTCATCCACGGGGACTGGAAAACCAAGGTCAGCTACTTCATCATGGGCTTTGGCTCCATGGCGCGCGGCCAGTGGCTGCGCGGGCTGATGTTTTTGCTTTTCCAGCTTGTGTTCTGGGCCTACATGCTCTTCTTTGGCGGGGCCTACCTGGCCAAGTGGGGCACCCTGGGCGATGTGGAAACCGCGCGCGTGGGCCGCAGGACGGTGTACGGCGACAACAGTTTCCTGATTTTGCTGTACGGCGTGCTCACCCTGTTCTTTGTGATCGCCTTCATCTATACCTGGCGCGCCAACATCAAGCAGAACAAGCTGTCTGAGCAAATCCTGAAGTCCGGCAAAAAGCTCAAGTCCAACAAGGAGGACCTGGCCTCCCTGGCGGACAGCCAGTTCCACAAGACCCTGCTGGCCTTGCCCACCCTGGGCATCTTCACCTTCACCGTGGTGCCCATCGTGTTCATGATTTTGGTGGCCTTCACCAATTATGACTATACCCACCAGCCCCCGGGCAAGCTGTTCACCTGGGTGGGGCTTACGAACTTCCGCACCATGCTCTCCGCCGGGAGCGCCAACTATGGCTCCACCTTCTCCCAGGTGCTGCTGTGGACCCTGATCTGGGCCTTCTTCGCCACCTTCCTCAACTATTTTCTGGGGATGCTGGTGGCCATCATGATCAATAAAAAGGGCATCAAGCTCAAGAAGATGTGGCGCACCATCCTGGTGATGTCCATCGCGATTCCGCAGTTCGTCAGCCTTTTGTACGTGTCCAAGATGTTCGCGGTGGACGGTTTGATCAACAGCTACCTGATGCAATGGGGCTGGATCGCCAAACCCCTGCCGTTTTGGACAGACCCCCTCTGGGCGCGGATTACCATCATCGTCATCAACATCTGGATTGGCATCCCCTACCTGATGCTGATCGCCACCGGCATTTTGATGAACATTCCGGCGGACCTGTATGAGTCCGCCCGCATCGACGGCGCCAACGCCATGCAGATGTACGGCAAGATTACCCTGCCCTACATGCTCTTTGTGACCGGGCCCTACCTGCTCACCTCGTTCATCGGCAACATCAACAACTTCAACGTCATCTTCCTCCTGACAGGCGGCGGGCCCACCTCCATGGAGCTGGGCGGCAGCGCCGGCTACACCGACTTGCTGATCACCTGGCTGTACAAGATGACGGTCAACAATTCCGACTACAAGATGGCGGCGGTCATCGGCATCATCGTGTTTGTCATCACCGCCATCATCAACGTGGTGGTCTACAACGCCATCCCGTCGGTCAAGAATGAGGAGGATTTCCAGTAATGGCAAAGCAACCACACATACCGGAAGTCGAGACCTACATCGACCACGAGGCCGGCGTCATCCGGGAGGTCAAGCAGCCCCACCTGCGCAGCAAGGTCGGGCACGACCGCAAGGTCAACACGGGCATCTACGCGGTGCTGGTGGTCATCAGCATCTTCTGGCTTGCCCCCTTCGTCTTCCTGCTGCTGCAGTCCTTCCGCTCCTACCTGACCGAGGACGGTGGCATGGTGGCCTACCTGCTGCCCAAGGCCTTCTCGCTGGACAACTACCGCTACCTGTTTGAGGACGGCACCTACATCCGCTGGTACCTCAACACCCTCATCATCGCGCTGTTTTGCTCGGTGCTGCAAACGGGCATGGTGCTGTCTGTCAGCTATGTGCTAAGCCGCATGCGCTTCAAGGGCCGCCGATTGCTGATGAACATCATCCTGGTGCTGGGCATGTTCCCGGGCTTTTTAACGATGATCGCGCTGTACTTCCTGCTAAAGCAGTTCGGCCTCACCCAGGAAGGCGCCATCCCTGGCCTGATCCTGATTTACGTGGCTTCCTCGGGTATGGGCTATTACATCTCCAAGGGCTTCTTTGACACCATCCCCAAGTCCCTGGATGAGTCGGCCCGCATAGACGGGGCCAACCGCTTCTATGTCTTCCGTAAAATTATCATGCCGCTTAGTAAACCCATCGTCATCTACACCATCCTGATGGGCTTCATGGCCCCCTGGGGCGACTACGTTTTCGCTTCCTACGTGGCCTTTGGCAGGCAGGACAGCTATAACGTCGCGGTTGGTTTGTACCGCTGGGTGAACACCCTGGACTTCCAGGGCTACTTCACCCGCTTTTGCGCAGGCGGGGTGCTGGTGGCCATCCCCATCACCATCCTGTTTATGTTCCTGCAGCGCTATTATGTTGAAGGCGTGACCGGCGGCGCCGTAAAAGGTTGAGGAGGATACTGCAATGGCAAGTGTAACATTGGAACATGTCAAAAAAATTTATGACAACAAGGTTGTTGCCGTACAGGACTTCAACCTGGAAATCAAGGACAAGGAGTTTGTGGTCTTCGTCGGCCCCTCCGGCTGCGGCAAGTCCACCACCCTGCGCATGATCGCGGGGCTGGAGGATATTTCAGAAGGCATCCTAAAAATCGGGGACCGCGTCGTGAACGACGTGGAGCCCAAGGACAGGGACATCGCCATGGTCTTCCAGAACTACGCGCTCTACCCGCACATCACGGTGTATGAGAACCTGGCCTTCTCCCTGCGCATCCGCAAGGAAAAGCAGGAGGATGTCCACCGCAAGGTGGTGCAGGCGGCAGAGATATTGGGCATCATGGAATACCTGGGCAGAAAGCCCAAGGCGCTCTCCGGCGGCCAGCGCCAGCGCGTGGCTATCGGCCGCGCCATTGTGCGTGAGCCCGCGGTCTTCCTGATGGACGAGCCGCTTTCAAACCTGGACGCCAAGCTGCGCAACCAGATGCGCGCGGAGATCATTCTGCTCAGGCGCAGGCTGGATACCACCTTTGTCTATGTCACCCACGACCAGACCGAGGCCATGACCCTGGGCGACCGCATCGTCATCATGAAGGACGGCTTCATCCGTCAGGTAGGCACACCGCATGAGGTGTTTGACAAGCCCAAGAACCTGTTTGTCGCCGGCTTCATTGGCAGCCCGCAGATGAACTTTTTTGATGCGCAGCTAACCCGCCAGGGCGACCGCTATAGCCTGGCCACCCACGGCATGCAGATGGAGCTGGATGAGGAACGCACGGCCCTTTTGCTTAAAAACCAGGTGGACACCATGAAGGTCATCCTGGGCGTGCGGCCCGAGCACGCGGTCATCCGCTTTGAGGACCACGAAAACGCCATCCCCTGCACCCTCAACGTAAATGAGATGATGGGGAGTGAACTCCACCTGCACGTTTCCATCACCGACGACCAGACGGCCATCCTGCGCATGCCCACCATCGATTTGACGGAGGAGAAGCGCAAGAAACTGACGGCCGGCAGCCCCCTGTACTTCAGCTTCGCCAACAAGGTGGTGCAGCTGTTTGACCCGGAGACGGAAGACAGTTTGCTGTTTAAATGATACAACATACACCGCTATCTCCTGCTGCCGCTGTGCAATCCCTCCTTGCATGGCGGCGGCTTTCATGTGGTAGAAGATGGTGTTTCCTGACGTGATTTGATAAAAATAATCATCCAAAGGAGAAATGGATTTTAATGAGCCAGCGCAAAATCATCCTGCTGTACAAATCAAAATACGGGTCAACCCGGAAATACGCGGAGATGCTGAAAACAAAACTGCCCTGTGAGGCGGTGGATCTGGACGCGTAGCGCGTGCCCGACCTTGCCCCCTATGACGCCGTGGTGCTGGCAGGCGCCCTGTATGCCAGCGGCATCGCGGGCATTGGGGTGTTGCGGAAGCACTATGCGCAGATTGCTGACAAAAAGCTGGCCATCCTGTGCGTGGGTGCCTCGCCCTATGAGGAGCAAGCCTTTTTGCAGATGAAAGCGCGCAACCTGAAACAGGATTTAAAGCACATCCCCGTCTTTTACGCCCGCGGCGCCTGGGACGAGGATAAAATGACCCTGAAGGACAAAATCCTGTGTAAGATGCTCGAAAAGCACGTCAAATCCCGGGATCCCGCTACCTATGAACCCTGGATGAAAGCCTTCGCTGAGGCCATGGGCCAGCAGCGCGATTGGGTGGATGAGGACTATCTGCAGCCGCTGATTGACTATCTGAAGGAAAGCTGAGCGCGCCCTCGTTTAAACAGTGACTTAATGCGGGACAGCCTGATTGACAACCGCCCGCTTTTTGACTATCCTTCATTTGGCGAAATCAATAATTTAACATCGCGGCCAGCTGAGGACAGGAGGAGTAAGTAATGAAATATTTGTTGGGCATTGACCTGGGCACATCCGGCACCCGCAGCGTGTTGTTTGATCAATCCGGCAGGGTGGTAGCCGCCAAATCCGCTGAATATCCTTTGTACCAACCGCACAACGGCTGGGCGGAGCAAAACCCGGAGGACTGGTGGCAGGCTGCCATTA
>CAYFUH010000012.1:36014-39898 GCA_964346355.1 uncultured Christensenella sp. | reverse complement strand
CTCCACCTCAAAGCCGATGATCTCAGCATCGGTATTGCTTTCCATAAAACTGTACAGACGCTCCGTGATGCTGTCCGCCTGGGCCGCGTCAAAGGCCAGGGCGGCGATGCCGATCTCCAGCAGGTTGAGGATGTCCTGGCTGCCGGATTCCACCACGGATACGTTAAAGGTCTGCCGCAGCTTGTGGGTCAGCCGTTTGATCACGGACCGCTTGTCCTTTAAGCTGCGGCACCAGGGTGCCCGCAGGCGCACCGTCACATACACCAGCAGCATCAGGCGTCGTCGTTGATTTCAAACACGCTCAAAAAGGCTGCCTTGGCGTCCTTTGAGCGGGCGTATGGCGCGTAAATCTTGTAGCTTTCAAAGATGTCGCCCGCCGACAGCGTGAAGCCTGTGCCCAGGGTGGAATAGGCGTTAAAGGGGATCTCTGTTGCCGAAAAGGCAATCTGCAGCGCGTTGCGCAGCTTGCCGGGCAATTCACCAATGTAGATGGGGTCCTCCGCGTCCAGTGCTGTGCCTTTTTTGCCGCACTCCGGGCAGGCATCGCTGTCCATCGCATGGCGGCAATGGGCGCAATAGAATTTTCCCGATGGGTCCATGTCCGTCATATCCATGCCTGTGTCCTCTTCCTCGTTAATCTCTTTGAGCATAAAGACCATGTCCAAGGTTTTGACGCCGTCCTCATTTTCCGAAAAGCGCTCCTGCTGGTAGCGCTCCAGCACAATCAGCCAGCCGTCACGATCCGGCTTGGGGGAGGTGAACTGGGCGCGCAGCTGCTCTATGCAGGCGTTTTCCTGCCAGAAAATATCCGGCTCCTTTCCTTTCACCCAGCACACACCAAGTTCCATCGCCGGAAGGTCCAGGCTGTCAAAGCCGGCAGGCACCGGTGTGTCCCTGGGCAAAAACAGACCGATCCAGTACTCAAAGCCCTTCCCCGCCTGATGGCGCATCAAGCCGATCAAGCTGGCAGCCTCGGGGTAGGTGTTCAGCCAGTCCGCGGTTTGCAGCGCGACCAAGGCGTTGAAGCGGCCGTGCGCAAACCAGCTGGTCCACAGATGGGCAAAGCTGCCGTCCACCCTGTTGGATTCATCGTACATAATGCCGATAAAGCGGCTGGCGGGCGCCTGCTCCCGATAGGTGTTGACAATCTCTGGCATACTATCCCTTATCCTTTTACAATCCGGTCAATCCTGTCCAGCTCCTCCTGCGTGAAGGGAGCAGCCTGGTGCGCCTTGGCACAGTCCTCAATCTGGGACAGACGGCTGGCGCCGATGATGACAGAAGCCGTCACCGGGCTCTTGTGCAGCCAGGACAGCGCCATCTGCGCCAGGGTCTGCCCGCGCTGAAGCGCGATGTCATTCAGCTGGCGGATTTGGCTTAATTTGTCCTGGGTTATCTGCTCGGTTTTTAAGAAGATGCTGCCGCCTGCCGCCCTGGAATCCGCCGGGATGCCGTTTAAGTAGCGGTTGGTCAGGAGGCCCTGCTCCAATGGGGAGAAGGGGATCGCGCCCACGCCTTCCTCTTCCAGCACCTGGTACAGGCCTTCCTCGGGCCGGCGGTCATAGATGTTGTAGCGCGGCTGGTGGATTAAGCAGTGGATGCCCTCAGCCTTGAGCAAATCAATCGCTTCCTTGGTGCGCTTGGCGTCATAGTTGGATAAGCCCACATACAGCGCCTTGCCGGAGCGTACAGCCTGCACCAGCGCGCTGACGGTTTCCGCAAGCGGTGTTTCCGGGTCCGGGCGGTGGGAGTAGAAGATGTCCACATAATCTATTCCCATGCGTTTGAGGCTTTGATCCAAACTGGCAATCATCTGCTTGCGGCTGCCCCACTCCCCATAGGGGCCTTCCCACATGTAGTAGCCGGACTTGGTGGAGATGATAATCTCATCCCGGTACTTCTGCAAATCCTGCGCGAGGACTTTGCCAAAGGTTTCCTCAGCGCTGCCGGGGACGGGGCCATAGTTGTTGGCCAGGTCAAAATGTGTGATGCCCAAATCAAAGGCGCCCAGGATCATTTCTCTGGCGTTGGCATGGGGGAAGAGGCTGCCAAAATTGTGCCACAGGCCGAGTGAGACATAGGGCAGTTTGAGCCCGCTGTTGCCCACGCGCTTGTATTCCATGGTTTCATAGCGTTGTTTGTTTGCTGTATACATGTTTCCTCCTGTGCGGTGCGGTATTTATCAGATACATCCTTCTTTGAATATACCCCTTTATTGGGTATATTCCAATAAAATAAGCGTTTTCACGCATCAGGAGATTGAAATGAAGTTTGTATCATGGAATGTGAATGGCTTTCGCGCGGTGTTGAATAAAGGGTTTGATGAGGCGTTCATCAACCTGAACGCAGATTTTGTCTGCCTGCAGGAGACCAAAATGCAGCCCGGACAGGCGCAGTATGACCCGCCCGGGTATGAGGACTACTGGCACTCCGCCCAGCGCAAGGGCTATTCTGGTACGGCAGTGTTTACGCGGCATGAGCCGCTGGCCATTACCTTTGGCCTGGGAGAGGACCACCTGGATGAGGGGCGGGTGATGACGCTGGAATACCCCGGCTTTTACCTGGTCAATGCCTATGTGCCCAACGCCCAGCCGGAATTGGTGCGCATCGGCTACCGTGAAGCCTTTGAGGACGCCATGCGCGCGCACTTGATGGCGCTGGATCAAAAAAAGCCCGTCATTTACTGCGGGGACTTGAACGTTGCCCACCAGGAGATCGACCTGAAATACCCGCGCCAAAACCGCGGCAACCCCGGCTTCTCCGACCAGGAGCGCGCCAAGATGACCACCCTGTTAAGCAGCGGCTTTACCGATACCTTCCGCCACCTCTACCCGGACAAGACCGAGGCCTACTCCTGGTGGAGCTATCGCAATAACGCCCGCGCCAGCAACGCCGGCTGGCGCATCGATTACTTCCTGGTGTCCAACCGCATCAAGGGTCAGATCACGGCGGCAGATATCAGGAGCGACATCTACGGCTCCGACCACTGCCCGGTGACCCTTCAGATCGACCTGAAGTAACACCCTCAAAACCAGGACGGCACCCAGGTTTGCGCCCGGGTGCTGTTTTTATTTACAATAGCATCTCACACTTTGTAATTTTCATGCTGTGTTTCGTCAATAAGGGTGAAGGAGGTGAGGCGGCCATGAACAGCGCAGCGTACGGGCGCGATATGACGGGGGAGCAATGGCTGACCCGGCTGATGGAGGATCACGGCACGGGCGTGCTCCGCCTTTGCTTTGCTTACCTCAAGGACGCAGGCCTGGCGGAGGACGCGGCCCAGGATACCTTCCTCAAGGCCTACCGGGCACGGGGGCGCGGCGTCACGCCTGAATCAGAAAAAGCCTGGCTTGCGCGCATCGCGGTCAATACCTGCAAGGATGTGCTGCGCAGCGCCTGGTTCCGGCACAGGGTGCGCAACCTGCCGCTGGAGGAGGCCATGATCACGGCGTCCCAAGACATGGACATTGACGAATTGGGGCTGGTGGAGGATGTGATGCGCTTAAAGCCAAACTTCCGCGTCGTCCTCCTTTTGCACTACTACCAAAATTACACCGCGGAGGAGATCGCGGGCATCCTCAATGTGTCCGTCTCCACCGTGTATTACCGGCTCAAACGGGCGCAGGAGAAACTGCGCGCGCAGCTGATAAAGGAGGCACAGCATGCGTCAAGATAAGATGAAAACGGCATTTGACAAGGCATTCGCGCCGCTGGAATTCACCAAAGGGCACCAGCAGGATGTGTTCCATGCGCTCAACCACAAAAAAGCGCGGCTTAACAAGCGCAAACTCAGCCTGGCGCTGGCCATGGGGCTGTCCTTGGTGGTGCTGGCGGCCATCGCCATGACCACCCTGCGGGATACCGGGAGGTTCATGGCGCAAATA
>CAYFUH010000012.1:0-35914 GCA_964346355.1 uncultured Christensenella sp. | reverse complement strand
GGCGGCCATCGCCATGACCACCCTGCGGGATACCGGGAGGTTCATGGCGCAAATAGAGCAAAAGCAGGGCGGGTACATCCACTGGGAACCCGGCAAGAAGGCCAAACTGGTGCGGGATTTAATCGCCCAAGGCTATATCGAGGATACTGAGGAACTAAAGAGGCTTCTCAATAAGGACGTGGACGCGCAGGAGGCCGAGCGCATCGCGGATGCGGCCATCGCGGCCTTCATCGGGGAGGAGGCGGAAAGCGCCAACTTCCTCAGCATCATGCAGGCGGCCTGGGGCGAGTTTGACACCTGGTCGGCGGAAGAGCAGGCCTGGTATTCCGAACTCATGCAGCAAGTCGGCAATCACCAGGAGCATAAAACCATCTACACCAAGCCCCAAAAGGGCCCTGTCAGCCGGGTGGATGCTGTCAACATCGCCAAGCAGGAGGTCATCCGGGTGTTTGGGGTTTCACCTGAGGTGATGGACAAACTTCGGGTGGAAACCAGTTTCCAGATACCGGAAAACGCAGCCCCGGGGGATCGTCAGTCCTATTGGTATGTCAATTTTGACTCCTGGAATACAGGCGTCAAGAAAGAGGAAATCCCGTTTGCGGTGATTGATATGTTCGTCCATCCGGATACCGGGGAGCTGCGCTCATCCCTTGAGGAATATAAAGCCATGCTTGATGCTGAGAAAGCCCGGCGCAATACGCCGGTTGCCAAAGCGATCCGCGCATTTGTGGAAGAATATAAGGAACCCAAGGTTTTCTGGACCTGGGAATTGGAGGCGAAGGCAGCCTTTTCACAGGAAATCGCGCCCATGATTCGGGCGTTTGTGCAAACGCATCCGGACAAAGCGGATTGGCCGTTTAATTCGTACATGAAAATCGCCAGCGAGTTTGAATACGGCTTGCCGGGAACGGATGTCATCAGCCAGGAGGAAGCGCTGGGTCTGGCCCGCGCAGCCCTGATACAGGCATACGGGTTAAGTGAGAATCAGGCAAAAATCATCGCTGACCATCCTGCGAATGAGTTTAATGTCAACCTGTTTTATGACGTGACCGATCCGGAAAAACCCCTGTGGAAGGTCTACTACGCAAGCCCGACCATTTATGATCCGGACCGCCGCTTGACGGACTTGATCAGAAAAACGTACGGGGAGGAGCCTGTGCCCAACTACAAGGTGGAATTGGACGCCAAAACGGGCGAACTTGTCCGCGTATTGACCATGCAGTTCAGTCCAAGTACAGAGGAAGAGAGAAGAGCTATTCTGTAAACCATTCGCCGTATAAAAAAGGCTGCCGCGCGGAAATCCCGTGCGGCAGCCCTTTATCAATACAGGTGTTAATCCTCCCACCTGTTAACCAGGTCGTTGATCTGCTGGGTCAGTTTGGCCTTCAGCTTGTTGCTATAGCCGGAAGCGGCGTTGACCAGCGCGCTTAAGCGGGCCAGCGCATCCATGAGGGCGGTGTCGCGTTTTTCAATCTTGCGCTGTTTTTTGTCCGCCTTGTCTACCAAATCGCGCGTGCCGTAGGTCATTTGCTCATCCGCCCGCAAGTTCCAGCTGTCGCCGGAGAAGGGCACAAAGGTCATCAAGCCGCGGTCCTTCAGCATGCCTTCAAAGTGCAGGGCCACCTGCTCCTCGCCATGGGTGACAAACACCTTTTGCGGCTTGGGATCAAAGCTTGAAATCCAGGTTAACAGCCCCGCCTGGTCCGCGTGGCCGCTGATGGCGCGCAGCATGCGGATTTCCGCCTTCACCGCGATGGTTTCATGAAACAGGCGCACGCTCTTGGCGCCGTCATACAGCTGCCTGCCCAGGGTGCCCTCGCTCTGGTAGCCCACAAACAGCACCATGGATTCCGGGCGCCACAGGTTGTGCTTCAGGTGGTGGCGGATGCGCCCGGCTTCCGCCATGCCGGAGGCGGAGATGATGACGCAGGGCCGCGTCTCAAAGTTGATCTGCTTGCTTTCCTCCGCTGTCACACAGACGGTCAGATCCGGAAAGCTGATGGGGTTGATGCCCGCGTGCAGCAGGGACAGCATCTCCTCATCAAAATTGGTGGGCGGCGCTTCCACAAAGATGTTGGTGGCCTTGATTGCCAGCGGGCTGTCCAGGTAGACGGGGAAGCCGTCATGCCCCTGCACCATGCCCTGCTCCTTGATCTCGCGCAGGAAGTACAAAATCTCCTGCGTTCTGCCCACCGCGAAGGAGGGGATTACCACATTGCCGCCGCGGTTGAAGGCGGCCTGCAGGGCGTCGGTCAAATCGGCCAGGTAGTCCGGCCGCTCCCCGTGCAGGCGATCGCCGTAGGTGGATTCCATCACCACAAAGTCCGCCTGGGTTAAATACTGCGGGTCCTTGATGATGGGCTGGTTGAGGTTGCCAATATCGCCGGAGAAGACGATGGTCTTTGTAACATCCCCCTCTGTGAGCGTCATCTTCACGCTGGCGCTCCCCAGCAGGTGGCCAGCATCCGTAAAGGACAGGACGCAGCCGGGCAATATTTCCCGCTCTTCCTGATACGGCACAGCGTTAAACTGCGCCAGTGCCTGCGCCGCGTCATCCTGGGTGTAAATGGGCTCATATACCGCGTCACCGGAACGTTTGGACTTGCGGTTTTGCCACTCAGCCTCGCTCTCCTGAATGTAGGCCGAGTCCATCAGCATGATCTCACACAGCATCTGGGTTGCGGGGGTGGCGTAAATGGGGCCTGAAAACCCGTGCTTGACCAATGCCGGCACCATACCGGAGTGGTCTATGTGCGCGTGGGTCAAAACCAGCGCGTCAACCAGGGTGGGGCTGATGGGCAACTCCTGGTTGATATAGGTGTCCCGCCCCTGCTCCATTCCGCAGTCTACCAGGACGTGTTTGCCGCCAATGGTCACCAAAAACGAACTGCCGGTTACCTCGCGCGCCGCGCCTAAAAACAAGACATCCATATGCGCCTCCTATGATTGTAAGGGCCCTGAAAACAGGGCCGTCTGCTCCTGATCGCCCTTCTCGGTATAGAGCTGATACAGCTGGTAATACAAACCGCGTTTTTTGATTAATTCCTCATGGCTGCCGCTTTCTTCAAGCCCGTTGTCCGTCAACACCCAGATGACATCCGCGTTGCGGATGGTGGTCAGCCGGTGCGCGATGGTCAGCGTGGTGCGGCCCTTGGCCAATTCCTCCAATGACTGCTGCACCAGCATCTCCGACTCGTTATCAAGGGCACTGGTGGCCTCATCCAAGAGGAGGATGGGCGGGTCCTTCAAAAACACGCGGGCGATGGACAGGCGCTGCTTCTGCCCGCCGGACAGCTTCACGCCGCGCTCGCCCACATAGGTGTCATACCCCTCGGGCAGCGCCGTGATAAACTCATGCGCGCCGGCGCGCTTCGCGGCCTGAACCACGTCCTCCATTAAGGCGCCCGGTTTGCCGTAGGCGATGTTCTCAAGCACGGTGCCGGAGAACAGATACACATCCTGCTGCACGGTGCCGATGCTGCCGCGCAGGGACTTGAGGGTCAACCCGCGCACGTCCTTGCCGTCAATTAAGACGCGGCCTTTTGTCACGTCATAAAAGCGGGGGATCAGGTTGCACAGCGTGGTCTTGCCCGAGCCGCTGGGGCCAACTAAGGCCACGTTCTGGCCGCTTGGCACAAAGAGGTTCACCTCATCCAGCACCTTGGGGCCATCCGGCGTATACTGGAAGGTGACCTTATCCAGGGTGATTTCCCCGCGGGTGTCTGTCAGGTCCACAGCGTCCGGCTGGTTGGTGATTTCCAGCGGCGCGTCCATGATCTCATAAAAGCGCTCAATGCCGGTTAAGCCGCGCTGGTACTGCTCCATAAAGTTGACCAGGCGGGTCACGGTGTTGAGCAGCAGGTTGATGTAGAGCAGGTAGGAGGCAAACTCGCCCGGGGTCAACTGCCCGCGGGAGAGGAAGATGGCGCCGGCCACAATGACCAGCAGGTTCATCAGGCCGTTGAGCAGCCTGGTGGTGGAGTGGAAGCCCGCCATCACCTTGTACTGCTTTTTCTTTAGCTGCAGGAAGGTCTGGTTGCCTTCCTCAAACTTCTGGCTTTCCAATTCTTCATTGGCAAAGGACTGCACCACGCGCATGCCCAGCAGGCTATCCTCCGCCTGGGCGTTGATCTCACCCAATTGGAAGCGCGTTGCCTTGAAGGTGTCGCGCAGTTTGGTATTAAACAGGAAGATGGACAGCATCATCAGCGGCAGCGCCAAAAAGATGATGAGGGTTAAGACCAGGTTCATATGGCTTAAAATCACAAAGCTCACCACCAGGTTGATGAAGCCGATTAAAAACTCCTCCGGGCAGTGGTGGGCAAACTCCGTCACATCAAACAGGTCGCTGGTGATGCGCGACATGATCTGGCCTACTTTGGTCTCGCTGTAATAGGAGAAGGACAGCTGCGCCAGGTGGGCAAACAGGCCTTGGCGCATGTCACGCTCAATCTTGGCGCCCATGATATGCCCCTGGGACTGCATATAATAGCGGCTACCCGCCTCAAGCAGGAGCAGGCCCACATACAAAGCGCCTAATTTGAGCACCACATCCAGCGTGATGCTGCTGGCGTCTGATACCGCCAAATCCGTAATCTGCCGCACAATCAGCGGGAAGACCAGCGCGCAGATGGTGGTCAGTACAGCACAGGTCATGTCCAGCGCCAGGATGCCCAGATAGGGCTTGTAATAGGGGATAAAGCGCGACAGCAGCGCGCGGGTTCTATGGTCTTTTTTCGTCGTTTGGCTCATGCTATCTCCTTTAACATAAAAATAAAAATATTATTTTGGCTCCAGCAGGGAAAACCCGCCCGGCCCGTCCTGCGAAAGCGGCTCAATCAAAAAAGCCGCGTCCTTGGTGATCAGGGAGTACAGCGTTTTGCCCTCCACATGAGCCTCCAGCATCGCGTAGCCCAGCAGCGCCTTGTCGCTGGCTTTAAAGTCCGCGCCCTTGGGGATGATGGCAGGGGCCGCGGCAGCGGGCCGCACGCCCTTCACCAGCGCCAGCGCGCCTTGCAGGCTGATCATCCGGGCGGGGTAGGTGTGCCAGGTGAAGTCCGCGATTTTGCCGTTTACAAACTGATCTGGCAGCGGCAGCGCCGTGCCAAAGGCGTCCGCCAGGCGGCTGGCGTCCTCGCTGGTGAATGCCTGGATGGGGGTGAGGGGCACCTGCTGCGCCTGCACCACGAACTGGTCCGTGCGCTTGCTTTCCTCATCTTCCATCATCACTGCGAAGAGGTAAAACACGGCGATGACAGCCAGTGACAGCAGCAGGGCAAGCAGGCGTTTTAATATGTTCATCAGGCTTCCTTTATCTCAGCAGGGCGCGGATTTCCGCCCCCAGCAGGCTGTCCAGCGCCTTGACATCCCCCTGGGCGTGGTCATAAAAGGCCCGGTAAAAGGCCTTGGCCAGCAGGATGCCCTCATCTGTACCCAAATAGGGGGAGGACAGCGCGTTTTTGATGATGTCAGCTGCCGGGACGGCTAAATAGCGCTGCAGGTTGGCCTTCAGGGAGATGCCAAACACGCGCGGCGCGTGCCGGTTGTCCGGCGCAATAAAAATGCGCATGTACTCCCGCGCCAAATCCAGCAGGTAGTCTTGCAAAAAGGCGGGCGGGTCATCCGCAAGCGCCAGGCAGCGGGCCAGCTGCGCATCATCAAACAAAGCCCGCGCCATTTCCTTTTGCGCAGCCGGGGTATGGTCCTCCGGGTGCTCAAAGGCATGCAGCAGATAGCATTTGATGACAGACATGTCCATCTTTTTGGGGTCCCGCTCATGCAGCCGGCCGTGCAAAAGCAGCCTGCGCTGCACCTCCAGGCTATCCGGCGCCAGAACCTGTGCTGCTACCAGCGCCTGGTAGGCAAGCCGCGGGTCCGTTTGCGTATCCGCGGCAAACAACAGCTGCGAAAGGTCCATGCCCTCCAGGTTCAGCTGCTGTTTTTTGCGTTTAAATAAACTCATTTGTCCTCCGTCATCAAGCGCGCCGGCTTGGCTTAATTCTACCATGCGCACCCCCTGTTGACAACTTGAGCGCCGCTGTGATACCGTTGGCCCGTGCCATTGGCACAGGGGTGCTGGCTTTCGCCGGCTGAGATCGGGCACCGCCCGGGACCCTCATACCTGATCCGGATAATGCCGGCGTAGGAAAGCAGTTAACACAAGCGCTTTGCTTTCCGGCAAAGCGCTTTTCTTCTACCTGAACGCCTCACATATGCCGGCTGTAAACAAAGGAGGACACCATGACCACAAGAACCCGTACCAGTTTAAACACCCAGCGCTTGCTGGAAAGCGCCATCATGATCGGCATCGCGACGGTACTCAACGAATTTGTCACCTTCAAGGCGCCCTGGGCTTTTGGCGGCAGCGTCACCCTGGGCAGCATGATCCCCCTGGTGGTTATCGCCTGGCGCTGGGGCACAGCGCAAGGGCTGTTCACCGCGCTGGTGTTTTCCCTGCTGCAGCTGCTCATCGGCGTGCAAAACGTCACCTATGGGCAAAACGCCTTCCAGGTCATCGGCATCGCGCTCCTGGACTATGTTGTGGCCTATACCGTCATCGGCCTGGCCGGCATTTTCCGCGGCAGGTTCAAGAACAACCTGGTGGAGTTGGGCGCAGGCATCCTTCTGGCCTGCGTTTTGCGCTTTATCTGCCACTTCTTCTCCGGCTGGCTCATCTGGAATGCCCTCTGGCCCAACAGCGAAGGCCTCTCCGGCGCCCTGTATTCCCTCATCTACAACGGCGGCTATATGCTGCCTGAAACCCTCATCGCCATGGCGATCGGCCTGTTGCTTTTTGTGCCCATGAAGCGCTACTTCCTGGGCGAAGACATCAAGCAAGCCTGATCCCTGTTCTTTCCAAGTTTATAAGCCGCCTCTTGGGCGGTTTTCTTGTGTGCGACTATTGACATTCCACCTTCATATCTGTACCTTAGCCAATAGGAAAACACATAGCCCTTTTATTTTCAGGCTGATCCCACATGACCCAAAGGACACGCATCAGGAGGAAGCGGCAATGCCCAGATTCATCCCTGAACCTTACCGTATCAAAATGGTGGAACCCATCAAGATGACCACCCGCGAGGACCGCGAAGGCTACCTCAAGGAGGCGGAATATAACATGTTCCGCCTGCGGGGCGAGGACGTCTATGTGGATACCTTAACGGATTCCGGCACCAACGCCATGAGCGACGCGCAATGGTCGGCCATGATGATTGGGGATGAGGCCTACGCCGGCGGCAAAAGCTATTACAAGCTGATGGAAGCCTGCCAGGACATCTTTGGGTACGAGTTCACCCAGCCGGTACACCAGGGCCGCGCGGCGGAGAAGGTGCTGATGCCCATCTTCTTGCATCAAGGCAAGTACGCCATTGCCAACCTCTTTTTTGATACCACCCGCGCGCACGTGGAGATCGCCGGCGCGCGCTGCCTGGAGGCCTGCAACCCCGAAGCCCAGGATTCCCAGCTGCGGGCGCCCTTTAAAGGCAATATGGACATCGCGCAGCTGGAGCAGCACATTTTGGACAAGGGGCCGGAGAACATCGGCATGGTCGTGATGACCATCACCAACAACTCCGCCGGCGGCCAGCCCGTCTCGCTGCAAAACATGCGCGACACCGCTGCCATCTGCAAAAAATACAAGATTCACTTAAATATCGACGCAGCCCGCTTCGCCGAGAACGCCATGTTCGTCAAACTGCGCGAGCCAGCCTGCCATGACATGTCCGTCAAGGAAATCACCCGCGCTTTCTTCGCCCTGGCGGACACCTTCACCATGAGCGCCAAAAAGGACACCATTGTCAACATGGGCGGCCTGCTGGGCGTGAAGGACGGCAAGGCGCCCTATATCCTCAACATCAAGGCCAACTGCATCTCCTATGAAGGCTTTTACACCTACGGCGGCCTCACCGGGCGCGATCTGGAAGCCCTGCGTGTGGGCCTGTATGAGGGCATGGATGAGAACTGGCTGCGCTACCGCCTGGGCACCATGGACTACATGGGCAGCCGCCTGGACGAGATGGGCATTCCCTACCAGGCACCGGCCGGCGGCCACGGCATCTTCCTGGACGCGGCGCGTTTTTACCCTCATATTCCGTATGATGAGTTCCCCGGTCAGGTGCTGGCGGTTGAACTGTATAAGGAGTGCGGGTTGCGCACCTGCGACATCGGCAGCTACATGATGGGCAACGACCCGGACACCGGGGAGCAGATCAAATCCTTAAACGAGTTCACCCGCCTGGCCATTCCGCGCCGGGTCTACACCCAATCGCACTACGACATGGTCTTAGATGGCATCAAAGCCGTCTGGGACAACCGCAACAACATCAAACATGGCTATCGCATCACCTGGGAGCCGCCCATCCTGCGGCACTTCCAGGCGTCCCTCGCACCGGTCGAAGAATAAACCTAATCCCCGCGAGAGACAACGCAGTGATGGGCTGGTCGCTCACCGTTTCCGTTTAACCGCTCCCGATTGTACTGGCAGTTTGGGGACGGGATGGATGGAGACAGTGTATATTGCCCATCACTGTGTTTTTATATATAAATATATCCAATCACACGAAAGGAGACTCCCCACCCATGACGGAAAACAAAAACGTTCAACCGGATCTGTCACCCAACCGGGACCAATTCCGTTCCAGAATTGGTTTCATCTTAGCCTGCGTCGGCTCTACCTTAGGTATGGGAGACATCTGGTTATTCCCCTTCCGGGTTGGCCAGTTTGGCGGCGCGGCCTTCCTGATTCCGTATTTCCTCTTCGTCGCCTTCATTGGTTATGTCGGCATCGTGGAGGAAACCGCCCTGGGGCGCGGCACGCGCTCGGGCCCGCTGGGCGCTTTTGCGGAAGCCCTGCGCCAGGCCAAGAAAAACCCTGTAATCGGTAAAGTCTTAGGCTGGATTCCTGTCCTTGGTTCCTTTGGTATTGCTGTTGGCTACACGGTGGTGGTGGGCTGGATCCTTCGCTATACCGCGGGCGCCATCACCGGCGCTTTGATGACCAACGAAGTGGGCCCCTACTTTGGCCAGATTGTGGGCGACATGGGCAGCCTGCCCTGGCACTTGATCGCCATGCTGATCACAGCTTTCGTGCTCATTGCCGGCGTATCCAAGGGCATTGAAGTGGTCAACAAGGTCATGGTACCCATGATCTTCATCCTCTTCGTCATCTTTGGCATCCGCGTGTTCACGGTGCCCGGCTCCCTGGACGGCCTGAAGTTCCTGGTCACGCCGGACTTCAAAAAACTGGGTGACCCCAATACCTGGGTGTTCGCGCTGGGCCAGGCCTTCTTCAGCCTGTCCCTGGCAGGCTCGGGCACTGTTATTTACGGCAGCTACTTAAGCGACAAGGAAGATGTGCGCAAAAGCGCCAAGCAAATCGCGGTGCTGGACACCATGGGCTCGGTACTGGCTACGGTGCTCATCATCTCCGCCGCTTTTGCCTACGGCAAGGACCCGGCTGCCGGGCCGCCATTGCTCTTCCTCACCATGACGGAGGTGCTGCAGGCCATCCCGGGCGGGCGCATCTTCTCCATCCTGTTCTTTGTGGCGGTGACCTTCGCGGGCATCACCTCCCTCATCAACCTGTTTGAGACGCCTGTGGACGCGGTGAAGGCCACCTTGAAGCTGCCCCGCTGGGCATCTGTGGTGGCGGTCTGCGCGCTGGCCTTTGTGGTTGGCTTGCCCTTTGAAAACGCCGACAACCTGGGTATGCTGATGGACATTGTCAGCATCTACATCATCCCGGCGGGGGCACTGCTGGCGGCCATCATGTTCTTCTGGTTTTGCAACAAACAATGGGTCATTGACGAGATCAACAAAGGCGCCCTTGAAAAGAAGGTGGGCGACGGCTTTTACAACTACGGCCGCTATGTGTTCGTCGGCGTGACCGCGCTGGTCTTTGTCATCAACCTCTACTATGTGCTGGTCCTCAAACAGGGCGCCATTGGCTGATGGACAAGTCGCCAAGCCCCATTGAGGCCATTCGCGAAGCAATCTGTCGCGGCGCTGTGGACTAAACTAAGTCCAGCAAAACACCCAGGCTCCTGCGCTCCTCTTGAAGGCGCAGGAGCCCTTGTGCTATACTCACCCCATGGAAAAACAGGCACAGACAAGTCAGCACCCGCACCACGGCCACCGCGCCAGGCTGCGGGCGCGCTTTATGTCCTCCGGGCTGACCGGCTTCGCGCCGCATGAGGCGCTGGAGCTGCTCTTGACCTTTGCCATCCCGCGCCAGGACGTCAACCCCATCGCGCATCAGCTGCTGAAGCGCTTTGGCAGCCTCAACCGCGTGCTGCAGGCCTCCGCCAAGGATTTGCAATCCGTCAAAGGCATCGGGGAAAGCGGGGCCACCTTGATCGCCTTGATGCTGCCCCTGTTTCGCCTCTACCGCGAAGGCCAGGTCAACGAGCAGGCAGATGTTTCCACGCCGGACAGCCTCATCAAACGCTGCCAGGCGCTGTTAATGGGGGAACGGGTGGAGCGCTTCATGGTGCTCTCCATAGACGCCAGGGGCAGGCTGATTACCCACGCCATGGTGTCCACCGGGGATGAGGGGGAGACGGCGGTCTACCCGCGCCTGATTGCGCAGGAGTTGCTGCGCGCCGGCGCCAGTGCCTGTGTGCTGGCCCATAACCATCCCTCGGGCCTGGCGCAGCCTTCATGGGCGGATGTGGACATGACCAGAGCGCTCAAGGATATTTTGGCGCCGCTGTCCATCAAACTGCAGGATCACATCATCATCGCGGGCGAGGATGCCTACAGTTTCGCCGCCCACCAAATGATATGAAGTATAAGGAGTTGTCATGGCAAGAAACAGAAAACCAGGCTGCATTGGCCGGGTGTTTAAGTTGATCGGCTGGCTGATTACCCTGGGTGTGCTGGCCTTTGTAGGCCTGTTTGGGCACCTTTTGTATAAGGAATACACCCTGCCCCAACCGGGCACCTACAGCGCCATCGTGGTGCTGGGCGCGCAGGTCAACCCGGACGGCAGCCCCAGCGTGCAGCTGGAGTGGCGGTTGAACAAAGCGCTTGAGATGTACAAAGCCCAGCCCATGCAGATCGTGGTCACCGGCGCGCAAGGCGCGGACGAGCCGGCGACGGAGGCCTCTGTCATGGCAGCCTGGCTGATTGCCCGGGGTGTGCAGCCGGAGCACGTGCTGATGGACGATACCTCCTTTAACACCAAGGAAAACCTGGCAAACGCAGTCAAGCTGCTCTCCCGCAGCACCGTGGATTTGCTGATTGTGACCAGCGACTACCACCTGCCGCGCGCGCTGCAGATCGCGCGGGACATGGGCCTTAACCCCTCCGGCGTGGGCAGCCCCATCAAGCCGGAGTACTGGGTCAAAAACCACTTCCGGGAAACCCTGGCCTGGGGCAAGTACCTGCTGCAGCGTTTCATCCCGTTTTTGGACAGGTTCTGATAATGCAGCGATAAAACAAACGATCCCTCCGATTGGCGCCGGAGGGATGGTTTTTACTGGCTTGCTTTTTACCTGTCACACATCTCATACACCAGGCACTGGGTCAGCAGCTGCTGGCGCTTAGGCAAATCGCCCAGCGCCCACATCAATTTGGTGACAGCGGCCTCGGTGGTCATATCGCTGGCGCCGTAGATGCCCGGCGTCTGGAAGCCCTTGCCCACCTCATAGATGTTGAAATCCGCTTTCTCATACAGGCACTGGGTGGTGACCAGAGTGATCACCCCGGCTTCGCTGATGCTGCGCAGCTTGTCAATCAGGTTGCGCCGGATATAGTGCAGCCCGCCTAAGCCAAATGCCTCAAGCACCAAGCCGCGGTAGCCCGCGCGCAGGATGTGGTCAAAGATCTCCGGGTCTGTGCCCGGCATCATTTTCAGCAAAAAGACCCTTGCGTCAATGGCCAGCGGGTCCGCGCCCAAATCAGCAGGCGCCAAAGGCGGCGGCTCTTGCACCAGGTGCAGGCCGTCTGCGTCAAAGGTGCCCACCGGCGGCAGGTTGATGGAGTCAAAGGCGTCAAAGCCCAGCGTGCGCATCTTCACCGCGCGCGTACCATGGATGACCTTGTGCTGAAAGGCGATGTACACGCCCGCGCGGCCGGAGAGCGCCATGGCAAAGGCCTCCCGCAGGTTGCCCGGCGCGTCGGAATGCGGGTGCATCAAGGGCAGTTGGGAGCCGGTAAACACAACCGGAATTCCGATGCCCTGCAGCATAAAGCTGAGGGCGGAGGCGGTATAGGCCATGGTGTCCGTGCCATGGGTGATAATGATGCCGTCTGATTGCTTTGCGGCTTTTAGCACGGCACTGGCCAGCAGCTGCCATTCCTCCGGCTGGATGTTGCTGGAATCCAGCATAAACACGTCATTGGCCGTCAAATCGGCCAAGTCCCGCAAATTGGGCATGAAATCCAGGATGCCCTTCGCGGTGGTCAGCGGCATGAGGCCCTGGTCGGTCTGCTGGCTGGCGATGGTGCCGCCGGTAGCCAAGAGCGTAATGCGTGGAAGCATATATTTCTCCTTTTTATCCTGAACGCATTCATTCACCTTGCCATGAGCCGGTCTTTTTCCGCCTCCTTCACGCGACGCAGCGGCGACAAAAATACCCTCGGCCCATGATCGCGTACCCTCATGTGTTCAGTGTTATTTATCCGCTAAAAGTATAGCATTAAGGGGGTGTTCCGTAAAGCGCGCGGGTTTCTGATTTGGCAGGTTTGGGTATAAACCTCATAACAACACGTTCAACAGGCACAGCCTGATGATGACAGGAGGTTTATGATGAAACTGGAAAAAGGCAAACTCGCGCCGGATTTTGAACTGGCGGATAACCAGGGCGGCAAGGTCAAACTGTCGGATTTGCGGGGCAAGAAGGTCCTGCTGTCCTGGCATCCCCTGGCCTGGACCAGCGTCTGCACCGATCAGATGCGCGCCCTGGAAACCCATTTTGACGACTTTGAGAAGCTGAACACCGTAGCCCTTGGCTTAAGTGTGGACTCCGCGCCCAGCAAAAAGGTCTGGGCCAATGTGCTCAGCATCAAAAACACCAAGCTGCTGGCGGATTTCTATCCCCACGGCAAGGTGGCGCAGGAGCAAGGCCTCTTCCTGGAGGAGCTGGGCGCTTCCGGCCGCGCCAACATCATCATTGATGAAAAAGGTGTGGTGCAGTGGGTGAAGGTCTATGACGTTCCCCAACTGCCTGATCTGGACGAGGTGTTTGCGGAGCTGAAAAAGCTGTCCTGACGCTGAATTAGCAAGAATGCCAACAAAAAAGTGCCCTCGGGCACTTTTTTTGCAGCACTTTTTGTACGGAAAGAAAACTTGACCGTAAACCCGTCATCCTCTACGATGAATCAAACCAATCAGGAGGGCAGGGATGAACAAGAGCCGCGCGATGCTGATCATCGCGGTGATCACCTTTGGCACGGTTGGCCTGTTTGTGCGAAACATCAACCTGCCCTCCGCCGAAATCGCCCTGTACCGCGCCGCCATCGCCTTCTTGTTTTTGACCGGCTTCATGGCAATGACAGGCAGGTTTACATTATTAAAACAAGAGAAAAAGGCGCTGGTCATCTTCGCCTTCTCCGGCGCGGTGATGGCGGTCAACTGGCTGCTCCTGTTTGAAGCCTACCGCTACACCACAATCGCGCTGGCTACCCTGGTGTATTATGCCGCGCCCACTTTCATGGTCATCCTCAGCCTGGTGGTGTTGAAGGAGCGCATGACGGCCTGGCAGCTTTTTTGTTTTATCCTGTCCACCCTGGGCCTGGTTTTGATGCTGGGGGTGAGCGGCGGGAGCGCGGGGGACATGCGCGGCGTCCTCCTGGCCCTCTTTTCCGCCGTTTTGTACACTGTGGTGGTGATGACCAACAAAATCGCGGGGCAGAATGACGGCATCCTGCGCACCTATGTGCAGTTTGGGGCGGCCATTGTGGTGATGGTGCCCTATATCCTGACAACGGGCGGTTTTCACCTGCACCAATTGCAGATGCGGGGCACAATTTCTCTCTTGATTTTAGGCTTATTCCACACCGGTTTTTGCTATTGCCTGTACTTCCTGTCCATCGCCCGCTTAAAGGGACAGCAGGTGGCCATCATGAGCTACCTGGATCCCTTGGTCGCGGTGCTGCTGTCCGTCTTTTTGCTGGGGGAGCGCATTGGCTTTTTGCAAATCACCGGCGGCGTCATCATGGTGGTCTTCGCGCTGCTCAATGAGCTGAGCCAAAAACCCAAACCGGCGGATTCTGGTGTATAATTCAAAATAACAGACAGACACAAAGGAGGTTCCTATGGAGTTTAGCGTCAACCATCCTTTTTTGTACTGGATCGCGGGGCTGGTGGTGGTCTTTGTCATCGCCCAGTCCGCTTTTTTCCTGTACAAAGCCATCCGCCAGGCGCGCAGGTTGAACATCTCTTCAGGCGTCATTCGCAAAACGGTGTTCTCAAGCGCGCTGTTTTCCATCGCGCCGGCAGTCAGCATCCTGGTGGGCGTTATCACGCTCAGCAAGTTTCTGGGCCTGCCGCTGCCCTGGCTGCGGCTGAGTGTGCTGGGGGCTGTTACCTATGAGCTGCCCGCCGCCACCATGGCGGCCAGCACCATGAATGCCACCGTCAATGAAACCATCACCAGCGCGCAAACCTTCTCTGTCATCGTGTGGGTGATGACGGTGGGCATTTTATCCGGCCTTCTCCTGGTGCTGTTTGGCCTCAAAAAAATCCAGGGCGGGATGAGCAGCCTCTCCGGCAAGGACAAGCGCTGGGGGCAGATTTTATCCGACAGCCTCTTTCTGGGCATGATCAGCGCCTTTGTGGGTTTGCTGTTTGCCAATGTCAGAATTGGCTTGCCCGGCTTTGTGCCCATTGTGGTGGCGCTGGTATCCGCCCTTTTGATGGCCATTTGCGGCATATTGATCAAGAAACTGAAGTGGACCTGGCTGGAACAGTACGCCATGCCCATTTGCATGCTGGGCGCGATGGCGCTTTCCATCCCCATTACCGGGCTGATGAAATAAGGAGGCAGGCACGATGAAACCGCAAGATACCACAAAAAACCTGTCCGCCTATGAGCGCAGCGTCCACCTGCACGGCCGCATCTGGGGCGCCATGGCGCTTACCCTGATGCTGATGGTGCCCATCGCCGTGTGCGTGTATTTTGACGCCTGGCCTCCTTTTGCTGCGGTGTTGAAGGCCCTCCTGGGCGTGGCGCCGCTGTACTGGACAGTAGGAATAATCGAAGTCTTCACCTTTGTGCCCATGCTGGGCACAGGTGGCTCCTATCTGGGCTTTGTGACGGGCAACCTCACCAACCTGAAGGTGCCGGCTGCGCTCAACGCCATGCAGGCGGCCAAGGTGCGCGCGGGGACGGAGGAGGGCGATGTCATCTCCACCATCGCCATCGCGTCCAGTTCCATCATCACCACCCTCATCATCGCGCTGGGCGTCTTCCTGCTGGGCAGCATCCAGCCGCTGCTGGAATCCCCGGCACTAAAGCCCGCCTTTGACAACATCCTGCCCGCCATGTTTGGTGCGCTGGGCGTGGTTTTCATCAGCAAAAACCCCAAGATAGCCATCGCTCCCCTTCTTTTCATGGTCGTGCTCTTTTTGGCGGTGCCCAGCCTGTCCACTTCGGTCAGCGTGTTGGTGCCTGTGGGCGCGCTGATTGCCATTGGCGTTGCCCGTGTCCTGTACAAAAAGGGCATGCTAAACGGGAAGGAAGGCGCCTAATGCCGTGGTTTGTGTGGCTGCCCCTGTCCCTGCTGGCTGCCTTTTTGCTGGTTATCCTGCTACGCGCGGCATTGTTTACCCCGCCCCGGCAGCAGCGCGTCAGCACGGACGGAATCGCCTTGGATGAGGACCGCTTAACGCGCAGCCTGCAGGCCATGGTGCGCATCCCTACCATCAGCTATGCGGAGGAAGGAAAGGCCGATCAGTCGCAGTTTGACGCCTTCCGTGACCTGTTGAAGGCGCGCTATCCGCTTGTGTTTGACCGCTGTCATTTTGAGCGCGTCGGCAAAAACGGCCTGCTGTTTCGTTTGCCCGGCAAAAGCAAGGAAGCGCCCAGCGTCCTCATGGCGCATTATGATGTGGTGCCGGTGGACGCGCATTTGTGGACGCACCCGCCCTTTGAGGGGCTGGTTGTGGAAGGCGAGCTGTGGGGTCGCGGCACCCTGGACACCAAATGCACGCTGATGGGCATCCTGGAGGCGACAGAAGCGCTGCTTAAAAAGGGCTTTGTGCCGAAGAATGATCTCTATCTTTCCTTTGGCGGAGATGAGGAATGCCTGGGCGCGGACGCGGCGGCAATTGTGGAAACACTTCAATCCCGGGGCATCCGGCCTGCCTTTGTGCTGGATGAGGGCGGCGCCATCGTGAGCGGCGTCTTCCCCGGTGTTAAAAAGCCTGCCGCGCTCATTGGCATCGCGGAGAAGGGCAACGTGTTCGCGGACATCACGGCAAAAGGCAAAAGCGGGCACGCCAGCGCGCCGCCGGCGAAGCAGGCGGTGGGGGTGCTGGCCCGCGCGCTGGTGCGCATCAACAAACGCCCCTTTCCCTTCACGCTGACCAAGCCGGCGAAAGAGCTGTTTGACACCCTGGGCCGGCATTCCACCTTCTTATATAAAATCATCTTCGCCAACCTGTGGTGCTTTTCGCCGCTGCTCAATCTCATCTGCAAGTCAGCCGGGGGGGAGCTCAACGCCCTGGTGCGCACCACGGTGGCTCAGACGCGCCTGTCTGCCTCTGATGCCTACAACGTGCTGCCCAATGAGGCCAAAGCCGGGCTGAACCTGCGCCTGATCCCGGGGGAGAGCAAGGCCAAGGCGCAAAAGCGCCTGGCGCAGATCATCAAGGATGCGTCGGTGGCGGTCAGTATCAATAAGGGCAGCGAGCCCTCCAGCATCTCCCCAACCAACCAAGAAGCCTGGGAGCGCTTAAAGGGCGCCATCAGCGCCACCTACCCGGAAGCCATCGTCAGCCCCTACTTGATGGTGGCGGCCAGCGACAGCCGGCATTTCTGCGCTATCTCTGAGAATGTGTACCGCTTCTCCGGCCTGCCGCTGACCAGGGCGCAGCTGAACATGATCCATAGCCAGGACGAGCGCATCCCCATCGCCCTGCTGCCCATGATGACGCAGTTTTACGCGCGGGTTATAGAAGGCTGCTGAAACATCCTAAAGGACAAACAGAAAGGGATTTTCAGAACGGCAGTCCAACTTAACTGCATTTTTGGTTTAAAACATCAGAGGAAGTGCTACAAAAAACCGGGCTCTGTAAGAGATACCCGGTTTTTTGTGGAGCGTGCTTTGCTCCGGCCTTGGCGGAGAGTTAGGGATTCGAACCCTAGGTGCCTTTTGGCACACGACTTTTCGAGAGTCGCACCTTCAACCACTCGGACAACTCTCCATCACACAACACACACCCTTAGGTGCTGGGAACATGGTAGTATAGCATCAGGCCGCCTGTCAAGGGCAGGGGAATGGCGGTGTTTTCTTGCCAACTGCCAGCAGTTTCCGTATAATGACCGTTGGAAACAAGCATTAATAAACCGCCTGGAGGAAGGAAGGGACATGCGCCCACATCATGCACTCATCAGCAGGGGACAAAGGCACCGCCTTTTAGCCCTGCTGGTTTTTTTGGCGCTGGCATTGTTGCTGTCAACCGCTATGGCGCAATCACCCGACACCTTTGAGGTAGATGAACTAAAGGGATATTTTGAAACCGCTGTCTGGCTGTATGAGCAGCCCGGGCGCAGCAGCAACACCCTCGTCAAGATCCCGCAGTATACGCCGCTTCAGATCAGCCTGTCTACAGACCCCGCCCACAAGGGCTATGGGCAAACAGAATACGAGGGCATGGCTGGCTATGTGCGCATGAATGATTTTTTCAAGATGCCGGCAGAGCAGGTTGATGCCCGCGCCGGCAAGACCATGTTCGCCAAGGATGTGCGCGTATTCCGTGAGGAATCCCTCCATAACGCCGGGATACTGAAGCGCCTGCCGCCGGAGACGCCCTTTTTGGTGCTGGCGCGCACCAAGTTTATGATCAAGGTGGATGTGGATGGGCAGATTGGTTACATCTACGGCAATGACCTGCAGGAGTTGACCCCGGATTTGGACTTGGAACCTTTTATGATGTACAGCCGGGAGGAGCAGGAGCTGCTGTCCTGGCCGCTGTCCGGCTCAAAAGCGCTTGAACGCCTCAAGGCAGGCCAACTCATCAGTGTGACCGGCCAAAACCGGGGCTATCTGCGGGTGAAAACAGCTGCGTTCACCGGCTTTGTCAAAAAGGAATCCCTGGGCAAAATCGGCGCTATCGCGGATGAAACCATGCTGATCTACGCTGATACATCCCTGCCGCTGTACGCGGGCGCGGACAGCGCGCTGATTACCGACACAGTGATGGCGCCTGCTACACTGTATGAAGTCACAGCCCAGGCGGGGGATTTCCTGCAAATAAAGGAGTTTGGCCTGTTCGTGCAGGCGGACCTGGTTAACGCATTAATTTTAAAGCCCTTCAAGACGGCGCGCCTGGCAAGCGTGGAAGGTGATGTACCCTTATCGCCCATGCCGGACGCGGAGCCGGATTCGGCGCAGGTGCTGACACCTGAGCGACTGTACACCTTTACCGCTGCCTCCGGCAGCTGGTGGTATGTGGATGACGGCGTGGTCAAAGGCTTTGTTAACAGCCGGCAGCTCATCTCCCTGCCCACAGCGGGGGAGCGCATGAACCGCACCTGGGCCCAATATCTGGGGCAGGACGCCTTTTTGCCCGGCAGCTCACAGCCCATCAGCGTTCAACAAGGCGAGGTGGTCATCCTGGCCAAGCTGTGGGGCGGGCTGTGGTTTCAAACGGCGGACGGGGCCTATGTGCACCGCAACCAGGTGCGCATCATTGGTTCGGACGCGCCGGTCACCCGGCACACGGTGAACGCGACAGCGGGGCTGGTAATGCTCTTTTTGCCGGATGAAGAATTGGGACAGCCGCTGCTCACGCTGGAAGAAGGCACACCGCTGGAGGTGATCGGCTTTTCCCGCACCTATTTATTGGTGCGCGCGCAGGGGCTGGAGGGCTACGTCAAAGGCCGCGGTCTGACAACCTATGAAACCCGCCATCTGCCGGATGAGGACCCGCCCGCTTATGAAATTCTGGTCAACAAGTCCAACTTGATGGTGTCCGTCTACCGCCTGGATGAGAACGGACAGCGTGTGGGTGAGCCCATCCGCTCGCAGATCGCTGCCCTGGGCAAGCGCAGCACGCCCACGCCCTCTGGCCGCTATGTGCTTGGCTTCAAGCAGCGGTGGGTGCGCTTTACCCACACCCAGGCGCCCCACGGCATCGCCTACCTGCGCGGCCGCTATTTGCACGGCATTCCCTGCTATCATCAGGACGAGCGCCTCATCAGCGAATGGGGGCGGCCGGAGCTGGGCACCTTCGCGACCGGCGGCTGTGTGCGCATGGAGTTTGATTTCGCCAGCTTCATCTACTTCAACTGCCCCAGTTACACAACGGTGATGGAGGTTGTCAATGGCATCTAAAAAAAGACGCGGCTTGCTGCTAGTCTGTGCGTTGATGCTCTGCCTGCTTATGCATCCTGCAGCCTTGTTGGAAACCGCGCTGCCGCTGAATGAAACAGACCTGGCTTTCTTTTTTGAGGGGGAGACCTGGGCGCTTAATACCCCGGCTGCAGGTCTGCTTACAGCCCTTGAGCAAGCGGGCAACAAGCTGGATGTGACGCAGGCGGACAGCTGCCTGTTTGAAGGCAAGGACAAGGAATACACCAGTGAGGAAGTCTTAATCGGCACCCTGCCCAAGGGCTCCAAAGGAGAGGACATCATTGAAACCATCATGGTGCTCTCGGGCGATCACCTCACCAGCCGCGGCATCGGGCTGGGCAGCAAAAAGGAAGAGATTTTGCTGGCCTATGGCGAGCCCACCCTGATGGATTATGATTTGCTGATCTATTCCCTGGATAACCGCCAGGACAGCGCGCAGCTGGTGTTTGTGCTGGATATAGACACAGAGACTGTGCTGTCCTATTACTATTTCCAAAACACCCAGGTATAGGATGACTTTTACCCAACTGAGTTTTCTAAGCGCCTTTTTGCCCTTGTTTTTACTGGCGGCCAATTTGACGCGCGGAAAGCGGGTGAACCCCTACCTCCACATCGCCGCGGGCCTGATCTTCCTCCTCTTGTGGGGTGTTGTGCCTGCGGCCATTTTTGTTGGCTTTGTAGCGCTCAACGCCCTGGTGATGGGCATAAAGGGGAAGGCGCGCATCATCTGGGCGGTGCTGCTGAATCTGGGGTTCATGGCCCTTTATAAACTGCTGCCCTTTTGGGGGCCTTCATCCTGGTCGAACCTTGTGCCATTGGGCATCAGCTATGCTGCGCTGCAGGCGCTCAGCTTTCATCTTAACCGGGAAAAGGGCAGTGTTGCGCAGCTTGCACATTACCTGCTGTTTTTGCCCAAGCTGCCCATGGGGCCCATCACGGCGTACCAGGACTTTGTAAACCAGTCGCAGGAAGGGGCAGAGCGCTTTGAAGATGTGTACCAGGGCCTGTGCCGGATCATCCTGGGGCTGTCCAAGAAACTGCTGGTGGCTGACCGCCTGGCTTTGCTTACCCAGGCTTTCAAAACCGCGGCACCCCAGGACCAGGGCATCGCGCTGGCAATCCTGGCAGCCCTGATCTTTCCCCTGCAGCTCTACCTTGATTTTTCGGGCTATACCGACATCGCGCTGGGCATGGCACGTGCGGTGGGGTACCGGCTGCCGGAAAACTTCCGCCAGCCCTATCGCGCTGACAGCCTGCGGGATTTCTGGCGCCGCTGGCACCAAAGCCTCACAAACTGGATTGGCCGGTATATCTATATCCCGCTGGGCGGCTCGCGCGGGGGAACAGCGCGCACTGCCATGAACACCATCATTGTCTATGTGCTCATCGCCCTGTGGCATGGCGTCAGCGGGGGCTTTTTGCTGTGGGGCTTGTGGAACGCGCTGCTGATTTTGCTGGAGCGCCATCAATTCATCCAGCCTTCGCGCTGGCCAGTGGCCCTGCGGCGTATGTATGTCTACATGAGTGCGGTGGTGGGCTTTGCCTTTTTTATGATGGCGGGCACAGGCGGTGCTGGCTTTTCCGCCTTCACCAAGCTGGGCACCCCCGCCCTGGCCCTGGCGCAACTTGGGCCGGGTATGCTGCTTGCCATTGTGCTGGCTGTGCTCATCGTTTTGCTGGAAGGGCGAAAGCTTTTTCAGCGCGTGCCCAAGCTGGTGCGCCACGCTGCCCTGCTGTTCCTGCTTTTACTGTGCCTGCTGGCGACTGCAGGCGGCAGCCACCTGCCCTTTTTGTACGCGGCCTTTTGATATGATGAAAAAAGCGTTTGTTGTGTTGGTCATCCTGGTGTTGCTGCTGCCGCTTGCGTTTTACTTCACAGGCGGTGCCAAACCCGTGGTGGATCAGCCGGATTTTTTACTGGCGGATCAATCGCTCAATGCCCTCCTGGTGCGTGGCTGGGGCTGGCTGCATGGCGTGGCAGGGGATACCGGCAGCCCGCAGGTGACACGGGGAAGGGAGGGAACCTTGTTTTTCACGCCCGCGCTCAACAGCACGATCGGGGCGCAGCGCCTGGGCGAGCGCAGGTTAAACGACCTGGCCAAAAGAATCGCCGGTGTATCAAACCATCTTGCGCAATCGGGCACGCGCTTTGTGCTGCTCATCGCGCCGGACAAGGGCAGGGTGTGCCAGGACTTACTGCCCTGGTACATCAAACCAGTTTTGCCTGATGAAACCGACAGCGCGCGGCTTATTTCCCGCTTACATGAGCTGGGCGTCTCTGCCCCGGATTTGCGGGCGGTTTTCGCAAGCCAGCCCGCGCAAACCTATTTGAAAACCGACACCCATTGGAACGCTTACGGCGCCTGCCTGGCGTTTCAGCACCTGATGATTTCAGCGGGCTTTACGGATCCTTATGGATTTACGCTGGCAGATTTCCATCAGGAAACGCCCGCACCGGGTGACCTGGTCCCCCTCTTTTTGCCTGGTGTTGTTGACCCGCAAACAGACAGGCTGCCACCGCTAAAACGAACCTATCGCACCGCAGCACCCCTGCGCAGTATGGATGACCTGCTTATGAAGACAACATCAAACAATGATGGCCCCAGCATCTTTGCCGCGCGGGATTCCTTTGGCCGCGCCCTCTTTCCCTATTTGGCCAACATGGCGTCTGAGATGGTGTATACACGGGATTACGCGCGCTTTGAAGAACAAGCCAGGGGCTTTGACCTGGCTGTTTTAGTCATCGCCGAGCGCAGCCTGGGCGACCTCGGTGCCTACCTGGCCCCTGCTGATTGACATCAGTCCAAAGGATGTTTATACTGACATAAACTTTGTATAATTCACAATTCTAAGGAGACAGCATGGCGTATAATGACATCAAGCGGATTCTGCCGCAGTTTCAGTTTCAGGGCAAGTATGTCGGGTCCCAGGAGCTTACCAGCGGCAACATCAACAGCACCTACGTTCTGGAGTACCAGGATGGGGATGAAACGCATTTCTACACCCTGCAGCAGGTCAACACCTATGTGTTCCGCGACCCCATCGGCGTCATGCAAAATATCGCCCTGGTGACGGATCACCTAAAGGCTGCCATGCAAAAAAGCGGCGGCAGCGCGTACAGGCAGGTGCTGGAGTTGGTGCGCACCACGAACAATGATGTCGTGTATCAAAGCCGGCGGGATGGCGTCTGGCGCGCCTATACCTATATTTCGGATGCCCTGGCACTGGATGTGGTGGAGCACCCGCAGCAAATGGAGGAGGTGGGCCGCGCCTTTGGCCGGTTCCAATCCAAACTGGCGGATTTCCCGGCCGATCAGCTGTCTGAAACCATCCAGCATTTCCACAACACCACCAAGCGCTTTTATGCCTTTGTCCACGCGCTGGACAACGACAAGGCCGGCCGTGCGCGCGAGGTGGAGGAGGAGATCGAGTTCTTCTTCGACCGCCGGCGCATGCTGGGGGAGATTGTCCGTCTGCTGGACCAGCAGGTCATCCCCCTGCGGGTCACCCATAATGATACCAAGTCCAACAACGTGTTGCTGGACAAGGAGTCCGGCAAGGCCCTGTGCGTGATTGACCTGGACACGGTCATGCCCGGCTCCTCCTTGTATGATTACGGCGACGGTGTGCGCTTTGGCGCTTCCACCGCCAAGGAGGATGAGGAGGACACCAGCATCATCGCCCTGGACATGGAAAAGACCAAGGCCTTCACCAAGGGCTTTGTGCATGAGACCGCGGGCATCCTGTCGGATGAGGAATTGACACGCCTGCCCCTTGGCATCAAGGTGCTTACAGGGGAATTGGCGATGCGCTTTTTAACGGACTACCTGGACGGGGATTTGTACTTCAAGGTCAACTCGCCCAAGCACAACTTAATCCGCGCCCGGGCGCAAATGGCGCTTCTAAAGGACATAGAGCGGCGGGAGGACGAACTGCAGGAGATGGTCTATAAATACGTGAAGCGCTATTCGTAATACCTGTTTGCAAGCATCACCATCAAAGTGCCTGATTTGACAGAGATTTTCATTGGCTTGCCCCTGGCTGCGTTGCTGACGCCCAGGGGTTTTGTATTGGTCAGCGCGGCATTCATCAGGGGATAGGCAAGGCCTTTGAGGTTCACGCCCAGCGAAAGATTGGTCCAGCTGAAGACGGAGATGGTTCTGCCGGTTTCAATCGGCGGCAGGGTCAGTGTGCCGTCATGCACGGCGCAGATGATGACATCCTGGTCGATGATACGCGCCTGGCAGCCTGTTTGTGCCAGGTCCGCCAGCAATTGTACATTGGCCAGCGTATGATCCAGGCGTCCGCCCAGCGCGCCGTACAGCTTGAAGCGCTCAAAGCCCATGCTTCGCGCGGCCTTGATGGCCAGCGCCATGTCCGTATCATCTTTGTGCGCGGGGAAGCGCAGCCGCGCGATGCCAGGGGGTAGGGCCCTGATGGAATCCATGTCCCCAATCAGCAGATGAGGACGGATCCCGGCCCTGTTTAAGCGGTCAAAGCCGCCGTCTGCCGCGATGATGATGTCACCTGGCCCGGGATTGAACCCTCTTGCGCAAAAATTGCCCGCCCCGATGATGTACGCCGTGCCCCTTGCCATATCTGCCTCCTCCGCCTATACTGAACGCGTTCTTAAACGCTTGCATGAGCCAGTCGCACCCTGACGTGAAGGCCTCCTTCACGCGGCGCAGCGAAGACAAAAAACCCTTGGCTCATGAGTGCGTTTCTCATGTGTTTTGTATTGATATATTAACAAAGGTTTGTGAAGAGAGGAACCCCGTTGAAAAAGAAAACCATGTTCGTCTGCGCCGACTGCGGCTTTGAAACCCCGCGCTGGTACGGCAAATGCCCTTCCTGTGACGCCTGGAACACCCTGCAGGAGATGGTGGAGGAGACAGCACCAGCGGGCAAGGCTGCCGCGCAAAAACGCCCGTCCGGCACGGGGGCTGCGGCTGAAACCCTGGCTGCGATCACCGCGGATCTCACCCTGCATGAGTCAACCGGCATTCAGGAGTTTGACCGGGTGCTGGGCGGCGGCGTGGTAGAAGGCTCCATGCTGCTCATCGGCGGGGAACCAGGGGTGGGTAAAAGCACATTGCTGCTGCAGGTCTGCGCCAATCTGGCACGGCGGGGAAAGCGTGTACTGTATATCACAGGGGAGGAGAGCGCCCGGCAAATCAAGCTGCGCGCCAACCGCCTGGGCGCGGGGAAGGAAGACGTGCTGGTGCTGGCGGAAAACGCCATGGACGCCGTATCGGATAAATTAAACGCCCTGGCGCCTGATTACGCGGTGGTGGACTCCATCCAGACCATGTATCGCCCGGACATGGCCAGCTCGCCCGGTTCTGTCAGCCAGGTGCGCGAAAGCGCGACCATGCTGATGCGCTATGCCAAGACCACGGGCTGCCCCATCTTTTTAGTGGGCCATGTCACCAAGGAAGGATCCATCGCGGGGCCCAGGGTGCTGGAGCACATGGTGGATGTGGTGCTGTATTTTGAGGGCGATCACCAGCGTGAGTACCGCCTGCTGCGCGCCAACAAAAACCGCTACGGCTCGGTGAATGAGCTGGGCCTGTTTGAGATGACCGGCGAAGGCATGATGGCGGTTGAAAGCGCTTCAGAAACCCTGCTGCGCGACCGTACAGCGGGGATCTCCGGCTCGGTGGTTTTTTGCGGGATGGAAGGCAGCCGCCCCATGCTGGTGGACCTGCAGGCGCTGGCGGCACAAAGCTTTTATTCCTCGCCCAAGCGCACCGTCAACGGAATGGACCAGGGGCGCGTCGCGCTGCTTTTGGCCGTGCTGGAAAAGCGCGCTGGGCTCAGGCTTTATAACCAGGATGTCTACATCAACGTGGCCGGCGGGCTCAGTTTGGACGAGCCGGCGGCCGACCTGGCCGTCTGCCTGGCAGTGGCTTCCTCGCTGTCGGATACCTCCTTGCCAAAGGATGTTGCGGCAATGGGCGAGGTGGGCTTATTGGGCGAGGTGCGGCCCATTCCCTTTATGGACAGGCGGCTGACGGAGTGCGCCAGGCTGGGCTTTATGCAGGTCATCTGCCCCAAGGGCAAGCGCGGCATGCCCAAGGCGCCAAAGGGGATGAAGCTCATCCAGGTCAGTACGCTGTCCCAGGCGGTAGCCGCCCTGCACCTTTTGGCCAAGGACGCCACATAAGGCTTCGGCGCACAAACGCAAACTTTATTAATTTTCGTTGCGCATCGAGCAAATATCAGGTATAGTGTATAGGCAATAGTTTCACAGATGAAGCACAACCAGTGAGAGGAGTGCAGCAGATGAATAAACGGATTATAGCAGGGATGATTTGCGTCCTGCTGCTGGTCAGCGCGTTGTTGCCCGGCATGCTGGCCGAGACCTTGCGCTACGGCTCAGAGAGCAGCCAGGTCAACCAGGCGCAGTCGCGCCTTGGGCAGCTTGGCTACTACAAGGACAAGGTGGACGGCAAGTTTGGTTACAGCACCTATGTGGCGGTCAAAGCCTTCCAGGCCAAAAACGGCCTCAAGGCCGACGGCATCATCGGGGAGGTCACCAACCTTGTGCTCTTTAGCGCGGACGCCATCAGCAACACGGGCACCAAACCGGGCGTCACGCTGTATCAGCGCATTGCCTATGGTTCCGAAGGCCCGGCTGTCAAAACCGTGCAGGGGCTGCTACGCAACCAGGGCTATTACACGGATGATGTAGAGGGCAAGTTTGGCTACGCCACCTATCTGGCCGTTGTCCGCTATCAGTTTGACAAGGGCTTGAAGGTGGACGGCGTAGTCGGCCCGCAGACCTGGAATTTCCTGACCGCTGGCGTCGTCATGCCCACCCCGGTTGTCACCGCCACGCCCAAACCCACACCCTTTGTGCCCAGCGCCACCCTGCGCCTGCAGCTCAACAGCACCGGCAACCTGGTGCGGCAGCTGCAGCAAAAATTGAAGGATCTGGGCTACAAGGTCGGCGATGTGGACGGCAAATTTGGCTACATCACCTACCTGGCTGTGCGCGAGTTCCAGAAAAACAACGGCCTGAAAGTGGACGGCATCGTGGGTCCGGACACCTGGAACAAGATGTTTGGCACTGCCCCCAACCCCGCGCCGACACCCACGCCCACGCCCATTGTGCTGCCGACGGATTCCCCGGCACCGGCGGAGCCCAAGCCCCTTCGCCTGCAGCTAAACGACAAGGGTACGCAGGTGGGCCAGCTCCAGATCAGGCTATATAACCTGGGCTACCTGAAAAACAATGTGATTGACTCCATCTTTGGGTATGAGACCTACCTGGCCGTGCGCGCCTTCCAGAAGAACAACGGCTTAAAGGTAGATGGCATCGTCGGCCCTGATACTTGGACCAAGCTGTTTGATGCCAGCGCTTTGCCGGCAGTGACGCCCAAGCCCTCTTCGCCCCCCGCCACCAGCCCCGCGCCAACCGCGGCCCCCAGCCCGACGGCGTTCCGCCTCCAGTATGAGGACAAGGGCGCAGATGTCGGCAAGCTGCAGACACGCCTGGCAGCGCTGGGCTATATGCGGGCCGACCAGGTGGACAGCACCTTTGGCTATGGCACCTACGAGGCGGTCAAGGCCTTCCAGAAGGTGAACGGCCTGCAGGCAGACGGCATCGTTGGCCCCAAAACCTGGGAGAAGCTGTTTGCGTCCAGCGCCCTGCCCAAGCCCACAGCCACACCCAAACCCTAATCCTAGGGATTGAATTAATTGTTCACAGCGGCGGAGTTTTCCGCCGCTTTTTTATTAACGCGTTTGTTGCCTTAAAATCACTGGCAGTTCCACATAGGCCACCTCCCGCAGCGCCGCGATCCGCTTATCGCCAATCCCTTTGATGACCATCAAATCCTCCATAAAATAAAAGGGGTGGTTTTCCCGCTGCGCGATGATCTGCTCCGCCAGGTGCTGCCCAATGCCGGGCAGGGTTTTTAACTGCGCCAGTGTTGCGGTGTTCAGGTTGAGTTTGCCGGTATGATCAGGAGCAGGGCTCGCCAGTCCCGCCTGTGGATAGAGGTCGATAGTCATTGGCTGGGGCTGCTTCAACCGCTCTGCCACCACAAAGCCAACCAACAATAAAACAAGCCCCAGGCCAAGTGCCAGGCAGGCGGTGCCCAGGGCTTGCCGTATTTTGTCGGATTTCATGGGGGATAACTACTTCTTGCGCAGCTTCTGTCCCTGCGGCGTGTCCTCTACCATATAGCCCAAGGCGGTGATCTGGTCACGCAGCGCATCGCTCTGCGCCCAGTTTTTGTCCTTGCGGGCCTGCGCGCGCGCATCGGCCAGGGCCTGGACTTCTGCGGGCACCTCATCCGTCTTTTTGCTGAGGATACCAAAGATGTCCGTCATTTCAGTAAAGGTGAGAACCGCCTGGTTGAGGGTGCCCAGCGCGGTGTCCTCATCCAGTTTGGTGTTGATCAAATACACCAATTCAAACAGGGCGCCCATGGCTTCCGCGGTATTGAAGTCGTTGTTCATCCCGGCGATGAAGCGTTCCTTCATCTGCGCGATTTCCTGGATGAGTTCCGGATTCGCTTCCCCGTCCTTGGCGTTTGCCGTCAGGTGCATCAGGCGCTCCTTCGCGGTGTACAGGCGGGATAAGGAGGCCTTGGCCTGCATCATCATCTCCCGGCTGAAGTTCAGCGGGCTTCTGTAGTGCGCGCTCAGCAACAGCATGCGCACGTCTTCTGGGTCATATTCCTGTAAAATGTCGCGCACGGTGAAGAAATTGCCCAGGGATTTGGACATCTTCGCGTTGTCGATGTTCAAAAAGCCGTTGTGCATCCAGTAGTTCACAAAGGGATGGCCGGTGAAACCCTCGCTCTGCGCGACCTCGTTTTCATGATGGGGGAAGAGCAGGTCCTGCCCGCCGCAGTGGATGTCAAAATGTTCGCCCAGATATTCCATGCTCATGGCGCTGCACTCGATGTGCCAGCCCGGCCGTCCCTTGCCCCAGGGGCTGTCCCAGCTGGGCTCGCCCGGCTTTTCGGCCTTCCACAGCGCGAAGTCCAGCGGGTTTTTCTTCTCGTCATCAACGCTGATGCGCGCGCCGCTGTCCAGGTCCTCCAGGTTCTGGCCGGACAGCTTGCCGTATTCGGGGAAGGCCGGCGTGTGGAAATACACGCTGCCGTCCTTTTCATAGGCGATGCCGGCATCCACCAGGCCCTCTATTAAACGGATCATCTGTGGCATGTGCTCCGTGGCCTTGGGATGCACCGTCGCGGGGCGCACGCCCAGGGCGCCAGCGTCCTTGAAATAGGCGTCAATGAACCGCTCGCCCAGCTCCTTCACCGTGATGCCCTCGCGGTTTGCGCGCTCAATCATCTTGTCGTCCACATCGGTGAAGTTCTGCACATAGGTCACTTCATAGCCCTGGCTTTCAAGATAGCGCCTGAACACATCAAACATGATGAAGGGCCGGGCGTTGCCGATGTGGAAATAGTCATACACCGTCGGCCCGCAGCAGTACATGCCCACTTTGCCTTCCCTGATGGGCTTGAATACTTCCTTTTGCCGGCTCTGGCTATTGTAAATCTGAATCATACATACGGCTCCTTCGTCTTGTGGTGTCTTGTTTGGCAATGGCTGAAACCTTAAAAATCAGTCTATCCTTCAAGGAATTGTCTGTCAAGCAAGGGGTTGGGCGAGCGGATCAGCTCCTCCTGCTGGTTGATGGCGGGTTCGTCTCTGGGCACGCGCTCATACTGGTTGGCGCGTTTTAATTGCCACAGCTTGCGGTTGTCCATGAAACCCAGCTCCATAATGGAGACAATCTGCGCCTTGATTTTCGGGTCTTTCACCGGCACCGTCAGCTCGATGCGCTTGTCCAGGTTGCGGGGCATCAGGTCCGCGGAGGAGAGGAAGACTTCCTTCTCGCCCAGGTTTTCAAAGCAGTAGATGCGCGGATGCTCCAAAAACCGGCCCACTGTGCTGTAAACCGTCAGATTTTCATGCTCCTTGTTGTACAAACAGCAAATGCCGCGTACCATCAGCCGCACGCTCACGCCCGCTTTGGCGGCGCTAAGGAGCGCGTCCATCATCTGCGGGTCAGACAGAGAGTTCATCTTCATGGTGATGCCAGCGGGCCTGCCTTCCTTCGCGTTGGTTTCCTCCCGGCGGATGCGCATCAGCATACATTCCCGCAGGTGGTAAGGCGAAGCGATCATCTCCCGCATGGGGTAGATATAGCGGTAGCCCAAAATGAGGTTGAAGAAGGAGGCAGCGTCCTCGCCCAGCTGCTTGTCGCAGGTAAACACGCCCATGTCCGTATACAGTTTGGCGGTTACGTCGTTGTAGTTGCCCGTTGCAAAATGCGTGTAATGCCGCAGGCCCTCCGGCTCCCGCCTGATAATCAGGGTGACCTTGGAATGCGTTTTCCACCGGGGCACACCGTAGAGGACATGGCAGCCTGCCTTTTCCAGGGCCTTGCTCCAGGCGATGTTGTGCTCCTCATCAAAGCGCGCGCGCACTTCAATCAGCACCGTCACCTGCTTGCCGTTTTTGGCGGCGCGCGCCAAGGCGTCAATCATCGGGCTGTGGTTGGACACCCGGTACAAGGTCTGCTTGATGGCCAGCACCTGCGGGTCGGTCGCTGCCTCTGATAAAAAGCGGATCACCGGGTCAAAGCTGTCATAGGGATGGTGCAAAAACAGGTCACCCTTGCGAATGGTGCGGAAGATGCTTTCCCTGGCCATGAAGCGCTTGTCAATCCGGGGCGAAAAGGGGGTGTAGCGCAGGTCATCAAAGCCGGTCAGGCTGCACAATTCGCGCATGAAGAAGCGCAAATCAAGCGGCCCTTCCACCTGCAGGATGCCCTCATCCGCTACGCTGACGCCCTCCCTGAGCATCCTCAGCAGCTGTTTGTTGGACTCCCTGGGGATTTCCAGGCGCACGATTTTGCCGTAGGAGCGGCGCTGCACGTTCTTGCTCATCTCATTGAGCAGGTTGTCCATGTCATCCAGGTTGATGACAAAATCCGTGTTGCGGGTGATACGGAAGGGCATCTGCGCCTGGATGTTGACACCCTCAAACAAATCGGGCAAAAAGTGGGAGATCACATCCTCCAGCAGCACGCCGCGCGCGCGGCCCTGCCCCATGGGCAAAATCACAACGCGCGCAAGCCCCCGCGGCACCGGCACAATGGCAAGCGCCGCCTGGCTTGTTCTTTCATCGCGCAGCTGCACCGCGATATACAGCTGTTTTGCGGATAGAATCGGGAAGGGGTGCCTGGGGTTGAGCGTCCTGGGGCTTAAAACAGGCAGCACCTGTGTTTGATAGTATTGCGCAAGCCAGGTTGCCTGGCGCGGGGATAAAGCGGCAGGCTTTAACAAATGCAGGCCGTGGGCAGCCAGATCGGGCAGGATGTGGTTGTTGAGCACACGGTACTGGCGCTCCACATGGGCGCGCACCTTTTTGTAAATCAGCGCAAGCTGTTCCTTGGGCGTGTAGCCTGCCGGGTCCGGCATCTGCCAGCCCATATCCTTTTTGCGCTCCAGTTTGCCCACGCGCACCATAAAAAACTCGTCCAGGTTGCTGGATACGATGGATAAAAACCGCGCGCATTCAAGCGGCGGGTTGTCCGGGTTGAGCGCCTCATTGAGGATGCGCTCATTGAAGTTTAACCAGGACAATTCCCTGTTGTAAAACCGCTTGCTCACAAAGGCCTCCTAGCGCGTCATTCTGGATGTGAGTTCAAGGATGGTCACAGCGGGGCGGTTAAACAGCCGCAGGGGCACCGGGTAAAAGCCGGACACGCCCAAACCGGGGCTGATGTGCAAAGGATAGCCCTTGGTGATAAAAAGGCCGCTTACGCCTTCATCCCCCGGGAAGAAGCCGCCCCTGCCATCGGCCAGTTTGGGCAGGTAGATGGGGCCCAGCCCCGGCAGGCGCGCCTGGCCGTTGTTGAACTGCCCGGCTACAAACAGGCTGGGCGTAACGCCCTCCTCCTCCTTGTGCCGCTGGGCCAACTCACCCAACTGGTCCGCGTCCGGCGGATGGTGCATGACGGCGATGATGGTGTCCTCCGGCTTCATTTCCTTCATGGCTTCCAGGGACCGCGCGATCACATCCAGGCGGTGCTGTGCGTAGCGCAGCTGCGCGCCTGTGGCGGATTCATAGGGGTTGTCGGAGGAAAGCAGGGTGTTCACCAATTCATTGAGTGAAAACTGCGCGCTGTCCAGGTCCAGCATGAACAGGTCCCCCGGGCAAAACCAGACAATCTGCCCGTCCTCCTCATGCCGATAGGGGACCTCCAGGTGGATAAACCCATTGGCTTCCAGCGCGCGGATGTATTCCGCCTTTACGTCCTCATCCCCATGCGGGGTCATATAGTAGGGGGCGGGGTCGCTGTCACCCGGGATGAAAAACTTGGGAATGCTGGGCGCAAGCCGGGCGCCCACCTCCAGCAGCGGCTTCAGGTTGCCGGATTTGCCCACCATGTCGCCCGTCATCACAACGGCGTTGTAGGCTTCTTTTCCCAGGGCAGAGGAGAGGTTGTCCTGCTTGTTGCCCAGCTTGGCGGCGTTGAGGTCGCTCAGGTGCAGGATGCGGAAGCGCTCCAGCTGCCGGGGCAGGTTTAAGATGGTGACCCGGCGGATATCCAGGCGCACAAAGCGGTTGGCCAGCGCGTTGAGGGAGAGGGTGAGCACCAGCGCCAGCACAAATAAAACAATCACCGTCACGCAGCCGGTTTTGCGCCGGCGCCTGGGCGAAAACAGCTGGTTACCGCTTCTTCTGGCCATCTGTCCATCCTTTCTGTTGATGCGTCTATCATATCACGCCATATGCGCCCGTTCAATCAGCGGGTGATCCTTGCTGTCAAGAAAGGGCAACCTGTTTGTTCGTTGCGCCCCTTCCTTGCGTATGCTATACTTTAATCAGGAAATATCAGTATTTGAACCATCGTTCATCCTTAATGGAAAGGGGGAATGAACTTGCGCTATAACCCTTTTAACGACGCGCAAAGACAGGAATTTCATCAAGGCACAAGCCGCCACGCCTACCAGGCCTTTGGAGCGCACCCCGTATGGCAGGATGTGGACTGCTGGCATTTTACGGTCTGGGCGCCCAACGCGCAGGCGGTCAGCCTGACGGGCGAATTCTGTTTTTGGGACTACGAAAAATACCCCATGACCAAGCAATTCGACGGCACGTGGGAGATCAGGCTGCCCGACATCCTTTTCACCAAGGACGCGGATCCAGCCTGCTTTCATTATGCGGGGGCGGAGGAAAAACTGCGCACCTACAAGTACGCCGTCAAAGGCGCGGACGGCAACTGGACCTTGAAGGCCGATCCCTACGCCTTTGCCGGAGAATTGCGCCCCAACACCGCCAGCATCCTGTATGACATGGATGGCTATGAGTGGGGTGACAGCGAGTGGATGAAGCAGCGCGAGGAATGGGTGCCCTATTCCAGCCCTGTCAATATTTATGAGATGCACCTGGGCTCCTGGCGCCGGGGCGAAAACGGCAACATGTTAACGTATGGGGAGATCGCCGACCAGCTGATCCCCTATATTGAGGAGATGGGTTACACGCATGTGGAGCTGCTGCCCGTGATGGAGCACCCGCTGGACATGTCCTGGGGTTACCAGGTGACGGGCTATTACGCTGCCACCGCGCGCCACGGCACGCCGCATGATTTGATGAACTTCATCGACCGCATGCACCAGGCGGGCATCGGCGTCATCCTGGACTGGGTGCCAGCCCACTTCCCGCGGGATGAGTTTGGCCTGCGCCGCTTTGACGGCACCCCCTGCTATGAGCATACGGACCCGCGGCGCGCGGAGATGCCGCAGTGGGGCACCATGATGTTTGACTTCGCCCGGGGTGAGGTGTGCAGTTTCCTGCTGTCCAACGCCTGCTTCTGGCTGGAGTACTTCCACGCGGACGGCCTGCGCTGTGACGCGGTCAGCTCCATGCTCTACCACGATTTCGCGCGCGAGGGGGATTACCTGCCCAACGAGTTTGGCGGGCGGGAAAATCTGGACGCCATCGCCTTCATGCAGCGCCTGAACCAAACGGTCTACCGGGATTTCAAGGGCGTGATGATGATCGCGGAGGAATCCTCCGCCTATCCCATGGTCACCCGGCCCATTGACATGGGCGGCTTGGGCTTTGGCTTTAAGTGGAACATGGGCTGGATGAACGACATGCTGTCCTATGTCAAGCTGGACCCCATCTACCGCCGCTGGCACCACGACAAACTCACCTTCTCCCTGTTTTATGCCTTCAGCGAAAACTACATCCTGCCCTTCTCCCATGACGAGGTGGTCCACGGCAAGGGCTCCATGCTGGACAAACAGCCGGGGGATTTATGGCAGAAGTTCGCCGGCCTGCGCGCCCTGTATGGCTACACCATGGCCCACCCGGGCAAGAAACTGCTGTTCATGGGCAGTGAGTTCGGCCATTTTATCGAGTGGAATTACGACGGCCAATTGGACTGGTTCTTGATGGTCTACGAAAAGCACCCGGATTTGTGCCGCTGTGTGCGCGTGCTCAACCATTTCTACCGCGACAACCCGCCCTTCTGGCAGATTGAGGACAGCTGGGATGGTTTCCTGTGGCTGACAGCCGATGACAACGAGCGCAGCATCGTGGTCTTCATGCGCACGGACAAGGAAGGTAAGTCCATCATCAGCATGACCAACTTCACCTCGGCCTTCTACCCTGTCTTCCGCTTCGGCTTGCCGCAGCCCGGCACCATTACCGAAGTGTTCAACACCGATTTAAAGGAATACGGCGGCTCCAACCAGTACAACGCGAACCCCATCAAGGCGGAGGAGGAAATCTGCAACAACCTGCCCTACTCCGTCCAGGTGTGCGTGCCGCCGCTGTCCACGGTGTACTTCAGCTACGATAAAAAGCCCCTGCCCAAAAAACTGACGGACGCGAAAGAAACCAAAACCAAAGAACCGGACGCCACCAAAACGGACCTGAAGGAGGAATGAGCGAATGCAACAACACAAAACCTGCGTAGCCATGCTGCTGGCAGGCGGGCAAGGGAGCAGGCTGGGCATCCTGACACGCCATGTTGCCAAACCAGCAGTCCCCTATGGCGGGAAGTACCGGATTATTGACTTCCCCCTGTCAAATTGCGCCAATTCGGGCATTGATACAGTGGGTGTACTAACCCAGTACAAGCCCATGGAGCTCAACTCCTACATCGGTTCCGGCGCGCCCTGGGATCTGGACATCTCAACCGGCGGCGTCTTTGTCCTGCCGCCCTACTCAAAGGGGGAGGAGGGCGAATGGTATAAGGGCACAGCCAACGCCATCTACCAAAACCTGGCTTTTATTGAGCAGTTCAACCCCAAGTATGTGCTGATTTTATCCGGCGACCACATCTACAAATGCGATTACGCGGAGATGCTGGCCCACCACATCAAGCACGAAGCCGCGCTCACCGTGGCGGTGCGCCAGGTTCCCTGGGAGGACGCCAGCCGCTTTGGCCTGATGAACACGGACGAGGACGGGCGCATCATCGAGTTTGAGGAAAAGCCCGCCAACCCCAAGAGCAACAACGCCAGCATGGGCGTGTATGTCTTCACCTGGGAAAAGCTGCGTGATTACCTCACCAGCGACGAGCGGGACCCCAAAAGCCAGAACGACTTTGGCAAAAACATCATCCCCACCATGCTAAACGCTGGGGAGCGTCTGGTGGCCTGGAACTTCAACGGCTACTGGAAGGACGTGGGCACCATCGAAAGCCTGTGGGACGCCAACATGGACTTGCTCAGCCCCACACCGCCCATTAACCTGCATGACCGCAAGTGGCGCATCTACGCCCGCAACGTGGGCGAGCCGCCGCACTTCGCTTCCCCCCAAGGCGTCATCCAAAACTCCCTTGTCACCGAAGGCTGCGAGGTGTATGGCAAGGTTGTTCATTCGGTCTTAAGCGCCGATGTCAAGGTGGCAGAAGGCGCGGTTGTTGAGGACGCGGTGATCATGCCCCACGCAAAAATCGGCAAAAACGCGGTCATCCGCCGCGCGATCATCGCGGAAAACGCGGAGATCGGCGAAGGCGCGGTCATTGGGGAGGAGACGGGCGACATCGCTGTGGTCGGCAGCAACACCATCGTCGCCCCCGGGTATGTCCTCAAGGCCGGCGAGCAGCTTGGAGAGTGAGGTTACAAGATGAAACAAAACATTGTAGGTCTTATTTATACCGGGGAGCGCGTGGATGAACTGCAGGAGTTGACGCGCTACCGCAACACCGCCGCGCTGCCCATGGTGGGCCGCTACCGGCTGATCGACTTCACGCTGGCCAACATGATCCATTCTGGCATCAAAAACATCGGCATCATCATGCAAAAGAACTACCACAGCCTGATGGACCACCTGGGCAGCGGCCGGGAGTGGAACCTGCACGGCAAGCGCTCGGGTTTAACCATCCTGCCGCCCTTTA
>CAYFUH010000011.1:47219-48793 GCA_964346355.1 uncultured Christensenella sp. | reverse complement strand
GACGCCAGCTGCTGGTTGTTCTCATCCAGGCCAAAGAATTCGATGGCCATGCCATCCTGCAGTTTGTCCGTATTGAACATGTAGTACATGTTCACCGGCGAGCCGTTGGGGATGGAGAAGCCGCCGGCGTACTGGGCAAGCAAATCACTGATATGGAGCGAGGCGCCCGCGTCTGCCTGGGCGTCCGCGTTCACATGCAGCCAGAAGGCGTTCTCATACCCCGGGTAGATCACCGGCTGCGCCTGGGTGACCTGCGGCGTGCCATCCGGCCCCTGGTAATGCATTTCCAGGGCGATGGCCTGCTGCTCAAACGAAGCGAAGGCCGCCGGGATGGATAAGATGAAGCATAATGCCAGCAGAAGGGCCATTCCCTGGCGGAGTATGGATGTTTGGCGTGTTTTCATGAACCTGCCTCCTCACGGTTTCCAATGTTGTTACAATTTTATTACAGAATCGCTACGGTGTCAATCACACGGGCTGGCAGTGCCAGCAGATATATAACGCGCGGGATGGTCGTTTTCTTCCATTGAAGAAGGGAGTATGTTATACTTTACAAAGCCCGCTTGGGCAAAAGCAGCGCGGAAACCCGCGCAAAAGGAGAGATTTGGTTTGAGTGCATCGCGGTTCGCGGTCTTTGTCGATTTGGAGAATGCCGGCGGCAAGGCCGAAACACTGAAGAATATTCTGGAAAAGGTAAAAATCAGGGGCGATATCCTGATGGGCAAGGTGTATGGGTACACGGAGCAGTTTGGCGGACTCAAGGAACTGCTTTTATCCAACACCTTTACTGTTGTGCCCTCCCTGCGCTACGGTGTGGCGCAAAAAAACAATGCGGACATCCTGCTGGTACTGGACGCCATGGAGGTCGCCTACACCAATCCCCTGATTGACAGCTTCTGCATCGTGTCCGGTGATAGTGATTATACCCCCCTGGTGGGCAAGCTGAAGTCCATGGGCAAGTTTGTGCTGGGCATCTCGCGCTCGGAGGTGGCCAGCACCATCTTCATCAACGCCTGCAACGAGTTCCAGTTTTTGGAGACGGTCAAGGCGCGGCGCGCCCCGCAAAAGACCAAGAAATCCACGGACAACGGCAGCGGGGACGAGGCCGAACTGCTCAAACTGGTGGAGAGCATCCTGGATGACCATGCGGAGGAGGAAGTCTTCGCCAGCGAGTTAAAGGGCGTCCTGTTGCGCCTGCGGCCCGACTTTAACGAGCGCAACTACGGCGCCACCACCTTCTTTAAACTGCTGACCAAGCTGTCCCAGCAGTATGGCACCATCAAGGTGCGCTCGGACAACTACAACGTGATGGTGTCCCTCACAGGTGAGGAGAGCGCAGACAGCGGCAAGAGCGACAAGGAAGAATTGACAAAGGACAACTGGGTGGCCGCCTTCCGTGAGCAGTTGGCGCATTACCGGGATGACGGGTTTGAGCGCATCAACCCCAGCATCCTAAAGGCCGACATCCAAAGCATGTACCCGGGCTTTCAGGAGAAAACCGTGGGCTTCAAGCGCTTTTCCGATTTGCTCAAGGCGCTGGAGAAGGAAAAGGTGCTCACCCTCGAAATGGATCA
>CAYFUH010000011.1:5517-47119 GCA_964346355.1 uncultured Christensenella sp. | reverse complement strand
ATGCTGTAAACTGTACAATGCTGTCAACCACGCGACCGGTATAAGGGGGACATATGAATCCAGTATATTCCATCGTGGTGCCCTGCTACAACGAGGAAGCCTGCATCGCGGAGACGCACGCCCGGCTGACCAACGTCATGCAAGGGATGGGGGAGAGCTATGAGATCCTCTACATCAACGACGGCAGCCGTGACAAGACGCCCCAGATGTTAAATGACCTGGCAGCCCGGGACGATGCTGTGCGCGTGATTCACTTCGCGCGCAACGCCGGGCACCAGATTGCCGTCTCCGCGGGGCTGGATTACGCCAGCGGCCAGGCCGTGGTCATTATCGACGCCGACTTGCAGGACCCGCCGGAGGTGATTCCCGAGATGGCGGCGCGCTGGAAGGCAGGCGCGCAGGTGGTGTATGGCCAGCGCAAAACGCGGGAGGGCGAAAGCAGGTTCAAGGAGCTGACGGCCAAATGGTACTACCGCCTGCTGCAGAAGTTGGCGGGCGATGTCTTCCCCCGGGACACGGGCGATTTCCGCCTGGCCGACCGCGCGGTGGTGGATGTGGTCAAAAGCATGCCCGAGCACGCGCGCTACCTGCGCGGCATGTTCGCCTGGGCGGGCTTTGAGCAGGAAGCGCTGCTGTATGACCGCGACAAACGCTTCGCGGGCGAGACGCACTACCCGCTGAAAAAGATGCTTAAGCTGGCGGCGCACGGGGTGCTCAGCTTCTCTGAAAAACCCCTCTTGTGGCCGCTGTGGGCGGGACTGATACTTTTGCTGGTGGCGGGCGTGATGCTCATCAAAACCTTCATCATCCACCTGCTGGGCTGGCAGACCGCCTTCTCCGTCACCCAGCTGCTGATCGTGCTGTCAACAGGGCTGATCCTGACCTCCCTGGGCATCCTGGGCGCCTATTTGGCCCGGGTATATGAGGAGGTCAAGGGGCGGCCTTTGTATGTGGTGGCGCGCACGCTGGGTTTTGACAAAAACCCGCCCCTGCCACCAGGCACCAGAAGAAAAGCCTAAGCCCACTTCCCCCACCAACCCCCAGGAGGAGCCATGGTTGATAAACTGAAACTGACAAGCGCCCAGGCGGTGTATGTGGCCGCCCGGATGGAGCAGCGCGCGGTCACCCTGTATGAGCGCGCCCTGATGGTCTTTGCCCAGGGCGACATGAAGCAGATGATTGAGGACTTGCTGGCGGAGGAACGCGCGCACCTGGACACCTTTTTGCGGCTGCAGAAACTGGAGGGCGAGATCAAGCCCGAAGACGCCCTCATTTTGGACGGTGAAGCGGAGAACGTGCTGTTCACCGGGGGCTTAACCGGCGCTGTGCGCGAAGGCGCCTTTGATTCACCCCTGTCCCTGCTGATTTACGCCGCGGACGAGGAGGAGCGCGCGATGGCCTTCTACCGCGCGCACGCCAAAGTCGCGCAGGGCGACACACGGGAAACCTTTTTGCTCATCGCCAGGCAGGAGCAGCGCCATTTTGAGCGATTGCAACAGCAAATTTCACAGCTGCAGGAGGACATGAATGCCTGAGGAGCGTTCTGTTTTGCTGTCCTTAAAAGGACTGCGCAAAACCTTTGACACCCAGGAGGCCGTAAGCGGCATTGACCTGGACGTATACGCGGGGGAGTTTTTGACCTTACTTGGGCCCTCCGGCTGCGGGAAGACCACCACCCTGCGCATCATCGCGGGGCTGGAGATGCCCACCGCGGGCGCGGTGTACCTGGACGGCCAGGACATCACAAATCTGGCGCCGGAAAAGCGCGCGGTGAACACCGTCTTTCAAAACTATGCCCTGTTCCCGCATATGAATGTGTACAAAAACATCGCCTATGGCCTGACGATGCGCAACACCCCCAAAAAGGAGATCGCGCAGAAGGTTGCAGAGATGCTGGAGTTGGTGCAGTTAACAGGCTATGAAAAGCGCATGCCCTCCCAGCTGTCCGGCGGCCAGCGCCAGCGCGTGGCCATTGCCAGAAGCCTGGTGTTATCGCCCAAACTGCTGCTGCTGGATGAGCCCCTGGGCGCGCTGGATCTGCAGCTGCGCCGCTCCATGCAGCAGGAGCTAAAGCGCATGCAGCAGCGCCTGGGCATCACCTTTATTTATATTACGCACGACCAGGAGGAAGCGCTGACGATGTCCGACCGCATCGCCTTGATGCGGGAGGGCAAATTTGTGCAGCTGGATACGCCAAAAGGCCTGTACGAGCGGCCGCAGACGGCTTTTGCCGCCAGTTTTATCGGCGAGACCAACCTGATATCTGCCACCGCGCAGGCGGTCAAGGATGATGAGGTGCTGCTGGACATCGCGGGCTTTGACTTGCCCTGCTATGACAGCGACTGGATCACTCCGGGGGAAACCTTGCTCCTCTCTTTGCGGGCAGAGCGGCTGCACCTGTCCTGTGAGCCGGTGAACACCACCTGCTGGGTGAGCGGGGAGTTGGTGGAAAGCCACTACGCGGGCGGGGAGCGCGCCAGCACCATCAAGCTGCCGGACGGGCAGCTGCTGCGCGCGCGCTCTACCACCGAGGGCGAGCGCGAACCCACCCTGGGCAGCACCGTGTACTGCTGGTGGCACAAGGAGGCCGGCGTGCTGGTGCGCGATGACCGGGAGGACGCCTGATGACAAGCCGGGTGAAGGGTAAAAAGCATCAGCGCACGCGCGAGCCGCTGGCTTTCCCGATGATGCTGTACGCCGTCTTGTTTGTGGGCGTGAGCCTGCTGTACATCGTTGGCTTGTCCCTGATGACCCGCGGGGCGGATTTCACGGCCGGTGCGCCCTATGGCCTGCAAAACTATGAGCGCATCGTGAGCCCGCTGTATGTCAAATCCCTGCTGCAAAGCCTGCGGCTGGCCTTTTTTACCGCGCTGTTTTGCATGCTGCTGGGCTATCCTTTTGCCTATTTCATGGCTAAGGCCAGCCCCAAGGCGCGCACCTGGATCATGATGCTCCTAATCGTGCCCTTTTGGACCAATGCCTTAATCCGCATCTATGGCTGGAAGATTTTGTTTTCCACCTCCGGCCCCATCAACGCCGCCTTGATCGGCATTGGTTTGATTCAGCGGCCGCTGCGCCTTTTGTATACCGATTTCGCGGTGCAGGTGGGGATGATCTACGCGATGATTCCCTTCATGGTGCTGCCGGTGTACTCCAGCGTGGAGCGGATGGACTGGTCCACGGTGGAGGCCTCGCGCGACCTGGGCGCGACCCCCCTGAAGGCCTTCTTGACGGTGACCTTGCCCATGACCCTGCCGGGCGTGCTGGCGGGCTTGGTGCTCACCTTTATCCCCAGCATCGGGTTGTTTTTCCTAAGCGACCTGCTGGGCGGGTCCAACACGATGCTGTGGGGCAACATGGTGCACAACGAGCTGCTCAAAAGCCGGGATTTGCCCTTCGCCGCGGCGCTGTCGGTGGTGCTGCTGGGCTTGACCGGCATTGTCATCCTCATCTACCGCCGCATGGGCGGCCGCGCAGAATCCATGGTATTTTAGGATTGAAAATAGACGGGGTCAGGGGCTGCTGTCACTCAGCGTTTCCCCCCATCTACGTCTCCTAAAGAAAGGAAACCTACCTTTGAAGAAGAACTCAGCCTGGGCAAATGTGTATATGGCGGCCATTTTGCTGCTGCTGTATTTGCCGATTTTGGTGGTGGTGCTGTTCTCGTTCAACGCCAACCCGGGCAGAACGGCCAACTTCCAGTTTGAGGGCTTTTCGCTGCAATGGTATGCCGATTTGTTTGACCCGGTGACGGGCTATGGCGCGCCGCTGCGCTCGTCCCTCACAATCGCGCTGTGGAGCGTGCTGCTCTCCGCGGTACTGGGGACATTGGGCGCGATTGGCATGGTGCGGCGGCCGGTGCGCAAAAGTTTGCTGGGCCGGGGCGCTGCCGCTGTGATGACGGCGGGGGAGCAGGTGTCGGTGCTGCCCATCATGATTCCGGAGATCATCCTGGGCATCGCGCTGCTGGCCTTGTTTACGCTGCTGGGCTTGCCCTTTGGCATGGTCACCCTGGTGCTGTCGCACGTGGTGTTCTGCGTGCCCTATATCTATATCACGGTGAAGGGGCGGCTGGCGTCCCTGGACCCGGGGCTGGAGGAGGCGGCGCGCGACCTGGGCGCAACTCCCTTCAAAGTACTCAGGACAATTACGCTGCCGCTGGCGCTGCCGGCGGTGATCTCGGGCTGCTTGCTGGCCTTCGCGATGAGTATGGACGACTTTGTGATCTCGTTTTTTGTAAACGGCCCGCACTCCAACACCCTGCCGCTGAAGATTTATTCCTCGGTGAAGGTGGGCGTGCCGCCGCATGTGAACGCGCTGTGCACGGTGATGCTGGCGGCGGTCTTCCTGGTGGTGGGCTTCAGCCAATTGTACCAGGCCAACGCGGCCAGGCGGCATCGGGCGCATGAGAAAAAGGACGCGCGCAAGGCGGCGGAGGGCAGGGCATGAAAAGGATTGTATTAACCGGCGGCGGCACCGCGGGTCATGTGACACCGCATCTGGCATTATTGCCCCGATTGCAGTCAGACGGCTGGGAAACGCATTATATCGGCACCAAGGACGGGATTGAGCGCGAGATGATGCAGGGGCGCCCGGGGATTCGTTATCACATGATTGCCTGGGGCAAACTAAGAAGGTACTTCAGCTGGCGCAACCTAAGCGACCCCTTCCGCGTGATCGCGGGCTTTTTTCAATCCCTGCGGATACTGGGCCGGGTGAAGCCGGACATCGTGTTTTCCAAGGGCGGCTTTGTGGCGGTGCCGGTGGTGGCAGCCGCCTGGCTGCGCGGGATCCCTGTATTGGCGCATGAGAGCGACCTGACACCGGGGCTGGCAAACAGGATCAGCGCTGTTTTCGCCAAAAAGGTGGCGGCCACCTTCCCGGAGTGCGCGCAGGCACTCGGTAAAAAGGGCGTGCATACAGGCACGCCGATGCGCAGGGAGTTGTTTGAAGGCAGCCGTGAGAAGGGTCTGGCCTTCGCCGGCTTTACGGGTATAAAGCCCGTGCTGCTCATGATGGGCGGCAGCCAGGGCGCGCAGGCGGTGAATGACGCCTTGCGCGAAGCGCTACCGGACGTGCTGCCCCATATGGATGTGCTGCATCTGTGCGGCAAGGGCAAGCTGCAGGCGGATCTGGCAGGCACCCCGGGCTATTTCCAGGCGGAGTTTGTGGACAAGGAACTAAGCGACGTGCTGGCGGCGGCGGATTTGGTGCTGTCCCGGGCGGGCGCAACCGCGATTTCGGAGTTTTTGGCGCTAAAAAAGCCCATGCTCTTGGTGCCGCTGCCGCTGGGCGCCAGCCGGGGCGACCAAATTGTGAACGCGGACAACTTCAAACAGCGGGGCCTTGCACTGGTGCTGCCGCAGGAGCAGTTGACGGCAAAGAGCCTGAAGGATGCCCTGAACAACCTGATGGACAAGGCAGAGGACATGCGCCAGGCGATGGCGAAGGAGCCCAGCGCCGATGGCAGCCAGGCGGTGCTGGATTTGATTGCGCAGCTGCGCAAGAGAAGATGACAGTTGACGTGGTAGCCGCGCTGATCTGGCGCGGGGACAGGTTTTTAATTTGCCAGCGGCCCAAAGACAAGGCGCGGGCGCTTTTATGGGAGTTCCCCGGCGGCAAGGTGGACGCGGGCGAGACGCACCAGGCAGCGCTGGTGCGCGAGTGTATGGAGGAGCTGGCAGTCACCCTGAAGGTGGGGGATTTGTATATGCAGGTGACCCATGCCTACCCGGATTTGACGGTGCGTTTATTTTTGTACCACGCCTGGATAATAGACGGTGAGGTGCGGATGCTGGAGCACGCGGACACGCGGTGGATTACCGCGGTTGATTTGGATCAGTTTGACTTTTGCCCGGCGGATGTGGAGATGATCAGGAAGTTGAAGAGGGATTACCAATGAGCATCAAACCCTTGCTGGATCTTCGGATGACCCTGGCCGAAGGCCCGGTATATGATGAGCTGCACAATCGCCTGTATTGGGTGGATATCCCGGAGGGCCGCCTGTGGCAGTATGATTTTGCGACTGGTACGGCAAAAGATGAGGTGCTGGGCAGCAGCCTGGGCATGGCTGTGCCGCATAAAAAGGGCGGCATGGTGGCGGCGCTGAAGGATGAGATTATCTGGGTCAAGGATGGCCTGCGCACGGTGCTGGTTGATGAGGCGGAGCCGGATGCCCCCAACAACCGCTTCAACGACGGCAAGTGCGACGCAAAAGGCCGTTTGCTTGCAGGCAGTATGGACAACAACGGCAAGGAAGGCCGGGGCAGTTTGTATATCCTGGAGGAAGGCCAGCCGCTGCGCCAACTCATTCCTGGCGTCAGCATCTCAAACGGCATCGGCTTCTCGCCGGACAACCGGTACCTATATTATGTGGACACGCCCAGCGGCTTTTTGTGTCGCTACCGCTATGATGTGGACACGGGGTCTGTCAGCGACAAAACCGCGCTGATTGATTACCGGGCGGAGCGCGGGAATTTTGACGGCATCTGCATGGACGCGGAGGGCTGCATCTGGGCTGCGCACTGGGACGGTTACCAGGTAAGCAGGTGGGATCCCAGGACCGGGCAGAAGATGGGCATGATAGATGTGCCCGCGCCCTATGTGACCAGCTGCTGCTTTGGCGGGCCCAACATGGACCAGCTGTTCATCACCACCGCCGCGGGCTGGGATGAGGGCTTGAAGCGCGAATACCCCCTCTCCGGCTCCGTCTTTGTGGCGCAGCCAGGCGTAAAAGGCCCGCCAGTCGCCCGATTCGGCAAGTGATTTTTTAATTACAAATACCCTGGAGCACAGTCACTCCAGGGTATTTCATATCGAATCAGATTCATTCTGGGGTTCGGGGACTTTGTCCCCGAGCAGGGGTTCGGGGGGCGCAGCCCCCTGAGCGTTCCCTTACTTGTAGCAGGCGGAGGCGGCATTGTCACCGCTGGTGAAGGTGAGTTTTTTGATGTTGAGGTGATCCTTGAGCAGGTCATAGAAGACCTCAATGAGGTTTTCGCAGGTGGCGACCTTCTTGACCACAACCAGGCGGCACTCGGGATAGGCCTTGGCCAGCGCGGTATCAATGGGCAGGCCCTTCATGGTGTTGGTGGGCGCGCCGTCCTTGATGCCCTGGTCCTCATACACCTTGAGGATGGCGGGGAGGAGGGGATCCTCTTCCTGCATGATGAGGGCGTGGTCAAAATTCTTCAAATAGTCCCAGGCAATGCGCTTGATGGAGTTACAGGGATAGACAAAGCCGGTCTTGGCATCTACATCGCCTTCCACCTCAATGGTGAGGGTGCCGGTGTGGCCGTGCAGGTACTGGGCTTCGCCGTCAAAGTTGAGGAAGCGGTGGGCGTACTGGAGGTTCAGTTTTGCGATGGATGTCCATGTTGGCATAGGTTTTCCCTCCTGTTATGTATTTGAATGTTTATTCTGCTTCGCAGCACAGGTTGGACAGATGCCGCGAAAGACGATCTCATGCGTGTCCACCTCAAAACCATACTGCTCCTGCACGCTTTGATTGATGTGCTCAACCGGGCTGATGTCCACATCAAAAATGGCGTCGCAGCGCTTGCACACAAAGTGATAGTGCTGCATCAGCCGGTGGTCATACCGGGTGGCGTCGCCCTCAATCTGCAGGGGCACCAAATCGCCCTGCTGCGCGAAGGCCTGCAGGTTGCGGTATACGGTGGCCTTGCTGATGGTGGGGTGCTGGGTATGGATGGCTTGGTAAACCTCCTCCGCGGTCGCGTGCTGGTGCAAGCGGGCGAGGGTATCCAGGATGATCTGCCGCTGAATGGTGGAGCGCATGCCGCCGTCCTTTCTGATAAACATTCCTATTAAGGAATATATCCCGTGGGCTTGTATCTGTCAAGTTGTTGTGGCTGCCAGGGCTTCAATGCACGCGATCAAGGCGGCGGTGATGTTTTTCAGCGACATGAAGGGCACAGGAGGTGTCCTGCCCTCGGCCTGCTCGGCCAGATAGGGCACATGGATGAAGCCGATTTGTGTATTTAGCTGATGAATATCCGCGTGCCGCAGCAAGCTGTAGAGCAGGTGGTTGCACACGTAGGTGCCGGCTGTGTTGCTTATACTTGCAGAAAAACCGGCCTCCCGGGCGGCTTGCTCCATGGCGCGCAGCGGCAGGGTGGCAAAATAGGCGGCGGGGCCATCGCGGTCAATGGGTTCATCCACGGGTTGGCAGCCTTTGTTGTCGGGAATCCTGGCGTCCGCGATATTGATGCCAACGCGCTCCAGGGTGATACCAGTGCGCCCGGCTGCCTGCCCCACGCAGAGGACGGCGTCCGGCTGGTGCTGTCCTACCAGCGCGATTGCCTGGCTGCTGGCGTCCCCAAATACGGTGGGCAAATAGGCTTTGATGATGCGGGCGCCCGCGATGGTGTCAGGCAGGCCGCGCACGGCTTCTGTGGCTGGGTTGATGTTCTCCCCGCCAAAGGGGTCAAACCCGGTGATCAGGATGGTCATACACGCTCCTTTTGGGGTGGTCCATTGTGTTTGATGAGTTCCATTGTGGTCTTGCCGTCCATACTGATATCCCTCATGGTTGCAACTGCGTTTTATTTTGAATTTCCGGTTGAAAATATCATTGTTAGCCATCGCCTGCAATTGCGGTTGTAGACTGCTGTTTGTGGGCTGATTATAGCATAAAGCCGCGGGCTGTGTTGAGGGGCTGCGGCGCTTTTGAAGAAAACACGCGAAACCCAGCGAAAAACCGCGAAAACCTTCTGCCGCCTGATGCCGCAAGGGCAATCGGGCGGTTTTTGATGCTGTTTTCGCGCCGTTTTCTGCGTGGGTACGCGTGCAAGCCCAAGCTGCTCCGCCTCAAAACCCCATGTGTATCAAGGGGTTTTAGCGCGTCTTCCAGTTGTCACTTGATGTCAGTAGATGTCAGTGCATGTCAGCCGCGGCGTATGGTAGCCTGCAGTCAATCAAGAACAAATGTTCGGATAATGGAGGGAACACAGATGATCAGGATCGCAGCGGATCGCATACAGGACGGCATCCCGGACTTTACAACGGTGGAGGAGGCCGTCCGCGCGTTTGAGATGGGCGCTGGCCGCCTGGCGCGGCTTTGGCGCTACTACGAAGGCAAGCACGCCATTCTGTCGCGCACGCGGCTGACCGGGCTGCCCAACAGCCGCATCTGCCACGCCTACCCGCGCTATATCGCGCAGGTATCGGCGTCCTACCTCCTGGGGGAGCCGGTGCAGGTGGACGGGCCGGAGCCGGGCGCCGGCGCGCTGCGGGCCCTCCTGCTCAAAGCCTCCGCCGATTCGGTGGATGTGGAATTGGCGCTTTCCCAGGCCATCTTCGGCCGGGCTGTCTCCCTTTGCTATGAGGACCGTGCAGCCCAGGCCTTTGTGTGCAGCCTCAATCCCCAAAACGCCTTTGTGGTCTATGACGACACGGTGGCGGAGAACCCGCTCTTTGGGGTCTATTTCCAGGAAAGCATGGGGAACAAGGCCTACACCGTGTACACCGACCGCCATGTGATTACCTATGACAAATCCCGCAGGGCACAGACACAGCCGCATCCCTTCCTCTCCCTGCCCATGGTGGAGTACAAAAACGGCGCGGACGCGCACGGGGATTTTGAGGACGTGCTGGCGCTGATTGACGCCTACAACCTGCTGCAGGCGGACCGGATGAACGACCGGCAGCAGTTTTCAGACGCCCTTTTGGTCTTAACCGGCGTGATGGGCATTGGCAGTGACACGGAGGGCAGCGCCATGGAGCGCCTGCGGCAGGAGAAGACGCTGGCGCTGCCGGATTCGGACGCCAAGGCGGAGTGGCTGGTCAAAACCCCGCAGGAGCAGGATGTGGACATCCTGCGCAAGGCACTGTCCCAGGACATTCACAAGTTTTCTCTGACGCCGGATTTTTCGGACGAGCGCTTCGCGGGCAATGCCTCGGGCATCGCGATCAAGTACAAGCTGTTCAATTTTGATAACCGCATCAAGTTGAAGGAGCGCTACTTTGTCACCGGCCTACGGGAACGGGCCCGCGCCTTTTGCGGCTGGCTGTACACCCGGCAGCGTCTGGCCCTGGACGCGGATGAGCTGCGCTTTAAGCTTTCCCGCCGCCTGCCCGTAAACGAACTGGAGCGCGCGGCCACCCTCAACCACCTGCGGGACATCCTGCCCCGGGACACCCTGGCCTTCAACTCCCCCCTGCAGGAGGACCCAACCCGGCGCGGAAAGGAGGGCATAGGCAGCAAATAAACCACACCCCAATAACGAAAGGAGCAAACAATGAACACGGAAAACGAGCAGACAGAATACCTGAGGGACGAACAAATCCAGCCAGCGGATGAGCTGACGGAAACAGAAGGTGCAGATGTCCCAAAAGCGCCGCATGAACCAGACAACCCGGAAAAACAGATCAGCATTGCGCTGGATCAAAGGGAGGCGGACTTAGCCGCGCGGGAGGAGGCGTTTGCCCTGCGGGAGCGCGAATTCCAGGCGCGGGAAAACCTGCTGGCCCTGGGCCTGCCGGAGGAGATCCTCACCCACATCGACTTTGGCAGTGACCATTCGGTGGCATCCGCCCTGCGCATCGCCGCCCTGGCTTCAAGAAGCCAGCCCACCGTGCCCGCAGTGCCCGTGCCCAGGCAGGCAACGCCGCCTGCGCCCGCCTTCGCCAGCTACCTGGAGCGCGCCCGCCTTTTTCTGGAAGACCCGGACCACTACAAGCACATGACAAAAAACAAGCAGTAAGGAGAAGAAAACGATGTCAACCACAACCACAATGCATGCCATCATCCCGGAGGTGCTGTCGGACCTGGTGGAAACCAAACTGGGCAGCAAAATGACCCTGCTGCCCCTGGCGGTTCAGGACAACACGCTCAAAGGCCAGCCCGGGGACACCCTTAAATTCCCGGCCTTCCGCTACATCGGCAAGGCCGATGAGGTGGCCGAGAACGGCCGCGTCACGCCCAATTTGCTCACCTCCTTCGCCGTGTCCTCCCGCGTGCGCAAGTACGCCAAGGCGGTGCAGATTACCGATGAGGTGCGCCTGTCCGGCTTTGGCGACCCGGTGGGCGAGGCCGCCAGGCAGTTAGCCCACGCCATTGACCACGCCGTGGACGACGCCCTGTTTTTAGAATTGAGCCAGCTGCCCTTAGGACGCGTCTACCCGGTGGCGGGCTTGTCCGCCGCGTCCGTGGCCGACGGGCTCACCCTCTTTGGGGAGGATCTGGACGGCGACAAGGTTATCCTGGTGGATCCGGAGGGCTTTGCGGCCCTGCGGAAGGACCCGGATTTCATCCGCGCGTCGGACCTGGGCCAACGGGCCATCTTTACCGGCGTCATGGGCGAGATCTGGGGCTGCCAGATCCTGGTGTCCAGCCGCGTGAAGCAGGACAATACAAGCGGCGAGAAGCGCTACTACATCATCAAACCCGGCGCGCTGCGCCTGGTCAACAAAACCGGTACCTTCATTGAGGTGGACCGTGAGGCGGAGTACATGCGCGACACCATCTACGCCGCCAAGCACTGCGCGGCCTACCTGTATGACGACAGCAAGGCTCTCTCCCTGTCCGTGTTCTCCGGCATTGAGACAATCGACGCTGCGAGTGCTGGCATCATGAGCCTGCCAGGCCCGTCTGGTAAAACCCGGCTGGTCATCCCCGAGAACATGACGCCCGCTCACTGCAAGTGGGTGTACACCCTGGATACCAACCCCACCAAGGCCTTGACCTTTGGCACCGCCATCACTGGCGCCGCCGACTGGGTAAACGCGCAAACCGACATCCCCGCTGGCAGCAACACCATGCTGCACGCCATCCTGGTGGACAGCCAGAGCAAGCCGCTGAAGGCCTGCCACCTGTCTATCAACGCGGGTTAACAAAAAACGCCTGCCCTGCCAAGCCGGCAGGGCGGGCCAATTGAGGAGAAAAAATGACTGTCAAGGAACGTTTGATCAAATTGATGGGGGAGACACCGGCTGCGCCCGAGGTGCTGGAGGAATACATCCTGCTGGCGGACACCCTCATCTGCGGCTACTTAGGGCGGGAGGACCTGCCCGATACGCCGCGCATCGACCCGGCGCGCGCCTTGCTGGCGCTGGCCTTGTTCAACCGGCGCGGGGCAGAGGGCGAAACCCGGCGGGTGGAAGGGGATGTGAGCTCCTGGTTTGAGAGCATGCCCGAGGCGGTGCGCCTGCAGCTGCGGCCCTACCGCTTGGCCCGCGCGGTGAGCGTGCCATGATGCGCCCGCGTGCAAGCAGCCTGAAGCGGGTGACCTGCGCCAAGACCGCGGCTTATGTGGACGCCACCGGCGGCATTGCGCGGCTTGAAACAACGGAGCGCTTCAGCTTTTGGGCGCTGCGCCTGCCGCCGCAAAAACGGGTGACCAGAACGCCCGCCGGCATCCGCCTGGCCATCACCTGGAAACTGATTCCCCAGGGCACGCCGGAGGTCGCGGCGCGTGACCACCTGTATTTTGAGGAGGACCCGCGCACCTTTGTGGTGACAGCGGTGCAGGTCTACCCGCGGCATGTAGCCTACCACCTGGAGCTAAGCCAATGATGCGGGCTATCTACCTGGCCTTAAAGGACGGGCTGCCCTGCCCGGTTATGCGCGCATGGCCGCAGCATCCCCCGGCGCTGCCCGGCTGCGTGTTTCATTTGAAGGAATGGGCGCGCCGCAATCCGGCGCAGGCGCGGGTGGTCATCGCGCTCACCCTGCGGGTGAACACGCCCCAGCAGGGCGATGACTACACCGCTTTGGCCAGCGCCGCGCTTGTGCCCCTGGGCCTTTCATTGCGCTTTGCCCAGGATGACCAGGAGGCGCAGACCGGCTTTTTCCTCAAGGTGCTGGCGTTTGAGGGCAGTGCAGCACTGGGCACAGACGGCGCCTTCAGCCTGATACCCCATCCTTCTGCCCTGCGCACCAACCTGCTGGTTGACGGCGTCAAAATGAAGGACGCCACGGAGCTTTCCTGTGAATGGGTGCATGAAGAAGGCCGCCTGTTGCGCCAGGTCCGCATCCAGTATGAGGTGTTGGGGGAGACAGAAGCGCGCCAGGTGCTAAGCGCTGCCGCCAAACCCAGCCTGGTGCTTACCTTCTATGACCCGTCCGCGGGCAGCAACCAGTCCCTCACCATGCGCTGTGAGAAGGCTGAGGCGAAGGCGATGTACGAAAAAGCGGGGCAGATTACCTTTGGGCCGGTCAATTTGCTGCTAAGGGAAGTGTAATGGACATACAGAAAATGATTGATTTTTTGGAGGCTGCTGTAGGCGCGCCCTATGTGTACGGCGGCACAGGTAAACCCTGCAGCCCGGATTACCGCCGCGCGCGAATAACACAATACCCCGCGATGACTGGCCATATCAGGAAGTTCTGCCCGGTGCTGTCCGGCAAGGCCAGTAGTTGTATCCGGTGCAAATACAGGGGAAGACCGGCTTATGACTGCGCGCAACTGGTGAAAGCCGCCCTCAAGGCTGCCGGCGTGCTGCTGCCCTCGGGCGCTACCTCCCAATGGAAGGCAAAGGCGGCTTGGGCTTATCAGGGGCGGATGACGAATGCTGCGGCCAGGCATGTATGCGTCCTGTTCCGATGTGAAGCGGATGGCAAATCCATGGCGCATGCGGGCATTTCCCTGGGCAATGGCTTTGTCATTGACGCCAGGGGGCACGCCGTGGGCGTCATCAAAAGCAAGCTGACCGCCTATCCCTGGACACATATGGCCATCCCCAGAGGCTTCTTTGTGCCGGACACCTTGCTTGGCAAAGATCCGGCATTACCCGCCCCGCATCAGCCGCCTCCGGTCCTGCCCGCGCCGGATTTGCACAGCCTGCGCCTGGGAATCGGGGACAGGGGCGCCCTGGTGCGCCTTGTGCAAAGCCAGCTGATGCGCCTGGGCTACCCGCTGCCGCGCTTCGGCTCAGACGGCATCTATGGCAAAGAGACCGCATGCGCAGTGGTGGCCTTCCAGAAGGTCACCGGGCTTTTGGATGACGGCACAGCGGGGCCGGACACCATGAAAATGCTGTTTCCAAAGCCAGAGCCAAAGGCGCAGGACCAATGGCAAAGCGATGAGGAATACGCCTTGTCCTTCACGAATTGACAGAAAGGAAATGATATGAAACAACTCACACACTGGCTCACTGGCGCCTTCATGACCGCGCTGGCTTGGCTTACCCACGCTGTGGGCGGCTGGGACGGCGCACTGGGCGTGCTGTTCCTCTTCATGGGCCTGGACCTGCTATCCGGCCTGATCGTCGCTTTTTATCAGCGCAGCGACAAGACGGAGCAGGGCGGCTTTTTATCCCGCCAATTCTTTCTTGGCTTAACCCGCAAGCTCCTCATGGTGCTGCTGGTCATCCTGGGCACAGCGCTGGATACCCTTCTTTCTACGAGCATCTGCAGATACAGCGTGATTGGCTTTTACGCGGCGAATGAAGCCTTCTCGGTGGTCGAAAATGCCGCCCTGTTGGGGGTGCCCTTTCCAGGCGGCATCCTGCAGTCGCTGGAGCGATACCAGCAGGCGCAAAACCAAAATGAAAGCGCCCAAGACCCCGCCAAAACTTTACAATAAAACGTTTGCATTCCGGAAAAACAGGTATACTATTAGTACAGGGCATAGCCTGATATTGTGTAGCCCATAACTGCCAGAAGTGGCAAAGGATTTGAAGGAGGAACCCATGTCGAAGAAAACCTGGACCACCATCATGATTGTCGCGCTTGTCGTCACCAGCGCCGTCGGGATCTATTTCCTGACCCGCCCCGTGGAAGCGCAGGCCGAGGGAGCCAAGACCAAGGTGACAGTCTGGTATACCTTTACAGACGACCAGGAAGCCTATTTGCTCAAAGCCGCGGAGGATTTCAACGCGCAAAGCGACAAGGTTGAAATGGTGATGCACCAGCAGCCCAACGCGGACTTCACCAAGGCCGTCTACTCCGCCGTGCTGGAAGGCATTGGCCCGGACATCATCTTCAACTACCCCTCAGAAGCCGCCCAGTATGTGAAGAGCGGCCACGTGGCGGACTTAAGCCAGTACATCTATGACGAAGAGATCGGCATTGAAGGCTTTGAGGATGCCCTCACCAAGGGTGTTTTGGAAGGCGAAGTGCTGGGCTTTGAGGATGGCCTCATCCACTATGTGCCCGCCTACACAACCGGCCCCATCCTGTTTTACAACAAGACCCTGCTGGAGGAACTGGACATCCCCGTGCCCACCACCTGGGAGGAGCTGGAAGCAGCCGCCCGCAAGGTGAAGGAAGCGAAGAACATCCCCTTCCTGGGTACGGACAGCTTAACGGACATCGTGCAGATGCTGATCATGGAAACCCCGGGTGCCGGCTACATCGATGTACCCAACCAGAAAGTCCTCTTTGATACGCCCGAAGTGCGCGCAAAGGTGGCCTGGCTGGTCGATCTGGCCAAGGAAGGTCTGGTCTCCCTGACCTCTGTTGGCAACTACTTCTCCGTTGACTTTGGCTCTGGCCAGGTTGCCTCCTACATTGGCTCCTCTGCCGGCTTCCCCTACATCAATCCCGACGGGTTCGAGTTTGCCATGGCGCCCATGCCTGCAGACACCTGGTATCCTTCCTGGAACCGCGGCCCCATCGTGTTCTACTACAACGATGACGCCCGTGCAGAGGGTGCCTACGAGTTTGTGAAATACTTCATCTCCCCCGAAGTGAACGCCGGCTGGGCCGAGGCCGTGATCGCCCTGGCGCCCTACGCCTGGACGCGTGAGACCGATGCCTACAAGGCCTTCATCGGGAAGGATTCCCTGGCCAACCAGGCGCTTGCTGCTGTGCAGGGCCATCTGGACAAGGCCGGCTCCCTGCCCGCTGTGACCGGCGCCAACGTGGTGCGCAACGCCATCCGTGACGCCATCATCAAGGCGGCCAGCGGCCAGATGACGGCTGACGAAGCCTGGGACGAGGCCATCATCCTCTCCAACGCCGCGCTCCAGGGCAAATAAACTTCCCCATCTACCCCAAAAGGGCTGCCGGTCGGCAGCCCTGTTTTTTGGGGTTTTTCCTCAATTCTTGCCGCCAAAACCAGGTTGCACGACATATTTGCGTTTTTTGACCGAAAAAGGCTTGATTTTCTGCCCCATTTTGACTATTTTATGGGAAGGCGGCGGCGCCTCTTGCTTATGTATGCCGCCATGGCTCAGCAGGTGGCCGTTTTCCTGTAACCTGCCCCTGATATGATTCCCGCAATCTTGCGGTGTTCATAGATAAAACGAAGCCCGGAACAACCCGGTGAAAGGAAGAAGCATGAGCTTATTGATTCTCCTGGTCCTCTTCGCCGCCATCCTCGCCCTGTGCTTTGCCGCCTTCAACTATCTAACGATGAAGCGGATGCCCGAGGGCACGGAGGAAATGCGTGAGATCGCCGCCGCGATCCGCGTTGGCGCCAACGCCTTTATCGCCTATGAGTACAAAATCCTGTACATCACAGTGCTGGTCGTAGCCGGCGTCCTCGCCGTGTTGACCACCTGGCACGCCGCGGTCGCGCTGGTCATCGGGTCTGTCATGTCCGGTCTGGCAGGCTTGGTGGGCATGAAGTCCGCCACCTACTCAAACGTCCGCGTGTCAAACCGCGCGCGGGAAACCCGCAACATCGGCGAGACCGTCAAGGTCGCCTTCCGCGGCAGCTCCGTCATGGGCCTATCCGTTGGCGGGTTTGCGCTCCTGGGTCTGTTCATTGTCTATTATATCTTTGGCTACCGCATGGGCCAGGTGACGGAGACCGAAGCCACCTACCGCAACCTGATTGGCCTTTACATCAACCCCTTCACCATGACGCTCTCCGGCTACGCGCTGGGCTGCTCCATGGTGGCCATGTTCAACCGCGTGGGCGGCGGCATCTATACCAAGGCTGCTGACATGGGCGCGGACCTGGTGGGCAAGACCGAAGCCCACATCCCGGAGGATGACCCCCGCAACCCCGCCACCATCGCCGACAACGTGGGCGACAACGTGGGCGACGTCGCGGGCCTGGGCAGCGACCTGCTGGAAAGCTATGTGGGCTCGATCGCCTCCGGCATCATCCTGGCGTACCACATGTTCTCCAAATCCTTGGCAGAAGGCACCGGCATGACCAAGGAAATGCTCAACAGCCTGGTCGTCTTCCCGATGATCTTCGTCGCCATCGGCATGATCGCCTGCATCGCGGGCATCGCCTCCCTGCTTTTGCGCCCCAAACTGACGGATGACCCGCACAAGGACCTCAACGCCTCCACCTATGTGGCGGCCGCGGGTACCATTGTGGCCGGCTTCTTCGTGTCCTGGGGCATGTTCGGCAATTTTGACGCGGGCCTCTTGCGTTCTACCCTGGGCTTTGCCGCCGGCTTCGTCTCCCCCTGGATTGCCTCCACCATCGGCGTCGTGTCCGGCGTCTTAATCGGCATGGTGGCGGAGTACTACACCTCCGACCACTTCGAGCCCACCCGCAGGCTGGCGCACGCCTCCATTGAGGGTCCGGCGCTCACCATCACCCAAGGCCTGGCTGTTGGCATGAAGAGCACCATGCTGCCCTGCATCATCCTGGGCATGGGCATCATCTTCTCCTACTATGCAGCCGGCATGTACGGCGTGGCCATGGCCGCCATGGGCATGCTGTCCTTCGTGTCCGCCACCGTGACGGTTGACTCCTACGGCCCCATCGCCGACAACGCCGGCGGCATCGCCGAGATGTCCGGCCTGGATCCGGAAGTCCGCCGCATCACCGACACCCTGGACTCCGTGGGCAACACCACTGCCGCCATCGGCAAGGGCTTCGCGATTGGTTCTGGCGCCTTAGCCGCCCTGGCGCTGATGATTTCCTACCTGTACTCCTTCAACGATTTCAACACCCCGCTCGTCCTCAATATCATCCAGCCCATGACGCTGGCTGGCGCTGTCATCGGCGGCGCCCTGCCCTTCCTGTTCTCGGGCATCCTGATTGAGGCGGTGGCCAAGGCCGCGCGCAAGATGGTGGATGAGGTGCGCCGTCAGTTCCGCGAGATTCCGGGCCTGCTGGAAGGCAAAGCCAAGCCGGATTACAAAACCTGCATTGAGATTTCTTCCAAGGGCGCCATCTCCGAGATGAAGATTCCCTCCCTGCTGGCCATCCTGGTGCCGGTTGCCTGCGGCTTTGTCCTGGGGCCGCACTTTGTGGGCGGGCTGATCATCGGCTCCACCGTGTGCGCGATCATGATTGCCATCTTCGCCGGCAACGCGGGCGGCGCCTGGGACAACGGCAAGAAATACATCGAAACCGGCGCGATTGCGGGCCACGAGAAGGGCACCCCTGCGCATGACGCCGCCATCATCGGCGACACCGTGGGCGATCCCTTAAAGGACACCGTCGGCCCCTGCCTTGATATCTTCATCAAGATGATGGCCACCGTTTCCCTGGTCACCGTGGCGGTCTTCGCCAACAACAACCTGCTGGCCCTCCTGGGCATCAAGCTGTAATCTAAACCTACCAATCAGGCGGCAGGGGCGCGTCCCCTGCCGCTTTTGTGTGTAAAATATTGGCAATTTATTGAAAAAACCGGCGTCATTGGGTAAGATAGAAAACACTACAACTGCGTCAATACAAAACGGGCATTGCTGCGCGGGAACGGAGTTATCATATGCAAGTGATCATGGAAAAGCTGACCAAACACTTTGGTGAAACCAAGGCGGTACAGGATTTCAGTGTCACCTTAAACGACGGCGAACTGGTCTGCCTGCTGGGGCCCTCGGGCTGCGGCAAGAGCACGGTGTTAAATATGCTCTCGGGCATCATCCCGGTCACCTCGGGCAAGATTTATTTTGACGGGGAGGACGTCACCAAGCTGCCGCCGGAGCAGCGCGGCATCGGCCTGGTGTTCCAGAACTACGCGCTGTACCCGCACATGACGGTGATGGGCAACATCACCTTCCCGCTGGAGATCCAAAAGGTGCCGCAGGCAGAGCGGGAGGCGCGCGCGAAGGAGATTGCCGAATTGGTGCACATGGGCAACCTGCTGGGCAGGAAACCCAGGCAGCTGTCCGGCGGCCAGCAGCAGCGCGTGGCCATTGCCCGCGCGCTGGTAAAAAACCCGCGCCTGCTCCTGCTTGATGAGCCGCTGTCCAACCTGGACGCCCGCTTGCGGCTTGAGATGCGCGAGGAAATCCGCCGCATCCAGCTGGAAACGCAGGTGACCACCATCTTTGTCACCCACGACCAGGAGGAGGCGATGTCCATCTCCGACCACATCGTGCTGATGAAGGACGGCTTCCTGCAGCAGCACGCCGCCCCCCAGGAGCTGTACAACCAGCCCGCCAACCAGTTTGTGGCGGATTTCTTGGGCAACCCGCCCATCAACAATTTCCCGGGCAAGGTCGTTGGGGATGATTTTGTGATGGCAGACGGCAGCCGTGTCACCCTGGGCCTGTCCGGCAAGATTCCGGAGGGGACACAGGTCAACCTGTCCGTGCGCGCGGAAAGTTTTGTGGTGCAAAGTGAACAGCAGCCAGACCGCCTCACCTGCACCGTGGACAGCGTGTTCCAGATGGGCAAAGAGGAGATGGCGATCCTGCGCTTTGGCGGCGTCCATTTCCGCGCCTATATTGCCTCCGAGTATGGCTTTACGCCCGGGGACACTGTGGTATTGGGGCTGAAGGACCGCGGCGTCTTCGTGTTTGATTTGAAGACGGGGGAGAGGTACATCTGATGAGCACAACACAGCTTACGCGGCGGGCGCCCTATATCCCGCGCCGGGCCGGTCCCGGGCGGGTGGTGGTGCACATCATCCTGTTCACCCTCATTGGCGCCCTGGCCCTGGGCCTGGGCTTGATGGGACGCCAGCGCCTGGCCGGCAAGGTGGACCAGATGCAAAACACCCTGCAGGCCAACCTGTTCATGGATACGGGTGCGGCCAAAGTCAAGGAGGCGCTGGGCGAAGGCCAGGACAATACGGTGCTGCGCCAATTGGATACCGGCATGTCCTCCAAAAAGCGCGCCTTAAAAACCACCGTCACCACCCTGGTGGAGGCGGAGACACCGGAGGCGGAGATTGCCGCCATCGTGGTGGACACGCTGTATGAAGGCGCTGTAAACCGGGTGGCGGATGAGGGTTTGCAGGCCAGCATGAAGGAGCGCTTCCCCGCCCTGCGGGAGGGCATCATCACAGCGCTTGCTGCGCAGGCGGAGCAGCTGGAGCGCGATGTCACCCTGGGCGATGTGCGCCTGGGCCTGGCCTCCAACGAGCCGTACTACCCCATCATGTACTATTACACGCCGCTTGTGGCGCTGGGCGTCTTTTTGCTGCTCTTCGCGGCAGCCCTCCTTTTAAACTACCTGCGCAGCGATGTGGACAAGCGCGCGCGCCTGGGTCAGCGGCTGGAGCCGATGGACTACCTGCTGCCCTTCTTCATCGGCGTGGCCCTGTTTTCGCTTTACCCTGTGGTGCGCGTGGTGATCATGAGCTTCCAGGAGCACTATCGCTTGGACGGCAGCTTCTCCGGCTGGGGCATTGGCAACTACAAACACGTCATCTTCGGGGAGCCCGGCACCACCAACTACTTCCTGCAGGGGCTTAAAAACACCATGTTCTATGTGCTGGTGACGGTGCCGGTGGGCACGGTGCTGGCCATCATCATCGCCTATTTACTCAACCAGAAGCTGCGCTTCTCCGCCCTCTTCCAGACCACCTACTTTTTGCCCATGGTTACCTCAGTCACCGCGGTGGGCATGGTGTGGCGGTGGATCTTCAACCAAAAGTTCGGTCTGCTCAACGCCATTTTGGGCTGGTTCGGGATGGACCCGGTGCACTGGCTGGGCAACATCAGCCACTCCATGACGGCGCTGATTATCTTCGGCATCTGGAACTCCCTGCCCTTTACCATCATCCTGCTGCTGTCGGGGCTTCAAAACATCGATGAGAGCTATTACACCGTCGCCCGGGTGGATGGCGCGCGCGCCTTCCGCATCTTCCGGCGCATCACGGTGCCGCTGCTTGCGCCCACCATCTCCCTGGTTTTGATCATCAACTCCATCAGCGCGTTTAAGGTGTTCTCCACCGTGGTGGTCCTCTTTAACGGGGCGCCGGGGCCGGCCAAGAACCTGTACACCATGGTGTATTACATCTACGACATGATGCACGACAACAACCGTGAGCTGGGGCGCGCGGCGGCGGCTGCCATCGTGCTGTTTTTGATCATCTTCCTGTTTACGATGCTCCAGCGCTTCATCCAGCGGAGGTGGCAGTATGATTAGACAACCGCAGACCAGCCAAAAATCCTACCCGCTAAATGGCGCGCTGTTTGCCCTCAGCTGGGCCTTGATGGCGGCTGCCTTGCCCATTTTGCTGTTTTTGCAAAACAAATGGCTGGCGCTGGCGGCCTTCCTTGTGGGCGCGGGCTTGTTAGTCCTCTCCCTTTTGCTGGATCGCAGCTATGCCCTGCGGCCGCTGGCGGCGCGCATCATCCGCTATACGCTGCTGGTGTTTGGCATGCTGGTGATGGTCTTCCCCTTCTTTTGGATGCTGTCCTCCTCGCTGAAAACCTATAACGAAATGAACTACTTCCCGCCCACCATGTTCCCGCAGAACTGGGCGAACTTTGAAAACTTCAAAATCGTCTTTGAAAAAGCGCCCTTCGCACGCTATTTCTTAAACTCCGTGCTCACGGTGCTGGGCTCTGTGGGCGTCACCACCTTCACCACCATCCTGGCGGCCTTCGCCTTCTCGCGGCTGGAGTTCCGCGGGCGGGAGATCCTGTTCTCCCTGCTTTTATCCATGATGATGGTGCCTTTTGAGATGCTGGTCATCACCAACTTCCAGACCATCGTCAAGCTGGGCGTGTACGATACCCTGTACGCCCTCATCATCCCCTTTACCAGCAGCATTTTCTACACCTACATCCTGCGCAACTTCTTCCAGTCCATCCCAAGCGGGCTGTACTGGTCCGCACGGGTGGACGGCTGCACCAACTGGAAATACCTGTGGAAGGTGATGGTGCCCATCGCGCGCCCCTCGCTGGTCACCATTGTGCTGCTCAACGCGCTGGCCTCCTGGAACAGCTTCATGTGGCCGCTGCTTGTCATCAAGTCCGACCTGAAGCGCACGTTGCCCTTTGGCCTGTACCACTTCACGACTGAGGTGGGCGCCAACTTTGAGCTGCTGATGGCCGCTTCCACCGTGACCGTGCTGCCGATGATCATCCTCTTCCTGTTTGCCAGGAAGCAGATTATCCGGGGTGTGGCGCGCGGGGGCATCAAAGGCTAAGCAGGCAGTCTGATGCTAAGCATTGACCGGTTTACCGCCCTCTTGGGCGAGGCAGCAAGTGAGATCCCCACGGAGATCTTCGAGGGCTTGAACCTGGGCATCGGCGTGGTGGAGCACAGCAAAACAAACCGCGCCACAGCCTCCGGCAGCCCGGCCTATATCCTGGGCGAGTACCGGGTCAGCCACGGCATGGGCCGGGGCATCCTGCTGTATTATGGCTCTTTCATGCGCGTGTATCCAGATCTTGAGGATGACGCGCGCGCGTTTGAATTGATCAAAGATGTGCTCAAGCACGAGCTGACCCACCACCTGGAGCACCAAGCCGGCTCCCGCGATTTGGAGATGGCGGACGCAAAAAGGCTGCTGGATATGTAACCCGTTTTAAAAGTACTGATACTGATTCCAACATGTTGGGCTATGGGGCAGGGGGAGGCGCTTATTAAAAGTGTCTCCCCCTTCCTTTTGTCCAAGCCCCATCAAAAACAGACAAAAAGGGTATATATCTGTATAGATCATTTGCAATAAATAGGGGAGGTCGTTTTATGAAACTGCAACGAAGATTCCTGTCCATAATGCTCATCCTGGCGCTGCTGCTGCCGCTGTTTGGGCTGGCGATTATGGCTGAGGACGCGCCGGACCTGCTGCGCGTGCACTATCAAAACGAGGAAAACAAGTACGAGGGCCTGGGCATCTGGTTCTGGGGCGATGTGGTCACAGCGTCGGAGAAAACAGGGTCCTGGCCGGATGGCCGCACCTTGTTTGCGCACGCGGATGAGAAGGGCGCCTATCTGGACATCGCGCTCATCCCGGACGCCAAAGAAGTGGGCACCCTGGTGATTGACGCCGCGGGCACCAAGCTGACGCCGGAGGATTTGATGATTCCGCTGGCCAGCCCACGAATGCGCGAGGTGTGGATTAACAACCAGCTGGAAATTGCCTATGAGGATATACGGCAGATTCCGCAGAACCATGTGCGCGTGCGCTTTTACCGGGAAAGCACGGACTATGCGGACATGGGCGTGTGGTTCTGGGGCGATGTGGTGACGGCGTCTGAGAAAACGGGCGGCTGGCCTGTGGGCGCTACCCAATTGACGGAGGACTTTGGCCCGCTGGGCGCCTATGTGGACATTGAACTGGCAGAGGACGCGAAGGAAGTGGGCTTTTTGTTTGTGAACCGGGAGACGGGGGAGCAAACGGAGGACTACAAGTTGGCGCTTGACGGCACAACCCGCGTGATCTATATGCGCGAAGGCGACGCCGCCATCCGTTTAAACCCCTATGCCGAGGCGCAGCCCGAGCAGGAGGAGGAGCAAGGCCTCTCCTGGCAGGAGATTGATGAGCAGTTCGCCACAAAGGGGGCCCTGGGCGCCAGCTTGAACGAGGACGGCACAGCCATCCTGCGCCTGTGGGCGCCTACCGCGGACGCGGTGGAAGCGGTTCTTTATTCGGCGGAGGACCAGCACAAGGTGCTGGCGGAGGCCATCCCCCTGATTAAAAACCCGGAGAACATCTGGGAAGTGGTGTTGAACAAGGAGAACACGGGGCAAGACAGCCTAAAGGGCGTGTTTTATCACTTCCGCGTCAAGCGGGGGGAGAGCGCAAAACTGGTGCTGGACCCCTACGCCCGCTCCATGGCGGCCTGGAACTCCTCCAATCAGCAGGGCGAAACCGTGGGCAAGGCCGCGATCATCGCGCCTGAGCGCGAAGGACCCAAGCTGGATTTTGCCGACATCCCGGGCTTCATCACGCGCGAGGACGCCATCATCTATGAGGCGCATGTGCGCGATTTCACCATCAGCCCGGCGCTGGACGGCCTGCTGAAAGCGCCCGCCGGCACCTTTTTGGCCTTCATTGAAAAACTGGATTACCTGAAGGACCTGGGCGTGACGCACATCCAGCTGCTGCCCGTTTTGAACTACTACCACGTGAATGAGCATGACCGCGCGCGGGTGATGGAGTACGCCGCGGAAAACCAAAACTATAACTGGGGCTATGACCCGCAGTCCTATTTCGCGCTGACAGGCATGTACGCCACCAACCCGGATGACCCGGCAGTGCGCGTGCAGGAGTTTAAGGAACTGGTGGATGCCATCCATAAAAGGGGGATGGGCGTCATCCTGGATGTGGTGTACAACCACACTGCCAAAATTGAGCTGCTGGAGGACATCGAGCCCAATTACTACTACTTCATGGACAAGTCCGGCAAGCCCAAGGGCAGCTTTGGCGGCGGGCAGGTGGGCGCAACGCACGCGATGACAAGGCGGATGATTGTGGACTCCCTGGTTTACCTGACGCAAACCTACAAGGTGGACGGCTACCGCTTTGACATGATGGGCAACCTGGACCTGGAAACGGTGCAGATTGCCTTTGAGCAGGTCAGTCAGATCAACCCGAAGACACTGTGGGTTGGCGAGGGATGGCGCACCTTTAACGGGGACGCGGGTGTCACGGGCGTCACCCCGGCCGACCAGGACGCGATGGACCAGACGGACGCGGTGGCGGTGTTTTCAGATGAGGTGCGCAACGAGCTCAAGTCCGGCTTTGGGTCAGAGGGGCAGCCCCGCTTCATCACCGGCGGCAAGCGCAGCATCAGCCTGTTGATGGATAATGTGAAGGCGCAGCCCGGCAACGTGCGCCAGGATGACCCCGGCGACATCGTTCAGTACATCGCGGCGCACGACAACCTCACCCTGCATGACGTGATCGCGCTGTCCATCAAGAAGGACCCGGTGGACCACCAGGAGGAGATCCTGCGCCGGCAGCGCCTGGGCAACGCTTTGCTTTTGACCCACCAGGGCATCATCTTCCTGCACGCTGGACAGGAGTACGGCCGCACCAAGCAGTTCCGCCACCCGGATTATATTGGCCGGGTAGAGACGGCGCCCGCCAAGTCCACCTTCATGAAGGACGCGTCGGGCAATCCCTTTTTATACCCCTACTTCATCCATGATTCCTACGACGCGTCCGATGCCGTCAACATGTTTGACTGGCAAACCATGAAGGAGAGCGCCCCGCACGCGCTGACCCAGGCGTATACCAAAGGCCTCATCGCGCTGCGCAAAAGCACGGACGCCTTCAGCTACGCGGATGCCGAGGATATCAAGCAGGAAATCGCCCGCGTCCTCTCGCCTGATATTAAGGAGGCGGATTTGCTGCTGGCCTTCACCGCCGTGTCCAAGGACACAGGCGACACCTACCTGGTCATCGCCAACGCGGACAGCCAGGCGCGCAGCCTGGATGTATCGGACCAAGCCTACCCGGCAGACGGCCTGGCCGTGCTGGTGGATGCCAGCGCAGCCGGCACCGACCCGATTGACATGCCAGACGGCGTGCAGCTAAAAACGGAGGACGGCAAGCTGATCAGCCTGACCTTGGACGCCCTCACCGCGGCTGTGATCAAGATTCAAGCGAACTAAACCGATTATAAAACCCCAACCGGGGCAGGCGCGCAGAGGATCGCCTGCCCCGGTTTTCTTTTGTACAGATAAAGCACAATTCATGCCAAAAACCGGCGCTCCCATTTTGCCCTTCCCCTTTGAATATGCTATGATGACAGCGCGCGGCGCGGCATATGGAATTTGTCAAAATCCGTACACCCACCGCGCGCCAACACAGGAAAGGAAACAGGTTGTGCTGTCTTTTGAAACAACCTGCATAGTAAGATGAGCCGACAAACCCAACAAAACCTGCTGTTTAGCCTGTTTATCACGGCGCTGGGGATGATGATCAACATTTTCAACACCGTGGCTGACCGGATCGCCCTGTCCCTGGGCCGCGCGGCCTCTGACGCCGGGCTGTTTATCTCCATTTACGCGCTGGGCTCCTTAACCAGCCTGGTGTTGTCCTCCAGCCTGGCCGACCACGTCGGCAAGCGCCGGGTCATCATCGGCGCTACCACCATTTTAACGGCGGGCTTTGCCATGATGTTTATCAGCCATACCTTTTTGCCCATCGCCATTGGCTTGTTCCTGTTTGGCGTGGGCTTTGGCCCGGCGGAGGGCATGGCCAGCGCGGTCTTGAGTGATGAAAACCCGGAGCAGGCCTCCAAATGGGTCAACATCGCCCACTCCGGCTTTGGCCTTGGCGCCATTTTGGGCCCCCTGCTGGCCATCGCCATCGTGCAGCTCAGCGGTTCCCACCACCAGGTCTTCCTGTACAGCGCCATCATCGCGGCGGTGTTCGTAGCGCTCATCACCCTCACCGCCAAGCACCCTAAGATAACCAAAGGGGTGAAGGGGCACTCGCCCTTTTCCATGTTTGAGGTGATGAAGGACCGCCGCATGGTGGTGCTGGCGCTGATGATGTTCTTCTACCTGGGCTATGAATCCGTTGCGGCCACCTACACCAAACTGCTCTTCATCCAAAGCGGCGAGAGCGAGACCATGGGCGCCCTCATGATCTCCCTGTTTTGGGGTTCCATGATTGTGGCGCGCTTAATCGGCGCTTCCCTGACCGGCAAGGAAGTCATCAGCATCCGCGTGTTCGCGGCCATCGCGGCGACCGGCATCCTGATCATGGTGGTTTCGCCCGTCACCTGGCTGCGCGTGGTTGGCGTTGTCCTGTACGGCTTTGGCTGCGGGCCCACCTGGCCCATGCTGGTGGTGCTGGCGACCCAGCTCTTCCCGGAGCGCAGCGGCTCGGCGATTGGCATGATGATGATCGCCACCATGGGCGGGATCACCGTTTTCCCTTCCCTCATCGGCACCCTGCCCGGCAACCTCACCGCCACCTTTTTGCTGACAGCAACCCTGGCAGCGCTGGTGATGCTGCTGAGTTTCAAGGCAGACCGGGTATAATCTCCTTGCAGGGGCTGATGTTCCTGTGAAAAGAACAAGAACCTGCTTTACCGATTGAAGAAAAAGGAGAAAACATGGGTATTTTATCGTGGATTATCTTTGGTGCGCTGGCCGGCTGGATTGCCAGCAAGATTACTGGCCATGACGCCAGCATGGGCATCTTTGCCAACATCATCGTGGGCGTCCTGGGCGCCGTGATCGGCGGCTTTATCATGAGCCTGATTGGCAAAACCGGGGTGGACGGCTTCAACCTGTGGTCCTTCCTGGTGGCAGTGGGCGGCTCGGTGCTGTTCCTGCTGGTGTTTCGGGGGTCAAGGCGGCGGCGCTGAGGAAGTGCCATCATCACCCAATCTGCAGTATCATGGGGGAAGGCTGGGCCTTCCCCCTGCTGCTTACACTGGATGCAAGAAGGCAGCCCTGTCACGCGTTTGATAGATGGATTCCCCGCATTTCGTTCAAACAGCCCGCGATTGCGGGCAGGAGGTAACATGATCCGATTGAGCAAAAAACCCCGGTTACTGGCCCTTATGATGGCCCTTTTGATGGCTTTGTCCTTTTCACTCCCCGTTTTTGCGCAAACACAGGTGCAGCAGGAAACCCCTGTGCTGTACATCAACCCCGGCGCGGATTTGCCGGTTTTTGACACCGCAAACGCAGCGGATGATGCAACTGCCGTCCTGCCTACCGGCATGGCCTGCCAGGTGCTGGGGGAGCAGGGCGGGTATCAGCAAATCCTCTACCTGAACCTGGCCGGCGTCCCCACCACAGGCTGGGTGAGCGCAGGCGTGCTGCGCCCAAAGACGGAGGATGACGCGCCCTCCTATGGCATCATCAGCAGCCCGGATTATTTAGCCCGTGTCCCCTTGTATCAAAAGGCCAGCGTGAAAGCCAAGACCCATGGCAAGTACTACAACGGTGTCACCGTGCAGGTGATCGACAACACCCACAGGGACTATGTGCAGGTGCGCATCGGCACCCTGGAGGGCTTCATGCCCCGCGCGCTGCTGTTGCTTGATGCGCCGTATGGCAGCGTGCCCCCCGCCCTGCCGCATCCCACCGTTGCGCACCCCAAGTACAATGGCCTTACCCTGCGCGCAGAGCAGAGCTTCAAGTCCGATAAAATCGGCTCCGTACAAAATGGCGGCAGCGTCACTGTGCTGGGCGTCACGGAGGAGTTTGCCCACGTGATGCTGGAGGACGGCAAGCTTGGCTTCATGCAGGCCTCCGCCCTCTCCCCGCAGCCCGTCTATGCCGATTTGGACCCCGCCGTGTTCATGCCCGAGCCTGAGGGCATGGAAACGGTCATTGACAACCCCGACGGTCAAGGGGCGCACCTGCGCGCCAAGGGCAGCACCAAAAGCGAGTCCCTGGGCCTGTACACAAACGGCACCCGCGTCATCGTCACCGGCGGCAGCACGTATTGGCGGCGTGTGTGGGTGGACGGCAAAACCGGCTTCATGATGGCGAAACTCCTGCGCGGCTTTGTGCCGGAGGACCAGCAGCCGGATTCTGAGGGCAATGGGGACGGAAACGAGTATTGATCAGCCCACCTTGCCGGGCGCGCCCCATCATGCTATAATCCACCTGTCGCGATGAACGGGAAGACGTGGACCATGGCCTAAGAGAGCTGCCGGAGGGTGCGAGGCAGCGGCTAAACCCCACCTTTCCACCCGGGAGCGGGCTGCGAGGAGCAGCCGGGGTGCGCCCCCTACAGCGCACAGAGCAGACCGGAAACGGTAATTTGGGTGGCAACGCGGAGCCTTCCGTCCCAAGGGATGAGGGCTCCGCTTTTATTTTATCGACACGAAAGGAAGTCTTAGCATGATTGACATCAATCTCATTCGGACCAACCCGGACCTGGTGCGGGAGAACATCCGCCGAAAGTTTCAGGACCACCGCCTGCCCCTGGTGGACGAAGCCATTGAGCTGGACAGGAAAAACCGCGCCGCCATCGTTCAAGCGGATGAATTGCGCGCCCAGCGCAACACCCTCTCCAAGCAGATTGGCGGCCTGCTTCAAAAAGGCCTAAAAGACGAGGCCGAGCGCGTCAAGCAGGACGTCGCCGACATCGCGCAGCAGCTCATCACCCTGGAATCGCAGGAGGCTGACTACCAGGCGCAATTGAAGGACATCATGATGCAAATCCCGCAGATCATGGACCCCTCCGTGCCCCTTGGGAAGGATGACCAGGAAAACGTGGAGATGGAGCGCTTTGGCGAGCCGCTTGTGCCCGCTTATGAAATCCCCTACCACGTGGACATCATGGAGCGCCTGAACGGCCTTGATCTGGACGCCGCCAGAAAGACCTCCGGCAGCGGGTTTTACTACCTGCTGGGCGATGTCGCCCGGCTGCACTCTGCCATTTTAGCTTACGCGCGCGATTTTATGATCGACCGCGGCTTTATCTACTGCATCCCGCCCTACATGATCCGCTCGGAGGTCGTCACCGGCGTGATGAGTTTTGCTGAGATGGAAAACATGATGTACAAAATCGAGGGCGAGGACCTGTACCTCATCGGCACGTCCGAGCACTCCATGATCGGCAAGTTCATCGACACCATGCTCTCAGAAGACGACCTGCCCCAGGCGCTTACCAGCTATTCCCCGTGCTTCCGAAAGGAAGTAGGCGCCCACGGCATTGAGGAGCGGGGCGTCTACCGCGTGCACCAGTTTGAAAAACAGGAGATGGTCGTCCTTTGCAAACCTGAGGACAGCATGGACTGGTACCAAAAGCTCTGGCAAAATGCCGTTGATTTCTTCCGCACCCTGGACATCCCTGTGCGCACCCTGGCTTGCTGCACCGGGGATTTGGCCGATCTGAAGGTCATCTCCTGCGATGTGGAGGCCTGGTCCCCCCGTCAGCAGAAGTACTTCGAGGTCTGCTCCTGCTCCAACCTGGGCGACGCCCAGGCCCGCCGCCTGCGCATCCGCGCCCGCGGCAAGGACGGCAGGCGCTTCCACCCGCACACCCTGAACAACACCGTTGTAGCGCCCCCCCGCATGCTCATCACCTTCCTGGAAAACAACCTCAACGAGGACGGCACCGTCCGCATTCCCGAGGCCCTCAGACCGTATATGGGCGGGAAGGAACGGATTGGGTAAGACGAGGGGACGGTTTTCCCGGACCTTTTCATTACGGATGAGCCCCTCATGTAAATAGGGGCTCTTCCTGTTGCGATGGGTCATTGCGGATGAAGTTCATCATCTGTTTCGTTGTATGTACGTACCTGCTATGCTACACTGATAGTCAGTCATGATGTCCGGTTTGAGGAGGGAAGGAGTAAAGCATGGAGTTGCCGTTTCGGACCATCTATAAAAAGTCCCAGCTCACGCGCTGGATGGCTGCCATGCCGCGCCGTTTCAGCTGCCGTCACTTTAAGGACGCGGCCGATATTTCCCAATTGGCGGTGCTGGAATACGCCGCGGAGCGCGTCTGCCAAAAGGGCATCCGCATCGCCATCATCAATGGCGGCGCGGATGATGTGGTGGTCACGCTGCCCCTTTTCCCGCGCTTTAAGGGCCATGATCAGTACGCCGTCATTCTGGCCAAAAAAGACCTGCCCAATGCTGCGCTCTTGTCCGGCATCTCCGGGGAGGCCTTCGCGCTGGAATTGGCCTCCCAGGGCCTGCAGGGGTGCTGGATTACCGGCAACTACCGCCGCATTGTGGCGGTGCAGGCAGCAAGGGAGGATGAGCAGGTCATGGCCGTCATGCCCTTTGGCGTGCCCAAGGACGAGGAAGGCGCCCGCTTAACCCGGCGCAAGATCCTTACCGCCTTCAGCCCCGATGACCCCACCTTATGGCCCTACTGGGCCTACCACGCGGCGGAATCCATGCGCAGCGCGCCCTCAGCCATGAACCGGCAGCCCTGGCGCGTCAGCTTCTCGGGCAGCACGCTTTCCTTTTTGGGCAACAAATTAAACAGCATCGACAGCGGCATCGCCGTTTTGCATATTGAATGTTCCCTGGCGGATGAGGCGCGCACCTGGCGCCTGGCCGCGGACAACAAAACCCTGCTGGTGCAGGTAGAGGAAGCCCGTGAGCCTGTTTGATCATATGCACAAGGAGCACCAGCGCCCGCTGGCGGACCGCATGCGCCCGCGCACCCTGGATGAGTTCTTGGGCCAAAACCACCTGGTGGGCCCTGGCAAGCTGCTGCGCCGCGCCATTGAAGCCGATCAGCTCACCAGCAGCATTTTTTACGGCCCGCCCGGTTGCGGCAAGACCACCCTGGCCTTTGTGGTATCCCAAACCACCAAGGGCGCTTTTGAGCGCTTAAACGCCGTCACCAGCGGCGTGGCGGAGGTGCGCGACGTCATCAAGCAGGCCAAGGAGCGAAGGCTTATGTACGGGCAGCACACCTATTTGCTGCTGGATGAGTGCCACCGCTGGAGCAAGGCGCAGTCGGACTCCATCCTGCCTGCCATTGAAGAGGGCACCATCCGCTTCATCGGCTCCACCACCGAAAACCCCATGATCGCCATGACGCCCGCCATCGTCAGCCGCTGCCGCGTGTTTCAGTTCTTCCGCTTGTCGGATGAGGATGTGAAGGCAGCGCTGATGACCGCTATCACGGATACAGAGCGCGGCCTTGGCGCCATGGACGTCAGTGTGGATGCGGACGCGCTGGACCACTGGGTACAGGTAGCATCCGGCGATGTGCGCACCGCGCTCAACGCGCTGGAACTGGCTGCCCTCACCACGCCCACGGGGGAGGAGGGCATCCGCATCACCCGCGCCATTGCCGAGGACAGCATCCAAAAGCCCATGATGCGCGTGGATGAGACGCTGTATTACGACATGCTCTCCGCCTTTTGCAAAAGCCTGCGCGGTTCTGACCCGGATGCGGCCCTTTTGTGGTCATCCCGGCTGCTGTACGCAGGCTGTGACCCGCGCTTGATTGTGCGCCGGCTTATCGCTCACGCCAGTGAGGACGTGGGCATGGCGGACCCCAACGCCATGCTGCAGGCGGTGGCCGCAGCCCAGGCGCTGGAGTTTGTCGGCCTGCCGGAGGCCAGGCTGCCCATCTCCCAGGCGATCATCTACATCTGCATGGCGCCCAAGTCCGATACCGTGGTCAGCGCCATGGGCGCGGCGTTTGCAGATGCCGAGCGCGGCCAGCTGGGCGAGGTACCCCTCCACCTGCGCGATACCCACTACCAGGGCGCCAGCCGTCTGGGCAATGGCGCGGGATACCTCTATCCGCACGATTTCCCCGGCCATTGGGTCAGGCAAAACTACATGCCCGACGGCTTTGAGGACACCGTGTACTATGAGCCCGGGCAATTGGGGTTTGAACAGCATCTATCAAAAAAGAAGGACAGCGATGGATAAAAGCCAGGAAGTCTGCCAAACCGTCAAAGACATGGGCATCCCTCACCAGGTCTTTTTTCATGAGCCCAAGTGGACGATTGAGGATTGCTTACAGACGCCGGAATTGGACCGCTCTTACGCCACCATGCCCAAGAACGTCTTTTTGTGCAACCGCCAGCAGACTCATTATTACCTGCTGCTGCTTTCGCCGGAGCGCGCCTTTCGCACAGCGGTTGTCAGCAAGCTTTTGGGGGTATCGCGGCTCAGCTTCGCGCCAAACGAAAAGCTGCCCCAGATGCTGGGGCTTGAAAGCGGCGCGGTCAGCCCCCTGGGCCTATTATATGATCAGGGCAAGCAGGTCACCCTGGTGATGGATGACGCGCTGCTTGATTACGAAGCCCTGTGGTTTCACCCCTGTGTCAACACCGCCTCACTGGAGATGAAAACCACGGATTTTCTGGAGACCTTTTTGCCCAAGCTTGGCATTACCTGCCGATTGATTCATATCCCACCACCTGAAGGAGCCTGAACATGCACCATTTTTTTGCCTACTTATCCCGGATGAAACTGATCCGCCGCTGGGGCTTAATGCGCAACCTGATTCCTGAAAACGACATGGAGCACGCCATGCAGGCGGCCATGATCGCGCACGCGCTGGCAGTCATCGGCAACGTGCGGTATGAGCGGGCCTACAATGCCGAGCACGTGATGGCCATCGCCCTGTTTCATGATGTGTCCGAGGTCATCACCGGCGACATGCCCACGCCCATTAAGCACAACAACCCCAAAATCCGGGAGGAGTTTCACAAGATTGAGCGCATCGCCATCCAGCGTTTGAAGCAAATGCTGCCCAAGGACTTGCGCCCCGCCTATGAGCCCCTGCTGCTGCCGGACACCAAAACGCCGGAGCACAGGCTGGTGAAGGCTGCGGACCGCCTGTGCGCCTATATCAAGTGCCTGGAGGAGACCAAGGCCGGCAACAACGAGTTTATCGAGGCGCAGGAAAGCATTTTAGCCACCCTGCACGCCATTGACCTGCCCGAGGTGCAGGACTTCCTGCGCGAGTTTGTGCCCGGCTTCGGCATGAGCCTGGACCAGATCTCCAAATAAACACGCTTGACAGATTCGCATATACCCCTATAATAAACTTAAATCAGTTTATTTTATGAAATGTGCTTAAACAAGACCATCAACGCCAATCAACTGATATAAGTTGATTGCCAACAATCAACTGAATCCGGCACATTGACGAACAGGGCGATTTGGGAGGGAAGGGCATGAACGCGCGGGAAAAACAGGCGGAGCACCCGCTGTATGTGGGCGTCATCGGCGATTTGATTGCCTCGCGCAAGCTGACGCAGCGCGCGGCGGCGCAGGCGGCGCTGCAGGCCGCCCTGGACGCGGTGAACACGCGGTTTGCATCTCACTTAGCTTCCCGCTTTGTGATTACCCTGGGGGATGAGTTCCAGGGCTTGCTGAATTCAAGCGCCCCGGTGTTTGAAATCCTGGATGTGCTGGAAGCGCACCTGGGCAGCCAGCCCTGCCGCTTTGGCGTGGGCGTGGGCACAATGGCAACGCCCATTAACCCTGTTATGAGCATCGGCGCGGACGGGCCCGCCTTCTGGCATGCGCGGGACGCCATCAAAAGCGTGCACGAGCAGCACGACTACCAGCAAACGCGCACCCGCATCCGCGGGTTGAATGCCATTGATGTGCCCATGGTCAACAACCTGCTGGCGCTGTCAGACCATATCAAGCGCGGCTGGACGGCTTTGCAGCGGGAGACCTTTGCCCACCTGCTTAGCCTGGGCATCTATACCGACAGTTTTGACCAGCAATCTTCGGCGGAGGACATGGGCATCACCGCGGTTGCCCTGTACCGCAGGCTCAAGATCAGCGGCATCAAGGTCTATCTGCGCAGCCGGGCGGATTTAAACACCTGGCTGATTGATACATTGAGCAAAGAGGCAGGCGTATGAAATTCCCCGTCACGTCACTCACCCTGCTGGTACTGGCCCTGCACCTGCTGGCGGATTTCCACCTGCAGTGGCCCAGCCTGTCTGAGGGCAAGCGCACACGGCTTGCGCCTTTGTTTCTCCACGGGCTCATTTATGCCGCCTGCATGGCGCTGCCCCTGTTGCTAAATGCGCGCTTGTGGCCGGGCCTGCTTGTGATTGCGGGCAGCCACCTGGTGCTGGACTTCATCAAATCACTGCTTTTAAACAGAGGGGCGCAAAAGGGCGAGGCCGCGCTGTTTTTCATCGACCAGGCGCTGCACATTTTGGTGATTCTGCTGTGCTGTGAGGCCTTCTTCAAGTCCCGGGCTGCCTGGTCCTTTGGGCTGCCCCGGGACGGTGTCAAATGGGCGCTGCTGCTCCTGTTTGTCACCAAGCCTGCGAACATCACCATGAAGCAGGCGCTCAAAAAATACGCCGGCTTTCCTATGCCAAGGGATTTGCCGGAGCAGGCCACTGTGCCGGGCGCGGGCGCCATGATCGGCAACCTGGAGCGCGTGTTGACCGCCATCCTGCTGGGCTTGTCGCAGTTTGCGGCAATCGGCCTGGTGTTTACCGCCAAATCCATCGCCCGCTTCGACCGCATCTCAAAAGACCAGGGCTTTGCGGAGTATTACCTGATTGGCTCGCTGTATAGCCTGCTGTGGGTGTTTGCAGGCTGGATTATTCTGTTTATTTTGCTATAAAACGTCCCAAACAAAAACCAGGCGCGGCCAACACGGCCGCGCCTGAATGATATCAAGCACGTGTTAACGCGCCTTCAGATAGTGCACAAGCAGCATCAGCGTGTTCCACAGCCCGTCCTCGTTCACCCGCTCATAGCCGTGGCTGGCGGCCACGCCCGGGCCAATCAGCGCGTGGCGGTAGTCATAGCCGGCGCAGAGCGCCGCGCCCGCGTCAGAGCCATAATAGGGGTAGATGTCAACAGCATAGGCCAGGTCATTGGCTTTGGCTGTATCAATCAACTCGCCCGTGAGCGCGCGGTTGTATGCGCCGCCGGAGTCCTTGGCGCAGATGCTGACTTTTAGCTCATCCGTGGACAAATCATCGCCCACCACGCCCATGTCCACCGCAATCATGTCGGTGATGCCCTTAGGGTGTGCGGCGCTGGCGCCGTGGCCCACCTCCTCATAATTGGTGAAGAGCAAATAGACAGGGCGCAAGCAGGCGGCCTTCCCGTCTTTGAAGGCGCGGGCCAGCGCGAGCAGGATGGCGGCGGAGGCCTTGTCGTCCATGTGGCGGCTTTTGATAAAGCCGTCACCGCTTTGTACAAAGCGGGGGTCCAGCGTGATGAAGTCCCCGGCGCTAATGCCCAGCGCTTCGGTTTCCTCCTTGGTGGACACCTTTTTGTCCAGCACCACTTCCATGTTCTCGTCCGTGCGCTCCGCGGTGCGCAGGTCTTGATTGGCGTGCACAGCGGGCTCGTTCATGCGCAGGGTGCCGGGAATGATCTCACCCCCGCGGGTAAAAACCTGCACGTTCTCCTGCTCGGCGTACTGCAAAGGGTAGCCGCCCAGCTGTGTGATGCGCAGGCGCCCGTTGCCCTTGACGGCGCGCACCATGAGACCCAAGGTGTCAATATGGGCGGAGAGGAGGATGCCCTCGCCCTCTGCCTCATTGAGTTTGACAAAGACCGCGCCCTTTTTGCTCTGCCAGGGGGAGAAGCCAAGGGCTTGTAAATGCTGCATCAACAAGGCCTCAATGCCCTGCGTCATCCCGGTGGGGGAGGGGGTGGTGGCAAGCGTTTTTAGGGTGTCCACCAGGCCGGGCATGATGTGTGATCTGTCCATCGTGTATCCTTTCATTTAAGGCAGCGTAATGACCGGTTCTTCCTCGTTTTGCCGGTAGATGGTGAAGCGGCGGCCAATGGTTTGCACGGGGCTGGCGCCGGTGCGGTCGCATAATTCAATGATGGCTTCCTTGGCGGACAGCGGCGCGTTTTGCTGAACAGCGCACTTGATCAACTCCCGCTTGTCCAAAAGGTCATTGGCTTCGCGGATGATGTTGTCTGTGATGCCGTCCTTGCCCACATACAGGATGGTGTCCAGGTTGTTGGCCAGGCTGCGCAGGTAGGCGCGTTGTTTTCCTTTTAGTTCCATAGTTGTCCCCTTTTTATGTTAGTTGAATCCAATAGCGTTGGGTTTCCTTGTTGTCCGGGTCCGGGCGGCTGTCCTCATACACACCGCCCAATCGGGTGATGACCGCCTGTGAGGCAGGGTTGTCCGCGTTGCAGGTGAGCAGGACGCGAGTAAGCCCCAGCTGTTCTTTGCAGATTTGCAGCGCCAAGCGCAGCTGCTCCTTGGCGTAGCCCCGGTTGCGAAAGGCGGGGTGAATGGCGTAGCCGATGTGGCCGCCGTGTTGCAGCAAGGCGTCGTTTAAGCGGTGACGGATGTTGATGATGCCCACCAGGGCAGGCTCGTTCTCCCGGTAGCACAGGTAGGTGCTGTCGGGCACATAGCCGGGCGGGCAGGTCTCCTCCTGCTCACGCAGAGCAAGCCCGGCCAGCCACTCGCGAACCGACAGATCCGCGAGGCCGGACGCGCCGTGAATGCCATCCGGGTCGTCCTTTAGAGAGGCTTCCTTGTACGCCTGAATATCATCCTCATAAGCCAAATCCGCCTTCACCAGGTACAAGTGTTCATTACGCATTGAAATGCCCTCTTTTAACGATTCCAGCGTTTTTTGGAAGGTTCGGAAACCTTTTTTTCAAAAAAGTTTTCTGATAACCCCCCCTTACTCGACGTAATCAAACTCCATGCCATCTTCGCCTATGCGGATGGTGTCGCCCTCGCGGGCGCCCAGCTCGCGCAGCCTGTCGATGACGCCGGACGCGCGGAGGGTGCGGTGGAACCAGGTCATGCTCTGGTAGCTGTCAAAATTGACGGCATCCAGCAGGCTGTCCATGGACCCGCCGGTGACGGCGAAGAGGCCCTCGTCCAGTTGCTCGGCCTCCCAGCCAATCATGCGCTCCTCCTCAAAAAACTCCTCTTCGTGAATGGGCTCCAGCACAGGCAGGGTGGATAATAATTCGACCACGCCGTCCAACAGCTCATGTAAACCTTCGCCGGTGGCGGCGGAGACGGCGAAGAAGGGCCGGTCCCCGGCTGCTTGTTTGAGGGCGTCCAGGTGCTTGTGGCTGTCGGGCAGGTCGATCTTGTTGGCGACCACAATCTGCGCGCGCTCATCCAATTGGCCGTAGCGGCGCAGCTCTTCGTTCACGGTGGTGAAGTCATCCACCGGGTCGCGCGCTTCCTGGCCGGAGGCGTCCACGACGTGCAGCAGCAAGCGGGTGCGCTCCACATGGCGCAGGAAGGCAAAGCCAAGGCCTGCGCCCTCGCTGGCTTTTTCAATCAAGCCGGGGATGTCCGCGATGGCGAAGCTCTGCCCCTTGTGCTGGGCGATGCCCAAATTGGGCTGCAGGGTGGTGAAAGGGTAATTGGCAATCTTGGGCCGCGCGGCCGTGATGCGCGCAAGCAAACTGCTTTTGCCTGCGTTGGGGAAGCCCACCAGGCCCACATCGGCAATGGTGCGCAGTTCCAGCACAAACTCATGCCACAGGGTCTTGATGCCGGGCTTGGCAAAATTGGGTGCCTGGCGGGTAGCCGTGGCGAAGCGCGCGTTGCCGTGGCCGCCGCGCCCGCCGCGCAGCAGGATGCGGGGTTCGCCCGGTTCAAACAGGTCTGCGATGATGCCGCCGGTGCGCTTGTCGCGCACGATGGTGCCGGGGGGCACGCGGATGATGAGGTCCTGCCCGCTTTTGCCGGTGCGGCGGGTGGACATGCCCTGTTCGCCGTTCTCGGCTTCATACTTGGTCTGGTAGCGGAAATCCATCAGCGTGTGCAGGTTGTGGTCGGCAATCAGGACGATGTCCCCGCCCTTGCCGCCGTCCCCGCCGTCCGGACCGCCGTTTAATACAAATTTCTCGCGGTGGAAGGACACGCATCCGTTGCCCCCGTTTCCCGCCTTCAGGCGAATCGCCGCCTGGTCCACAAAACTGGCCATATTCCTCCTTGATATGTTCCCTATGACACCAACACCGATCAAAAACAAGGTTGGTATCACGCCATATTATAACACGTGGCGCAAAACAAGAAAAACAAAACGCCATGAAAGCCAAAGCCTTCATGGCGGGAAATGCAGCGTATCGGCTTTTTAGCCTTTCACAGCGCCGGCGGCGACGCCCTTGGTGATCTGGTTGCGGAAGATAAAGTAGAACACAATAATGGGGATGAGGGCGACTGTGAGCGAGGTAAACAGCTTGCCGTAGTCAGACCCGAGGGCACCGGAGTAGCGCCCCACAGCAGCCGGGATGGCCTTGTATTTGTCCGTCGCCGTCATCAGGTTCATCAGGATAAACTCATTCCAGGCGCCGGTGAAGGTGATGATGGCTAAGGTGACGGAAACCGGCGCGCACATGGGGAAGACGATGTGCGTAAAAATCTTCATAAAGCTGGCGCCGTCAATCTTGGCGGACTCCAGCAATTCGTCATGGATGCCCTTGATAAAATCCGTACACAAATACACGCCCATCGGCAGCCCCAAGGCGATATAGGGAATCAGCACCGCCCAGCGCGTGTTGTACAGCCCCGCCGCGTTCACCATTAAAAACAGGGGGATGAGGATAGACTGCAGGGTGAGCAGGATGCCTACGATAAACAGACCGTGCAGGAACTTGGTAATTTTGAAATGAATTTTCGCGAAGGCATAGCCAGCCATGTTGGACAGGATGACCACCGCGATGACGGTGACCACAGAATAGATCACGCTGTTGATAAAGAAGGTGAAAAAATTGCCCTGGATCCACACAAAGGGATAGTTGCCGGTGTACCAGCGCACCGGCAGGGACAGCTTGTTGGTGGTCAAATAGGCGGTGTTGGTCTTAAAGGACTGAATCACCAGCCAGAAGATGGGGTAGATGGTCAGCACGGTGAAGACGATCATGATCAGGTAGATCACAACCTTGGTTAACGGCGATACATTGCGATTATCCATTAGTCCTCCTGTGTGCCAAAAGTCTTCCCAAGCCGGCGGGTGATGATGATCAGGATGACGCTGATGAGCACCATCACGGTGGATATCGCGTTGGCCAAGGGGTAGTTGGGCGCGCCGCGGAAGGCGGACTCATACATATACAGCGACAGGACGCGGGTTTGCCCAGCAGGCCCGCCGCCCGTCATGGCGTAAATCAGGTCAAAGGTTTTGAGGGATCCGGAGATGGCCAAAATGGCCGTGGTGATGATGACGCCGGAGAGGGCGGGCAGGCTGATGTGCCACAAAATCTGCGGCTCCCTGGCGCCGTCTATGCGCGCGGCCTCGATCACAGAGGGATCAATCCGCTGCAGGTTGGCCAGGAAAATAATCATGTAAAACCCGGTAAACATCCATAAAATCACAATCAAAACCGGCACCATGGGCGCGGTGTTTAAGGTAAAGACCGCGTTTGGGTTGAACATGCGCCGCACCTCCATCAAAACGGAGTTGCGGCCGTAGATGATGGCGTTGAAGAGCACACCGATGATGATGGGGGAGATGACGTTGGGCAGGTAAATCATCGTCTGAAACAGGCTGTTGCCGTGCTTGATCAATTTGCGGGAGAGAATGTAGGCCAAAATGAAGCCCAGGGGAATCTGCCCAAAAACAGACACCGCGACAATAAGCATGTTGTTGCCAAGCGCCGTGTAGAAATTGCGGGAGGGCTCAGTCAGCATCCAGATGTAACTTTTGAAGCCCACAAACTGAATGTCCGGGTTGCCAAAGATCAGCCCGCCGTTGTAGTTGGTTAAACTTAAGAGGATTGAGAAAATGGTGGGAAAGGCCACAACAGCCAGATAGATAATCAGGGCTGGCAGCACAAGCACCGCGTAGGACAGCCGTTTATCTCGTTGTATGGTCATCGCAGCCTTTCCCTCCATTGCATTACTTGGGATTGCGTTTACAGGTACAGTTTACTGGGCGGCCTTCCAGGCGTCAAACGCGTCCTGGGTAGCCTGAGCAACCTGCTCGGGGGTCTGGATGCCCATGCCGATGGCCTGCAGGCCGTCGTTGAGCGGGGTGTACACGGGGCCCTCGAAGACACCGTCGATAACCACGGTGGTCTTGTCATACTCATTCGCCAGCTTGGCGATGGCCTTTTGCAGGGGCTCCAGCTCCAGGCTGGCCAGGTCGATGTCCGCACGGGAGGGGGAGGGCAGGCCGCCGGTCTTAAGACGATAGGTCAGCACTTCCTTGCCTTCCAGCCACTTCACCAGCGTCCAGGCCGCTTCCAGCTTGTCGCCTTCCAGGGCGGCGTTGATGCCAAAGCCGGTCGCAAGCACTGCGGTGTTGGACTTGTTAAACTTCACGCCGTCCACATCGATCTCGGGGAAGACGGTGATGAGGAAATTCTCCTGACGGTCTGGGGTGATCAGCGCTTCGCCGGTGGAGGCGTCCGTGATGAACGCGCCCATGCGCCAGTCGCCGTCAACATAGTAGGCGGCCGTGTTGGTGGCAAACAGGCCGGGGCCTTCGCCATAGCCAACTGCCAGGGTGGAGGGGTTGATGACCTTGTCTTCATACAGTTTCTTCACAAAGTTGAGCGCGGCCACGAAATCTGGGTCGGTAAACTTGGCTTCGCCGTTTAGGATCTTCTGCTCCCAGCCTTCGCCGCAAAAACGGCCGGCGATCATGGAGAACAGGCAGGACTGCATCACCCAGGTGTCCTGGTTGGCCATCAGCACGGTGTCATAGCCTTTTTCGGCCAGCACGGGCACCTGCGCGACCAATTCGGAGTAGGTCTTCGCGGGCTCAAGACCGGCGTCCTTTAAGACTTCCAGGTTGGCGTAGAAGGTGTGGCTGGCGGTGACGCCGCTGGGCAGGATGCCCATGTAGCCGGCCACCTGCTGCGCGGGATCCAGCGCCAGGGGGATGTAGGAATCAACCAGGCCGTCCCGCTCCACCAGGGGCAGCAGGTCCTTGAGCAGCTTTTTGGTGTGCAGGGTGGTGGAGCGGCCGGACGGCCAGGCATACATCACGTCCGGCAGGTTGCCGCCCGCGGCGTAGGACTCCACCTTTTGATGGAAGGGCTCGTTAAACTCGTTCTCAATGACCAGTTTGATGTTGGGATGGGCTTCCTGGAAGGCGTCCCAGACAATCTTGCCTTCCTCGGCAGAGTTGGGGCTGGTCATGTCCAGGTAGTGCAGGACGCGCAGCTCGATGACTTCATCAGCGCTGGCAACAGCCACCAGGCTAAGCAGCATGAGCATCGCGACCAGCAGGGCAGAAAAACGTTTACGC
>CAYFUH010000011.1:0-5417 GCA_964346355.1 uncultured Christensenella sp. | reverse complement strand
TGTTTGTGAATTTTTACGGGTTCTCACTCGGCGCCAGCGTCCGCATCATGATGGCGGTGAAGGCGGTGACGATGGTGTTTTGCAGCTGCTCGCCCAGGGCTTTGCGCTGTGCGTCCGTCAGGGTGTCCACGCGGGTGGCGCCTTCCGGGTTGATGGTCTCCAGGTTCCAGGGCGGGGCGGTGTTGCCGCTGATGTCGGCCTTGATCAGCGCCTGGGTGCCCTCATCCTGCCAGGTCACCTCACCCGTGAAATAGGTGGCGGAGCGGGAGTTGAGCCGGCTGTTTAAGCTGATATTGGCCTTGATGAGCTGCGCGGTCACCTGCGGGTCACCCTGGGGTACAACGCGCAGGGTCAGGGAGAAGTCCCTGCTGGAGGTTTCCGCCGTGCGGTCAACCACCTCATCCTCCGGCGCATACAGCAGGTTAAAGTCATACACGCGCGCGGGCACATCCCCCTCCGCATTGTCCACGGTAAAGGCGTCGCTGCCGGCCTCCGGCTGCATGCTCAGCGTGCCCTTGTAGCTGATTTCCTTGGTGGCTTTATTTTCGCCGCCTTCCATCAACAGGGTGAGGACAGCGCCCTTTTGGTTGGCCGTGTTCTTGGGCGTATGCTCCAGCACCACCTGGGTCACGTCCCCCGTGTCCTTCGCGGTGAAGGTGTACAGGGCGCGGGACAGGCCGCGGGCACCCCCTAAGGGCAGCGTCAATTTGTTTTCAAGGATATTGCCCTGGGCGTCCAGCAGGCGCTCACTGACCAGGTTGCCGGTAAGGGGCAGCAGGTCCAGGGACTGGAAGAAGCTGTTCATCATGCCGGGCTGCAGGTAGGCGGCCGCCTGGCGGGCGTCCATCTCCTGGGAGAGCAGGGCCAGCAGCTCGGTATCGCTGTACAGGTCCATCAGCATCTGCTTGGCCTGGGCCTTGAGCTGGTCTGCGGGTACGCTCACCGTGACCCGGGTTTGCGGGTTGTTCTGCGCGTCATACAGGGATTCGGTCTTGGTGAAGGGCTGCAGCCAGACGGTCAGCTTGACGCCGTAGGCATCCAGCTTGTGCGCCACCGCGCCCTGCCAGGTGGATTCCGCTGTGTTCAGGTTAAACAGGACGCCCTCCGCCGGCGGCCAGGTGGTGTCCTGCCCGGTCAAAAGCGCCATCAACAGCCCGCCGTCGCGGCGGTCCACATAGCGTGTGCTGCCAAAGAGCGTGGAGGTCAGCTGCTCATACTGCGAGTCGGCCTGCAGCTTCATGTTCATGATGGCCTGGCCGTTTTGGGTGAGGATGACCTCGGTCTCCTCCTGGCCTTTCATGATGCCCACGCCGCGCAGATGGCGGATGTCCGCCTGCGCGCCGGGCAGCAGGGCGTTTAGCAGGGCGTTGGCGGACAAATCCAGCACGCTGAAGGCGCCGCCGGTTTTCTCCGTCTTCAGGGTCACCTTCAGGCCGGAGCCGTCCTTCACCTGCTTGTACAGCTTTTCATCCAGGGTGTATTCCGCGGCCAGACCGGGCAGCACGCCCAGCATCAAGACAGTCGCGAGCAGAAGGGCAATGATTCGTTTCATGGGGTTTCCTCCTTGGTGGATTCATCTATTACAGTAAAGGGGTTGTTATCCGGGGTTACAACCGGCACGCTTTCGCCCTCGGTGCGGGCGTCGCGGCCCAGGTCATGCAGGATCAGTTTGCGTATCTCAAGCGGCAATTGCAGCAAATCATCCGTAATCAGCGGCATCAAGGCGGTTTTGACCTTTTGCGCAGCAGCCTCGATCTGCTCCGGGGTGGCTGTGCGCAAATCCATTTCTGTCAGGGGGGCAAGCTTTGTCATGGGCGCGCCCAGGCTGCCGGTGAGCATCAGTTTGATGTCCCGCCTCACATTTTTGCCGGCCATCTCCTGAAAAAGCAGGCTGCCTTCCAGGCTGCTGTCGGTGAAGCGGATATCTGGCGTGAACACATACTCTGCTGTGCGCTTCTCCTCCCCGCTGACGCGGTCAGTCAGGCTCAGCTTGCCGCTTACGCGCTCGCCGTCCTCCGCCATGATGCTTTTGAGGGCGATGCTGCCGGTGGTGTTGCGGCGGTGCTTGCCTAAAACCAGGGCGGTCCGCCAGTCCCCGGTCAGGTTGCCCTTGTCCCAAGCAAAGGAAATCTGCGCACTGAGGGTGTCATTGCCACGGGTAGCGGGCAGCTTGAAGCTGATGTACAGCCCTTTATCCGCCACACCGCCAAACAGGGTCAGTTTGCGGGTTTTGCCGTCCACCTCCATGGTGCCGGTGATTTGCAGGCCGATATCCTGCGCTTCCGCGTCCAGAATCCGCTTGATGATGAGCGTCCCTGTGGGCTGCATTGTGCGCAGGCTGCCTGACAGCTCCCTGGCCTGCTTTTTGCTCACCGCGGCAATGGCCGCGTCCATGAAGGGCAGCAAATCGCCGGATGCCGCCTGCCAGAAGGCTTGTGCCTCCTCCTTTTTTAAGGTGTAGACCAGCTGGCTTTTGCCGCTGCCCACATTCTTGATGGAGGTGGCGGTCTTGACCGGCTTTTCAAAGGCCGCCAGGTGGGGGAGGGCTGCCTGCGCCAGTTTGCGGATGGCGTCATCAAAGGCGCCCAGGTCCGGCAGCCAGGCATCCTGCCCCAACAGGGCTTGCCAGGGTGGCTTATCCAACCCGCTGACATAGCGCGCGGCGGGCTGCCCCTTGTGCGCGTCCAGCGTCAGGAAGGCTGTCTGCCCCTCCTGCCCGGTCATCAAAGACAACAGGGCTTTATCCCCTGCCATCAGCTGTGCCAGGCTGTCCTTGCCCTGCACGCTCAGCGACAGCTGCCTGCCTGCAAGCCAGGCCTTGATGGCGGCCAGGGTTTCCGGGCTCAAATCCGGCCAGGCATAGAGGTCCGCCTGCGCTTTCAGGTTCATGGAGGTGCCCTGTTCATGCGCAGTGCCCCAAGTGTCCAGCCCGGGGGAAAAGGAGAGCGTGCCAGCATAAGCCGGCATGACAAACAGGAGCGCCAGCGCCAACAACAGGCTAATCAACCGGGTTCTCACATCGCTGTCCTCCCTTTCCTAATCATTAAACGCGCCTTGGGCGTCATTTCTTGCATTCATTTTTTCATTTGTGTGCAGCGCGTCATATAAAGCCTGCGCCGCCGGCCTGCTCATGCCGGGCACGCTGGCCAAGGCGTCCACATCGGCCTCCTGAATGCCCTTGATGGAGCGGAAGGCGGACAGCAGCGCGCGCCGTCTGGCCGGGCCGATGCCGGGGACATCCTCCAGCCGGGAGCGGATGCTCTCCTTGCCGCGCAAACTGCGGTGGTGGGTGATGCCAAAGCGGTGCGCCTCGTCCCGGACGCGCTGGATTAAGTGCAGCGCGGGGGAGTGGCGGTCCAGGATGACCGGCTCATCGGCCTCGGGCAAAAAGATTTCTTCCTGCCGCTCGGCCAGCCCAAACATGGGCACGGAAAGCCCCAGGCTGTCCCGCGCCATTAAGGCAAAGGCCAGCTGCTGCGGGCCGCCGTCCACTAAGATGACATCCGGCAGCGGCCAGGGCTTGTCCGCAAGCAGGGCGCGCTTGAACCTGCGGGTTAAGACCTCATTCATGCTGGCAAAATCGTTGGGCCCTTCCACCGTCTTGATGCGGAAGTGGCGGTATTCACGCCGGGCGGGCTGCCCATTGACAAAGACCACCATGCTGGCCACCGACTGCGCACCCTGGGTGTTGGAGATGTCAAAGCCCTCAATGCGAACGGGGACTTTTTCAAGCCCCAGGGCCTCTGCCAGCTCCTGGCTTGCGATGACGGTGCGCTCGTGCACCACCTGTGCCTTGGCGTTGCGCTTTAGCAGCGCGTCCTGCGCGTTTGACAGCGCGTTGTCCACCATTCGGCGTTTGTCCCCGCGCTGGGGGATGATCACATCCACCGCGCCCTGGCGCTTCTCGCGCAGCCAGGCTTCCAGGGTGTCCGCGTCCTGGGAAGCCTGCGCGATCACCTCGCGCGCGGGGATCCTGTCCTCATAAAACTGGGTGAGGAAGCCGTCCATCACCTCATCCAGCGGCTCGTTGCCCTCCCGCGGCAGGGCGAAAGCCCGCGTTTCCAGCATCTTCCCGCCCCGGATAAAGAGCACCTGGGCCATGGCGTCCAGGCCATCCTGCGCGATGGCGATCACGTCCTGATCCACCTGATGTGTCTGCAGCGCGTTTTGCTGCTCCATCAGGCCCATCACGTCTTTGATGCTGTCGCGCAATTCGGCCGCGCGCTCAAATTGAAGTTCTCTGGCGGCCTGAGCCATCTCCTCCTCCAGGCGCGCCACAACGGGCTTGTAGCGGCCGCGTAAAAAGGCGATGACCTCATTCACCAGCACCATATATTCTTCCTGCGTCACATAGCCCGCGCAGGGCGCCAGGCACTGGCCCATCTCATAGCTGATGCAGGGGCGCAGGGGCTTGGCAGGCGGCAGTTTCAGCGTGCAGGTGCGCAGCGGGAAAATGCGCCGCAGCACACCGGTCACCTGGTTGATGGCTGCGGTGCCGTAATAGGGGCCAAAGTAGCGTGCGCCGTCGTTCTCCACCCGCCGGGCCACCGTCAATCGCGGGAAGGGCTCGTTGAGGCTGATGCGGATGTAGGGGTAGTGCTTGTCATCCATCAGCTTGATGTTGTAATAGGGCTTGTGCAGCTTGATCAGGTTGCTTTCCAGCACCAGCGCTTCCAGGTTGGTGGCGGCCAGGATGATGTCAAAATCATCCACCCGGTCCACCAGCGCCTGCACCTTGGCGGAGTGCGGCTGGTTGGAGAAATAGCTGCGCACGCGGTTGTTTAAGTTGACGGCCTTGCCGACATACAAAATCTCGCCCCGCTCCTTCATGAGGTAGCAGCCGGGGCGATCCGGCAGCAGGGCGAGTTTTTGCCGTATGGCGTCAGAAAACCGTTCGGACAATTATTCGGCTGTCTGCGCGCTGTCCATGGTGTCATAGCGCGCGCGGATCACGGGAATTAGGCGCTCCACCAGCTCTTCTTCCACTGGCTCAAAGTCCTCAATTTCCTCCCCGTCCTCATCGGTTGTGACAGCGACGCGCATGATATACACGGTTTCACGGTCACCTTCTATCGGCTCAGGTGTGCCGTCCTCGGTAACCTCCTTTAGGACGACATATTCCTCGCCGTTGTAAAAGAAGTATTTTTCAACGCTCAGCAGCAGGCGGTTGCCATCCTCATCGGTGCCTTCCACAATGTCCAGGCGTTCTTCTTCTGACATGGTCTGCTCCCCCCATCTGTCGTGATACGAATTGATTCGCTCCCCCGTATTATACCGCCTGCGCGGAGGGCTTTCAAGCAAGCAGGCGCGCGCCCGCCCGGCGCTTGCAAGCGGGCGCAAAGCTGTGCTATCATGCGTTTGCCGCGCAAAAGCGCTGTGTTCCCGTAGCTCAGCAGGATAGAGCGTTCGCCTCCTAA
>CAYFUH010000010.1:0-48794 GCA_964346355.1 uncultured Christensenella sp. | reverse complement strand
TTAGTGTACTCTATCTTTACAACCCGGTCCCTATGCATTGTTTCATTTTAATTGTCCTATATTGACGCGCTGATTACATCCTATTTTGGCAGTTCTGGCAAGAAAGTTCGCGGATGGTACATGCAGGACTGGTACGTTTTTATGCAGCAAACGGGCGCATTCAAAAAGCCGCAGCAGCAGTACGCAACGAAAATTTACGAAAACCACACCGCGGAAATTTATGCTTGTATGGACTTATGATTTCACACGCCGTTTGAGGAATGTTTTTTTATTGTTTTTCGCCTGTTCCACCTTCAGCAAAATCACCTTGTCCCCCTCCATTAACTGGGTATCGCCCAGGGGTACGATGATCTCGCCGCCGCGGCGCTGCACCATGACGATCAAGGTGTCAGATGGCAAGGCAAGGTCCTTCACGGTTTGGTTGGTAAACTTATGCCCGTGCGGGATGGTGAACTCGGTCAGGTCGTGCCCGGTCTGATCAAAATGCCGTTCACCGCCCAGGACGATCCGGTCGTTCTCCTGCAGCACCACATGGCCGCGCGGCACCACGGTATGACCATCGCGCTCGATCTTGGCAACGATGAAGTCAAATTCCAGCCGCAGATCCTTGACCTGTTTACCCACCAGGTCGCTGCCAGGGTGAATCTGTGTTTCCAGAAAGCCCACCTCGGCTTTGTCCTGATAGTAATTGAACGTTTTAAGCACGGTGTCGTTGGGATCCAGCATATCCAGTTTGCGGGATGCCGGCGGCATGAGGCTGCCCTGCACAAGGGAGCTGAGCACGCAGATCCCAAACACAATATGGTAAATATCTATGGAGAAAGGCACCTTGCTGTTGATGACCAAAATGGCAAATGCGATGGCGGCAGCCCCTCTGATTCCAGCCAAGGACAGCATATTGAGCTGATTACGTTTCAGCTTAAACGGCAACATCAAGCCCCAGACGGAAAGCGGCCGCGCCAGGATGGTCATGAACAGCATGATGGCTAAGGCGACGGGGAAGGCATGCAGAAATTTGTTAAAATCACTCAGCAGACCCAGCACAAAGAAGAGGGCAATCTGCATGATCTCGGAAAAGCCGTCAAAGAAGAAGACAACCTCGCGCTTGTCGCGAAACTCCATATTGCCCAAGCGGATGCCCAGGATGTACAAGGCAAGATAGCCATTGCCGCCCAGCAAGGAGGTCACCGCGTAGGTGATGAGCATGGCAGCCGCCATCAAAACGGCGGACAGACCATCAGCCTGCGCGCTCATGCTTCTTAGGTATTTGCCAAACAGCCAGGCAAAGACAAAGCCAACCAAGAGACCCAGGGCAACCTGTGAGAGAATCAGCACAGGGATGGACAATTCCGTCCCCATGATGATGGACAGGAAGACCATGGTCATGGTATAGGCGGTCGGGTCGTTGGAGCCGCTTTCCAATTCCAATAAGGACGCGCTGTTGTACTTCAGGTTGAGGTTTTTGGAGCGCAGGATGTTGGACACGCTGGCATAGTCAGTTGAGCCCACGATGGAGCCGATCAGCATGCCTTCCAGCATGGAAAAGCCCAGCACAAAATGACAGAACAAACCTGTCAGCAAGGCAGTGGTCACCACGCCCAGGGAACTGAGTATGATGGCTTCCCGCGCCACCGGGCGCGCCATGTTCCAATTGGTGCCAAAGCCGCCGTAGAACATGATGACCATCAAGGCGACGGTCGCCAAGCCATCGGCAAACTCGAAATTTTCAAACTTCAAGCCCAGCACGCCAAAGCCCATACCCAGCACAATAAACAAGAGCAGTGCCGGGATGCCGTGCTTGTTGGACAGGCGGATCGCCAACAACGCCAAAATTAAAATAACACCAATAATAAGGTATTGCACGCTGATTCTCCTCTACGTCCGCTGGCAGCGCCAAAGCTGTGTTTGTCCTGCCTCATGTGACGTGCATCTTATCTTATCAAACTTAGGGGTTTAGTCAACTTGTGCGGGCATAAAAACGCGATGGTTGCGAGATTTGACCTCCTCATCCTGCTATCTGGGCGTTTTTCAGCAAAAAACGCGGGTTTCCCTTATTTTTTGCTTGACAAAGGCAAAATGATTTTATAAGATAATTTTTGCGTCAATAGGCTCATTAGCCCCGGGACTATTGAACTTCACGGCAAACCTGCGACCATCAGGCAAGCCACACCAAGTTTCGGAATCATCTAAGGAGGAGTTTCGCTTGAATACCTACATGGCGAATGCGCAGACCGTAGAGCGCAAATGGTATGTCGTTGACGCGGACGGCATGGTGCTGGGGCGTCTTGCCAGCCAGGTTGCCAACATCCTGCGCGGCAAACACAAACCCACCTACACCCCCCACGTGGATTGCGGGGATTATGTGATTATCATCAACAGCGATAAAGTCGTTCTGACCGGCAAGAAACTGGATCAGAAGATTTATTATCATCATTCCGGCTATGTCGGCGGCTTGAAAGAAACCAAGTACCGCGACCTGATGGCCAAGAAATCGGACTTCGCGGTGAAGCACGCGGTAAAAGGCATGCTGCCCAAGGGTCCCCTTGGCCGCGCGATGCTGAAAAAGTTGTTTATTTACACCGGAAACGAGCACCTGCAGCAGGCCCAGAAGCCTGAGATGCTTGCTCTTGAACGCTAAGAGGGAGTGAAAGAACATGGCAGATATTAATGCAGTAGGCCGCCGCAAGAAAGCTGTCGCGCGCGTCCGCCTCGTCCCCGGCAAGGGTGACATCATCATCAACAAGCGTGAGCTGGATGACTATTTTGGTCTGGAGACCTTGAAGATGTCCGTCCGCCAGCCCCTGGTGCTGGTGAACGTGACCGGCTTTGATGTGCTGGTCAACGTCAAGGGCGGCGGTTTGACCGGCCAGGCCGGCGCCATCCGCCACGGCATCAGCCGCGCCTTGTGCAAGGCCAACCCCGAGTTGCGGGGCGAGCTGAAGCGCGCCGGTTTCTTAACCCGCGACCCGCGGATGAAGGAGCGCAAGAAGTACGGTCTCAAGGGAGCCCGCCGCGCGCCCCAGTTCTCCAAGCGCTAAGCTTACAAAACGCAATGTCAAAACCCCGCAGTTTCGCGGGGTTTTTGCTTTGCAGTACTCATACCTTAGCCCTGATCTTCCTCCAGGAGTTTCCTGCATTCCTCCAGTTTATCCCTCTCGCTTTGCGCCAATTCCGGAATCTGCGGGTCAATCTGCTCCAAGGCGTTTAGCACAATCTCGCTAACCAGGTAGCGTGCAAACCATTTGTTATCCGCCGGCACCACAAACCAGGGCGCGTCCTCCGTCGCGGTATGTTCCAGCATTTGTTCATATGCCTTCATGTACTCATCCCAATAGGTGCGCTCTTGGATGTCGCCGGAGGAGAACTTCCAGTTCTTATCCGGCTGGTTGATGCGGTCCAGCAGGCGCTGGCGCTGCTCCTCCTTTGAGACGTTCAGGAAAATCTTGATGACCCGGGTGCCGTTTTCGTGCAGGTAACGCTCAAAATCCCGTATTTGCCGGTAGCGGCGGTCCCAGAAATCATCCGTGATCAAAGCAGGCGGTAATTGGGAGTAGCGGACCAGGTCGTGCACCCGGGCGACCAGCACATCCTCATAATGCGAGCGGTTGAAGATGCCGATCTCCCCGCGCCTTGGCAGCGCCTTGTGGATACGCCAGAGGAAATCGTGGTCGTTCTCCTCGCTGGATGGCACCTTGAAGCTGACCACCTGTGTGCCTTGCGGGTTCAGCCCGCTCATCACATGGCGGATGACGCCGTCCTTGCCCGCCGCGTCCATCGCCTGCAGCACGACGAGCAGGGAATGCTGGTTCTCTGCGTACAGTTTTTCCTGTATCGCGGCCATTTTTTTGATGTTATCCGGGATTTTCACGTCCTTGATGTGGGATTTGCTGATGGATTTGTCTGCCTTGTTGGGGAAATCCCGCAGTTTGACAGCTTCAGCTCCGCCGACCCTGAAATCATTGATATTCATAACAAAACTCCTTTCCATGCTTTGATTATACACATGAAAAGGAGGAGCTATCCGGTTTTTGGGGGATTATTGCTTCGCGCTGTTGATGGATGACAGCTGATGCGTAAAGCCCGCGCGCTTTAAAGCTGGCAGCAAAGCCGCAAAGAGGATGGGCGCAACGATGACCGCGAACAGGCCGTTGATGAGGGAGGAGATAAGTTTGCCAATCAATGCAGGTGCGATGGTATCCACCGGCACCGGGCGCACCCAGCGCAGCATGATGTAGTTTTTTAAGATATACAGCACAATATAGGTGACCGCGCCGACCAGGGATCCTGTGATGAAAGCTCTGCGGCCGTTGCGTCTGCCCCAGGCGCTGCTCACAATGAGCCCGCACAATAGCGCCATGGTGCCTTTCATCAAAAAAGTAATCCATGCCTCCGCCGCATAGGCTGGGAAGGTGAGGTCAAACAGCGCGGACCCAAGCCCTGCAATGATGCCGCCCTGCAGCCCGCCAAACAACATGCCCGCAAGCAGACAGATGGCGTTTGCCACGTGCAGCCTGGAAAAGGCGGTGGGGATGCTGAAATAGTTGGATACCATCACCACGGCCACCATCATGCCGGCCAGCGCCAGCCGGAGCGTTTGATTTGTTTTCTTCCCTTGCATTGCGTCCTCCTTGACAGATACCAGGAATTGCATATGATGATATCGATAACTGGTATTTTGTAAAGTACCAGAATGTATCAATTTTAAAATACCAGAGGTGCCTGTGACCGATTTGACACCACGCCTGGATTCCGCCAGCGCGCTGCCGATGTACGAACAGCTCTACCGCGCCATCTCGCGGGATATTATGGCGGGCAAAATCGCGGGCGGCACCAGGCTGCCCTCCCGCCGCGCGCTGAGCCGGCATTTGGGCATCAGCGAGCAAACGGTCAACAACGCCTACTCTTTGTTAAAGGCGGAAGGCTTTATCACCGCGAAAGCGCGCAGCGGCCTGTTTGTGGAGGAGATGCTGCCCTTGACTGCGGCTGCTGCAACCCAGCCAGATCAGCAAGAGAAAGCACGCTCCCCCGTGCTGTTTGACCTTCTCCCCCAGTCCACGGACATCAGCCTGTTTCCCCGTAAGCTGTGGGCACGGCTGATCCGCGAAACGCTGCTGGATGAACCGGATTTGATGAACCGTGGCAGCCCCAGGGGCGAATACAGCCTGCGCGCGGCGCTGGCGGATTTTTTATATCAATTCCGCGGGGTGCAGACCACCGCTGAGAACATGGTAATCGCCTCGGGGGTGGACCAGCTGCTGCTTGCCATCTGCGCGCTGTTTGACCACCCTTTGCGCATTGCCTGTGAGGATCCGGGGTACCTGGAGGCTGCCCGCGTCATCAAACGCGCCGGGCAAACACCTGTTCCCATCCCGCTGGACGAAAACGGCTTTTGCGTTGACGCGCTTGCCGGAGCGCAGGTGGACCTGATCTATATCACGCCAGCCCACCAGTTCCCCACCGGGGTCAGCATGCCGGCTTTCCGGCGGGCGGAACTTTTGCATTGGGCACAGCAACAACCGGGCCGGTATGTCATTGAGGATGACTACGACTCCGAATTCCGCTACGCGTCCAGGCCGCTGCCAGCGCTGCAGAGTTTGGATGCCGCTGGCAAGGTGATTTACCTGAGCACCTTCTCCCGCTCCTTAGCCCCGGGCTTGCGCATCGCCTATATGGCGCTGCCCCGGGAGTTAAGCCGCAGGTTTGAAAGCGCAGCGCTTCGTTTCGGCGAGACGGTGACCCGTTTTGAGCAACATACCATGGCCCGCTTTATCAAAGAAGGGCATTACACCCGCCACCTGCGCCGCGCCGGCAGCAGATACCAGAAGCGCTGTGAGCGCCTGTGCGCGCTGCTTGAACAAATCCCCGGCAGTTTTCTATCTGGGCAGGAAGCGGGGCTGCATTTTTTGTTTGGCATAAAAGGCCGTTTTGAAGAAGAATTGATCAAAAAGGCAGCCGCGCAGCAGATTCCTTTGCAGGGACTGGGTGGTTTTTGCCTGGATGCCAAGCTGCCGCCTGCCCTGGTGATGGGCTTTGGCGGTCTGGAGGACAGCCAGGTGGAAGCAGCCGTGAGCAGACTGCGCGCAGCCTGGTCTGTCTGAATAGCGTTACATGGTATAATACCAGCAGTTTCAAACGCATAAAAGGAGGAGTGTATGCAAACCAGGATTTTGAATGAAGGGCCGCTGCACCACCGCAACGGCCGGTTGACCGAAGTGGGCTACGCCTATTCCTTGATGAAATCCTATGACAGGCAGCGGATTAAAGCACCGCGGCACCGGATCAAGGAATGGGATTATTACCTGGTGTGCAGCGATCATGCCGGCATTGCCTTTACCATCGCGGACAACGGCTACATGGGCATGTGCTCAGTCAGCCTGCTGGATTTTGCACAAAAAACCCAGCACACCCAAAGCTTCATCACCTGGTTTCCGATGGGCAGGCTCAACCTGCCTGCTTCCTCTGCGGACGGAAACAGCCGCATCGCCGGCAAGAATTATGAGCTGAACTTTGTCACAAGCGGCAGCAAGCGCGAAATTTATGGGCATATCTATGATTTTAAGGAGAAGGGCACACAGCTGCTGTTTGATTTGGAACTGAAGAACCCGCCCCAGGACAGCATGGTGATTGTGACACCTTTCCACAAAAAACCGCATCATTTTTACTACAATCAAAAGATCAACTGCCTGCCCGCTGAGGGCAGGGTCATCTTTGGGCAAAAGGACATCTACTTCTCCCCTGCCACTGCCTTTGGTGTATTGGACTGGGGACGCGGCGTGTGGCCCTATAGCAACGAATGGTACTGGGGCTCTGCCTCCGGCATTGTCAATGGCCTCGCCTTTGGGCTCAACATTGGCCATGGATTTGGCGATACCTCAAATGCCACGGAAAATATGCTGTTTTATGGTGGCAAGGCATCCAAACTGGGCCAGGTTTCTTTTGAAGTTCCGCGAAGAAATGGCAAACTGGATTATCTGGCGCCATGGCAGGTGACGGACGGGGACAAGCGCCTCAACCTGCGCTTTGAGCCGATCTTGGACCGGGCTGCGCACATCAACGCGGTCCTGCTGTCCTCTGACCAGCACCAGGTGTTTGGCCGCTTCACCGGCACAGCCATCCTGGATGGCAGCACGACCCTTCATATTGAAAACTTGATTGGGTTTCTGGAAAAGGTAAAGAACAGATGGTAGGCCATGCATGAAAACAGGGCTTTGGCCCGTTTAATAACTGAAGGCGCAAAAAAGCGATGAAGCCTGATTACTCCTTGTGGCGTTTGGAAAACACGCAGCCGCAGTAATCCTGCCGGTACAATTCAAACGCCCGGCTCAGCGCGATGGAACGCTGATAGCCGCCCCGCTTTTTAAAGTCACTGGGTAAAAAGGGCACAGCGACGCGTTCACCAATCCCTAAACCCAGGTCATTGAGCAAGGCTGCGTCCTTGCGCGGGCTGATGGTCAAGGTGGTGGTAAACCAGTCACAGCCCAATTCCTTCGCCTTGTACGCGCTGTTTGTCAGCCGCAGCTTGAAGCAGGCTGCACACCGCGCGCCGCCCTCGGGCTCCCGCTCAAGCCCTTTTACGGCATGCAGGTAGGAATCCGGATTATAAGGCGAAATGATGACGCGGGCTAACAGGCCCATCTCCTGGACCAGGCGGGCAGTTTCCAGCGCGCGCTGCTCATGCTCAGCGGCTGTATCCAGGTTTGGATTGTCAAAGAAGAGGGTGATGTCAAACACATCCGCCAGGCGCTCCAGCACCGCGCTGGAACAAGGCGCGCAGCAGACATGCAACAGAAGCGATGCCTTCCTGCCGCTTTGCGCCACCTGGGCGATGATCTGCTCCATTTGTGTGTTGTAATTCTTCCGCTCTGCCATCTTTCTCCCCCCAGAGTGCATCATAGCACATCGTTTAATACAAGTCAGTCCAGGTATACTAAATAATGTATGGCCCTTTCTGAATGACCATGATAGAAGAGGTGTAAAACATGAAAAATCCCAGGCGAAAAATTTTCTCCCTGATGCTGGCGCTGATGATGCTGCTTGGCATCGCGAGTGTTCCCGCGCGCGCTGACGGCATGATGATCGTTGGCGAGGTGACCATCCTTGGCAGCGGCAGCGTCAACCTGCGCAGCGGCGGCAGCACGGACTATCCCATCATCGGCAGAGGCAAATCCGGTGAAGTGTTCAAGACCACAGGGCAGGTGGAATCCGGCTGGTATGAAATCATCCTGCCGGATGAGCGCTTTGCCTATGTCAGCAACAAGCTGGTGTATTTCTACGCCTATCCCAACCCCATCCCCATTGGCGCGCAGTTTAGTGTGCCTGTGCACTACATGACCACCCAGGGGCAGACCCTAAAGACAGTCAATGTACGCGTCTCCCCCGGCCAGAACATCATCACGGCGGATGACAGCCAGGTGCCCGGATACCGGCTCGTCAGCACGCGCAGCATCTATGTGCAGGTGGACAACACCGGCCGTGCTGTACCAAACGGCGTCATCTTCAGCTATGAGCTGGCCTATGCCCAGCCCACCCCCACCCAGACGCCCGCGCAGCAGGTGTATTTCCCCGTTTACTACAAGGACATCTACAACCAGGTCATCGCCAGTGAGTACCGGCTGCTGGGCGTGGGCACCCAGCTTGTCAAGGCAGACGCCAGCAAGCTGCCGCAGGGCTATTATGTGTCCGGCGCCAGCGACCTGGTGGTGGTTGTCAACAGCGACCGCACCACCGCGCCCCGTGAGGCCAACTTTATCGTCAGCCGGCTGCAGTCTGTGACGCCCACCCCCAGCCAGTTCTATGTGCCGGTCAGCTACCGGGATGAAGCGGGCAATGTGCTTCGCACCACCCAGGCTGCCGTCCAGTCAGGCTATACCACCGTGACAGCGGATGACAACATGGTACCTGCCGGGATGGAGCTGACCTCCGCCCGCAGCATCGTGGTGTACGCGTCCAGCCAGGGCGTGACCTTCCCCAGCACGGTTATCTTTACCTACCGCGCCGCCATCAAGGCCAGCATCCAGGTCCTCTACCGCGACGCAGCCAATAATCCCCTCTTTAATGAGACCAGGCAGTTTGCACCGGGTACCCATACCATCACCGCGGATGACAGCCGCGCGCCCAGCGGCTACCAGTTGCAGGGCAACCGCAGCGTACAGGTAACCGTGTACGCCAACGGGACTGTCTCCCAAAACCAGGTGATCTTCACCTACGCGATGCCTGTGAGCGCGCAGTTGACCATTGAGTACCGCGACACCGACGGCAATACCCTGCATACCGAGACGCGCGCCCTGGGCCAGGGCACCCACCCCATCACGGCCAATGACGGCAGGGTGGGCAGCGGATATACCCTGCAAAATGCCAGGACCGTCAACGTGACGGTATACCAAAACGGCATGCTGTCACAGGACCGTGTGGTCTTCCTGTATGCCAGGCCTGTTAGTGCCAATGTGACGGTCATCTACCAGGACAACGCCAACAAGGAATTCTTCCGGCACACCCTCACCTTCTCTCAGGGCACCTCGACTGTGACCGCCAATGACGGCAGGGCGCCCAGCGGCTATGTGCTGCAAAGCGCGCGGAATGTGCAGGTGAACGTGAGCAGCGCCGGTGTGGCCAACCCCGCCCAGGTGGTGTTTACCTACGCGCCCCCTGCCCCGCCTGTCACCGTGAATGTGCCGGTGGTCTACAAGGACCAGGATGGCGCCATCCTGCACTCCACCACAGTGAGCGTGTCCTCCGCCGCGCCCCAGAAAATCACCGCGGACAAAAGCAAGGCGCCCAGCGGCTATGTGCTCTCCGGCTCCTCCACTGTCACCGTCACGGTGTCTAGCGCGGGTGTAGCCAGCCCCAAAGAGGTTGTCTTCGTCTTCCGTGACCCTGCCACCATTACCGAAGCGCAGATGCTGCCCAATTACCAAACCTTCTCCTTCAGGGGCAGTTCACAGGATGTTTACTCCGGCCCGGGCACAGAGTACTACCGCGCCTCCAACGGCAGGGCAGCTGTCAGCGGCGGCCGCCTCCGGGTGTGGGGCACGCAGGGCGATTGGGCCTTGATTGGCTACGGCCTCTCCAACAACCTCTACCGCATTGGCTACATCGCCAAATCCGCGCTGCCCGGCGATTTAAGTGTCCCGGAGATCTACTTTGGCAGCCAGACAGCCACCATCACAAAGAACGCCCCGGTGAATGATGACCCCATCATCCAGCCGCAAAAGATCTTCGAGTTAAAAGCGGGCACCAGCGTGACCTTACTTGCGTACCTGGATGACAGGTGGGCCTATATTGAGACAACCTTCAACGGCCAGCCCGTCCGAGGCTTTGTCAGACGATCCAATATCTCCATTCCATAAACCATCAGGACACCAGAAGCCCGGATGCGCCGCATCCGGGTTTCTGCTATACTTGGGTTTAGACAATCAATAAAAACAAGAGAGGAAGCAGATATGCGGATCCGTTTTTCAGGCTTTGATCAAAAGGAACTGGCCCGGCGGGAGACCTTGTTTCATATCGCCAACGGATACCTGGGCATGCGCGCCAGCTTTGAAGAAGGCGTGCCGGAGGGCGTGCGTTCCGTGCGCGGCACCTATATCAACGGCTTTTATGACAGCGCGCCCATTCATTACGAGGAAAAGCTGTATGGCTTTGCGCAGACGCAGCAGAGCATTGTCAACATCATCGACACACAGGGCATTGACATCCTGCTTGATGGGGAGCGCTTCAGCTGTTTTGAGGGCACCTTGGACCATTTTGAGCAGGAACTGAACATGCGGCGCGGCGTCTATACCCGCGACTTGACCTGGACCTCCCCCACGGGCAAACAGACCCAGCTGCTATTTAGCAGGCTGGCTTCCTTCGATATGCAGCAGCTGATCGTCATGAGTGTTCAGATAACACCGCTCAACTGGTCCGGTTCCCTTCAAATCACATCATCCCAACACGGGGATGTCGTGCAGGATTTTGACCTGCATGACCCGCGCAAGGCGTCCGTTGGCAAAAAGATGATTGATGTGCAGGAAGCCGTCATCAAAGACGGCGTCCTGCTGATGACCGCGAAAACGACACAGTCGGATTTGATGATGGCAAGCGCCGTCACCCACCGCAGTGTGCCGCAGATGCGGGTTGAATACAAAACGGCGGGCGAGGTCAATGAGGCTGACTTTTTTGGGACAGTTGAGGTGAATGAACCGCTCACCCTGACCAAATACTGCGTGTTCACAGACGCGCGGCGTTTTGAGGAGCCAAAAGAGGAGGCGTTGGCGCTGCTTGAGCAGGCTTGTGCAACAGATTTTGCTGGCTGGGCACAAAAGCAGCAGGCCTACCTGGATCAGTTCTGGCATCATGCCGGCGCCAGCGTCACCGGGGATGAGGGATTAAACGCCTCCCTCACCTGGTCCATGTATACGCTGCTGGCTTCAGCCGGGCGGGACGGCATTGGCAACATCGCCTCCAAGGGCTTGTCTGGCGAAGGCTATGAAGGCCATTATTTCTGGGACACGGAGATCTATATGTTCCCCTTCTTTTTGTTGACCAATCCGCCCATCGCGCTGCAGTTATTGAAAAGCCGCGCCGCGATGCTGCCGGATGCGAAGCAGCACGCCCGGGAGATGGGCCACCAAAGAGGCGCGCTGTACGCCTGGCGTACGATAACCGGCAGCGAGTGCTCCGCCTATTTCCCCTCCGGCTCTGCGCAGTACCACATCAACGGGGCTGTCGCCCGTGCCTTTTTAACCTACTACCAGGCAACGGGTGATGTGGACTTTATGGTGGATACCGGCGCAGAAATCCTGATCGAAACCGCGCGGCTGTGGATGGACGCGGGACATTATTATGAGGGCCAGTTTCGCATCGACAGCGTGACAGGACCGGACGAGTACAGCTGTGTAGTAAACAACAACTACTACACCAACCGCTCCGCACAGGACCACTTATACGGGCTGGTGCACTTGTGCGCGGATTTGAAGAAAGCCGGCAGGCTGGAGGATGTCCATCGCAAAACCGGGCTGACGCAAGCCGAGTTGGATGCCTTCCAAAAAGCAGCTGCATCCATGTACCTGCCCTTTGACGAAGCCCTGGGCATCAGCGCGCAGGATGACGCCTTTTTAAAGAAAGCCAGGATGGATCTAAACAGCATCCCGGAGGAGAACTTTCCATTGCTTTTGCACTACCACCCCCTGTACCTGTACCGCCACCAGGTCTGCAAGCAGGCGGACACGGTGCTGGCGCACTTTTTGTATGAAGAGGGTGAACGTGAGGACGTCATACGTAAAACCTATGATTACTATGAACAGATCACCACGCACGACTCCTCCCTGTCGGAGTGCATGTTCTCCATGATGGCGGCGCGGACCGGGCAGGTGGAGAAGGCCTTCTCCTACTACCGCGCAAGCGCGGTGCTGGATTTGGAGGACACTCACGGCAATACAGCGGACGGCATCCACGCCGCCAACATGGGCGGCTGCTGGATGGGCATTGTGTTTGGCTTTGGCGGCCTGCGGTTGCATCACGAAGGCCTGGTCTTCCGGCCCTGTTTGCCCAGGGAACTTGCGGGCTATGCCTTCACCCTTACCTACCAGGGCAGCCTGATGAAGGTGACGGTTGACCAAACCGCCGCGCGATTTGAGGTGATAGAAGGCGCAGGCCTTGATATTACGGTGTTTGGGACACGCTATGCACTCCGGGACAAATTAATTGTTCCCCTGAACGGGTAAGGTATTGCTGTATACCACACGCAATCAGGAGTGAACATGAAGACGAACGGAAACAACCATAACAGCCACGCGCTGACTTTTATGATCTTTGGCGGCACCGGGGACTTAACCCACCGCAAGCTGTTGCCGGCCTTATACCACCTGGTAGCCGAGGGGCAGTTGCCGGAGGAATCCAGCTTCCTGGCCATTGGCCGGCGAGACCTGGGCGAAGAGGAGTACCGCAACCAGGCACGGGACTCTATTATGGAGCACTCCCGTACCCAGGTGATTGAAGAACACCTGGCGCGCTTTTTGGACAAGCTGCAATACCACCAGATGGAGTTTATCAGCGAGCCGGCCAGCTACAAAGGCTTCAAGGAGCGGCTGGAGGGCATTGAGCAGGACTTCAGCAAGCCTGCCATCCGCCTCTTTTTCCTGGCGGTTGGGCCGGAGCATTTCAGCCCCATTGTGAGCCATTTAAGTGAACACCACCTGATTTTGCGGGGTGACATCAACCACAGGGTGATGATTGAAAAACCCTTCGGATCGGACCTTGAGAGCGCACGGGTGCTCAACGCCACCCTCTCAACCGCGCTGCTGGAGCGGCAGGTCTACCGCATAGACCATTACCTGGGCAAGGAGATGATCCGCAACATCTTAGCCCTGCGCTTTGGCAACACCTTGTTTGAACCTTTGTGGAACCACCACTATATCGACAACATCCAGATTACCGCCGCGGAAGACCTGGGCGTTGAAGGCAGGGGCGCCTATTATGAGCAGGCGGGCATTTTAAAAGACATGCTGCAAAACCATCTGCTGCAGATGCTGGCCCTCATCACCATGGAGCCGCCGGCAGATTTGATGCCCGAGTCCATCCGGGATGAGAAGGTCAAGGCCCTGCGCGCGCTGCGGCGGTATGAGCCCAGGGGTGCCTGTGACGGCATTGCCCTGGGGCAATACGGCGCGGGCCAGATCAAGGGCAAGCCTGTACCCGCCTACCGGGAGGAGGAGAAGGTGGACCCGCACTCCATCACCCCCACCTATATCGCGCTGCGGGTCAGCGTGGACAATTTCCGCTTTGGCGGAGTGCCCATTTACATCCGCGCCGGCAAGCGCTTGGACCGGCGGCGCACACAGATCGTGATTGAGTTTAAACGCTTGCCAGGCATCAATTATTATGAGGAGTTCAAGACCCAGCCGCCCAATTTGCTGGTGATCTCTGTGCAGCCAAATGAAGGCATGTACTTCCAGATCAACGCCAAGCGCCCCGGCAATGAGTTTGTTGTGGACCAGGTGGAATTGAACTACGCGCAAAGCAGCCGCTTTGAGGGCAACGTGCCCGAAGCCTATGAGCAGCTGATTCTGGAAGCTTTCCGCGCCAACTCCTCGCTGTTTACCCGCTGGGACGAACTGGAGCAATCCTGGAAATTTGTGGAGAGCGTGGAGCGGATGTGCACACCTGAAGCGGACAGCTACCCCAACTATGAGCCCGGCTCCCGCGGGCCTGCGCGCGCGGACAGGCTGCTTATGGAGGACGGCCGCGCCTGGCATGAGATTGACCTGAGCCAGCGCAAGCCCAAGACAGACGGAAAGGAAGACACATGAAAATCTATGATATCTCCATGCCCATTCACCGAAATATGCCGGTATATCGCGGCAGGGAGGAAAAACGCCCCACCCACCATTTGGACAAGCAGATGCCAAAGGACGCCATCAATGAGACCAGCATCACCATGAACCTGCACACCGGCACCCACCTGGATACCCCGCGCCACATGATAAAGGACGGCTGGACGATGGAGGACATGCCGCTTGAGAAGCTGATTACCCGGTGCAAGCTGTTTGACTTAAGCCATGCGCAGGACGCCATCACCAGGGATGATTTAATCAATCTGCCCATTGGCAAAGATGATTTTGTCCTGTTAAAAAGCCAGAATTCTGCAGGCCGGGTTGGTGATGCGGATTTCGTCTATATCCGAAAGGATGCAGCTGAATATCTGGCACAAATCGGCATCAAGGGCATTGGCACGGATGCCCTGGGTGTGGAGCGCGACCAGCCCGGCCATCCCACCCATTTGGCCTTTTTGAAAAACGATATCATCATTCTTGAAGGTCTGGCGCTGGCCGATGTGCCGGCTGGCGAATACACCTTAATCGCGCTGCCGCTTTTGATCAACAACGCGGAAGGCGCCCCCGCCCGCGCCGTGCTGATTGATAATTTGTCGAAATTGATTTAATATTTGTGCGTTTTTATCGATTGCTGGCAGATTGTAAAATCTGCCAGTTTTTTATACTTGACAAAGTAAAAAATATTTGGGATATTATAGGGGATATTAAACGATTAATTGTCCCGGATTCGACCGAAGGCTACATTGCGAGGCATTCCTTAGGATTCTGGCGTAATTCACCTTGATTTTTCGCATGGAAAACGCAACAGATAATCGTTTGGCAAATTCATGAAAATTTACAAGTAAAACGACAAGGCTAACGGCCGTGACTGCAGAGAGGAGGAAGGAACCCGTGTACAGAATCCGTGACAAATGGCCGGGTTATCTTATCGCTTTCCTGCTCATTGGCGGCATCATCGCCTGGGTCACCCTCTCCGGCGGCGGCGGCAGCTTCGCGGAAAAATACGAAGGGGTGGATTTTGAGCAGTCCATCATCGGCATCGGCCGTGAAAACACCTATGCCCTGTATTTAAAAGAACACGAACACCAAAAGAATATCAACGCGCACTATGACATTGACCTGATGGACTATGAGGCTACCGGCCAGGTTGAGGTGCGCCAGGAAGATGGCCAGCCCGCGCTGTTTGCCGGTGAAGGCTCTGATATCACCTGGACGGTGTCTGTTGAAGAAGCGGGCATGTACCAGCTGGCGATGGCGTTTTTAACGGTGCCCTCCCGCGGGGTGGATATTGAGCGCAAGCTGTACATCAATGATGAAGTGCCCTTCCTGGGCGCGGACTCCCTGCTCTTTACCCGCATGTGGACGGATGCCGGCCCCGTGCGCACAGACAACCAGGGCAACCAGATTCGCCCGGCGCAAACAGAGGTCTTTGCCTGGCAGACAGCGGACTTTAAGGACGCCATGGGCTATGAGAGCGCGCCCTACCGCTTTTATCTGCAACAAGGCGTCAACCGCATCCGCCTGGTGGCTACCAATGAGCCGGTGCTGATGCGCAGCCTGTCTGTCACCCCTGTGCAGGTCTTGCCGGATTACGCAAACTACCAGAAGGAACATGAGCAAAAAGGCACAGCCATCAGCGGCATTTTGCTGGATCTGCCCGGCGAGCAAGCGCAGCTGCGCTCCAGCCCCTCCCTGTATGCCCGCTATGACCGCTCCTCCCCCGCCACCCAGCCCAATGATTTAAGCCGCGTGGTGCTTAACTACATCGGCGGCGACCCCTGGCGCATCCCCGGCCAATGGATCCAGTGGGATGTGGACATTGAAGAGGACGGTTTTTACCACATCACCATCAAGGGCCGCCAGCGCTACCAGCGCGGCAGCAAATCCAGCCGCATTTTGTTGATAGACGGCAAGGTGCCCTTTGATGCGCTGTCCGAAATCCCATTTGAGTTCCAGAACGCCTGGGAGATGAAAACCCTGGGCGATGAGGAAGGCACACCCTATTCCTTCTATTTCAGCAAGGGCAGGCACACCATCCGCCTGGAGGCCACCTTAGGCGGCATGGGCCAAATTTTGACACAGCTGGATGACAGCGTCTTCCGGCTTAACCAGATTTACAGGAAAATTCTGGTTTTAACCGGCGTGAACCCGGATACCTTCCGTGACTACAACCTGCACCAGGTGTACCCGGAGGTGATTGAGGCGATGGCGCTGGAAAGCAGCCGGCTGTACAAAATTGTGGATGAAGCCACCGCCTACACCGGGCAGAAATCCGACAAAATCGCCGCCGCGCAGACCCTGGCAACCCAACTGGAAGAGTTTGCCAAAGACCCTTACCGCATCACCAGCTCCTTTGTCAACTTCAAAGACAACATCACAGCCCTTGGCACCGCCATGCAGGCGATGAGCGAGATCAAGCTGGACATTGACAGCCTGTATATCCACAGCGCGGACATGCGGCCCAAACCTCAGGCTGAAAACGTATTGACCGGCCTGTTGCACGAGGTCAAGTCCACCGCTATTTCCTATTTTGTGGATTATGACGCGCTGGGCGACGTATACACGGATGAAGCGGCGCTGAATGTATGGCTGCTGACAGGCCGGGATCAGTCAACGGTGCTTAAAACCATGGTGGATGACAGCTTTACGCCAATGAGCGGCATTAAGGTAAACATCAAGCTGGTGGACCCGACCGCCCTTTTGGGCGCGGTTGTCGCCGGCAACGGCCCTGATTTAGTGGTTTCCACCGATTCGTGGAACCCGGTCAACTACGCGCTGCGCAACGCGGCGGAGGATTTGACCCAGTTCCCCGATTTTGATGAGGTCATTGCACAATTCCGTCCCAGCGCCTATTCCGCCCTGTCCTGGGACGGCGGGGTATACGGTTTGCCGGAGACGCAGGTGATCAGCGTGCTGTTTTACCGGGAGGACATCCTGTCCGAATACGGCCTGACCGCCCCGCAAACCTGGCAGGATTTGATTGGCATGCTGCCCACCATCCAGGGCAACAATATGTCTGTCGGCATCCCCTACCCCAGCATCACAGCGCCCAACCAGAACACCCTGTACGCGATGATCTACCAAAACGGCGGCAAAATTTATAACGAGGACGCCACGCAAACGCTGCTGAAGGAAGAGCCCGCAGTGCTGGCCTTTGATTTTTACACCGCGCTGTACACCGATTACGGCCTGCCGCAGGAGTTTGACTTTGTCAGCCGCTTCCGCTCCGGCGAGATGCCCCTTGGCATTGCGGATTTCACCACCTATAACTTCCTGACGGTGTCCGCGCCTGAAATCCGCGGGCTGTGGAATTTTGCCCTCATCCCGGGCACCTATACCCAAAACGAGCAGGGCCAGCAGGTGCTGGACCGCTCCGCCCACTCCGCCGGCGCCAGCTGCATGATGATCGCCAACCCGGATGAGCAGGTGCGCAACCAGGCCTGGGAGTTTATGAAGTGGTGGGTATCCAAGGATGCGCAGGTGCGTTTTGGCCGGGAGATCGAGGCTGTCTTAGGCGCGTCCGCGCGCTACCCAACCGCAAACATCCAGGCGCTGCGCGAATTGTCCTGGAGCGCTGAGCACCTGCTGGTTCTGGAAGAAGGCATGCAGGATGCCGTCGGCTTCCCCGAGGTTGCGGGCGGCTACTACACCGCGCGCAACATCACGAACGCTGTGCGCAAGGTCATCAACCGCCGGGTTGACCCGCGGGAGACCATCCTGGACTACGCCCGGCTGATTGACAAGGAGATCACCAACAAACGGCTTGAGTTTGGTCTGCCCGTACCCCAAGGAGCAAAACCATGAGCACGATGAACAAATATATCAACCTTAGAAAGAGGAACCTGTCAGACGCCTGGTACAAGGCAAAACAGATGTATGTATGTTACCTGTTCCTGCTGCCGTTTGCAGTGCTGTTTATCACCTTTTACATCCTGCCCATGTTTACCTCCATCCGCTACAGTTTTACCTATTACAACATCCTGGAGCCGGCAAAGTGGATCGGGCTTAAAAACTACATCAACCTGGTGCTGCAGGACGACATCTTTTTAATTTCTGTTAAAAATACCTTCATCATCGCGGTGATCACCGGACCCATTGGTTACATCCTGTCCTTTATGTTTGCCTGGTTTATCAATGAGTTGCCGCGCTGGCTGCGCTCCATCGCGGTGGTCGTCTTTTACGCGCCGTCCATCGCGGGCAATGCCTATTTTATCTTTGGCATCATCTTCCGCGGGGACGTCTACGGCTACCTCAACTCCTTCCTGGTGCGCACAGGCATCATCAACGCGCCCATCCTATGGCTGACAGACCCCAAGTACATGATGACCGTCGTGGTGCTGGTGCTGCTGTGGATGAGCATGGGCACAGGCTTTCTGGCCTTTGTGGCGGGGCTTAAAGGCGTGGACCAGGCGCAGTATGAAGCCGGCTATGTGGACGGCGTGCGCAACCGTTGGCAGGAATTGTACTATATCACCCTGCCCAACATGCGCCCGATGCTGCTGTTTGGCGCGGTCATGTCCATCACTGCCGCCTTCTCTGTGGCTGACCAGACCATGGCATTATGCGGTTATCCCTCAACAGACTATGCCGCGCACACGGTGGTGACGCATTTGTTTGACTACGGCTATACCCGCTTTGACATGGGCTATGCCTCCGCCATCGCGACGCTGCTCTTCCTCACGATGATCTTAACCAACAAGGCCATCCAGAGCATGCTCAGGAGGATTGGTACCTGATATGCAAAAAAAGATGACGACACAAAAGGTGACCAATATTGCCCACCGCCGCCAGCCCAACCGTTCCCGCGGCGGGGACATCCTGATTTATCTGATGCTGGGGCTGACCGCCCTCATCATGGTCTATCCCCTGGTGTTCGCGCTGGCTGCCTCCCTCAAGCCGCTGGATGAGTTGTTCCGCTTTCCCCCGCGCCTGCTGCCGGTCAACCCCACCTTTGACAATTTCGCGGACCTGGTGGTCACCATGGGCCAGTCCTGGGTGCCCTTTGGCCGCTATTTAACCAATACGGTGCTCATCACCGTGCTGGGCACGGCGGGGCATCTGATGGTCGCCTCCATGGCCGCCTTCGTGCTGGCCAAGTATGACTTCCCCGGCAGCAAAGCCTTTTTCCGTCTGGTGGTGGTGGCGCTGATGTTCTCCGGCTATGTGACGGGCATTCCCAACTATTTGATGCTCACACGCCTGCACCTGGTGGACACCTCCTGGTCGGTCATCCTGCCCGCTTTTGCCGCGCCCATTGGCCTGTTTTTGATGAAACAGTTCATGGAAAGCATCCCCATGGCGCTGCTGGAATCCGCCAAGGTAGATGGCGCGTCCGAGTGGCGCATCTTCTGGCAGATTGTGATGCCAAACGTGAAGCCGGCCTGGCTCACCCTGATTATCTTCTCCGTCCAGGGGCTGTGGAACGTGCGCGCGCAGACGGTCATTTATTCAGAGGCCAAGAAAACCCTCACCTACGCCCTGCAGCAAATCCAGGCCGGCGGCATTGCCCGCACCGGGCAGGCGGCCGCTGTAACGGTCATCATGATGCTGGTGCCCATCACCATCTTTATCCTGTCCCAGACCCAGATTCTGGAGACCATGGCCAGCTCCGGCATCAAGGAGTAAAACATGAGAGGAGGACGCATGAAAAAGACACCGCAACAAAGTCAGCCTGCGCGCTTGTTGGCCGCGCTGTGTTTGTGCGTCCTGCTGATGTCATTCTTTGTGCCCGCCCAGGCCAAGGTGGGTTATGAGTACCATTACTCCTACACCTTTGACTATTGGGGTGATCTGCGCTACGCGCCGGATGCCTACCGGGTTAAGTCGGTGATTAACTCCAGCAGCCTGGGCCTTGAAAAAAGCATGCTGACACCAAGCAGCCTGTTTATGCACGGCAGCCGGCTGTACATTGTGGACAACGGCAACCACCGCATCCTGCAGCTGAAGGCGGCACGCGGCAGCTATGAACTGGAGCGGGTCATCGACCACTATATGGATCAGGGCGAGGAGCAGCGCTTCTCCTCCCCCAGCGATATCTTTGTAACCCGTGAGGGCGATTACTTCATCTGCGACACCGCCAACCAGCGCGTGGTGAAAACGGACAGCGAATTGAACCTGTTGCTTACCCTGACCAAGCCTACGGATGAGACCTTTGATCAGAGCCTGGCATTTCTGCCCACCCGGGTGGTGGCGGACGTGACCGGGCGCGCCTTTGTGCTGGTACGCAACGTGAACAAGGGCATGGTCAAGTTTGAAAACGACGGCGTGTTTACCGGTTTTGTCGGCGCGATGCCCGTCACCTACTCCATCACCGACCAGATCTGGCGCCTTTTGTCCACCCGCGCGCAGCGGGAGCAGCAGGCGTCCTTCGTGCCGACGGAGTTTGACAACATCTATATTGATAAAAAAGGCTTCATCTACTCTGTTACCACTACCTTCCAGGAGTATGACCTGCTGTGGGACAACGCGCGCCCTATCCGCAAGCTCAACGCCATTGGCTCTGACATCCTGGTCAAAAACGGGGAGTTCCCGCCAATTGGGGAATTATTCTGGGGCACCGCCGGCGGCTACAGCGGCCCGTCCAAGTTTTCCGACATCACGGTGCTGGACAATGAGGTGTATGTGGCGCTGGACAAGACGCGCGGGCGCATGTTTGCCTATGACGACCAGGGGCGCAACCTGTGGGCCTTTGGGGGATCGGGCAACATGGCAGGCTTTTTCAGAAGCGCTGCCTCTATAGAGCATTCAGGCTATGACCTGATGGTGCTGGACTCGGTGGAGGGCTCTGTCACCATTTTTGAGCCGACGGAATACGGACGCCTGATTTACCAGGCAACAGAGCAATACCAGCGCGGGGAATACAGGGCTTCAGCGGATACCTGGCAGCGGGTGCTGCAGTTAAACGGCAATTTTGAGCTGGCCTACATCGGCGTTGGCCGGGCGCTGTTGCGTGAGGAAAACTATCAGGAGGCCATGCGGTATTTTAAGCTGGCCAATGATGAGGTCAATTATTCCAAGGCCTTCCAGGAGCAGCGGAAGATTTGGGTGGAGGAGAATATCGGCTGGATCTTTGTCATCTTAGCCGCGGCCTTAGCCCTGCCGCTTTTGATTGGCCGGATTAAAAAAGTCAGAGAGGAGCTGCGCGAAGCATGAGCGAATTTGTGAATACTTCCTTCCTCGCCAAGATCAAAAGCCGCGCGTGGTGGCAGGAGTTTTTCCGCGCGCTGCGCTTCGCGCTGCATGTGATTATCCACCCCTTTGACGGCTTTTGGGATTTGACGCGGGAGCGCCGCGGCAGCATGGCCGCCGCCAATTTCATCGTCTTTTTGGCGCTGTTTACCCGCATCCTGCGCCTGCAGTACACCTCCTTCCTGTTTATCCGCGTGTACTGGGCCCGGGTGAATGTGTTTGTTGAGTTTTTAACCATCCTGCTGCCGCTTTTGATCTGGTGTGTCGCCAACTGGAGTTTGACCACCCTGTTTGAGGGCAAGGGGCGCATGAAGGACATCTATATGGGCACGGCCTATGCCCTCACCCCCTATGTGCTCATCCAGCTGCCCCTCATTCTCCTTAGCAATGTGGTGACCATTGAGGAAGGCGCCTTTTACACGGTGCTGTCCAATATCTCCCTGCTTTGGTGCGGCCTGTTGATTGTGGTGGCCATGATGATGATCCACGATTACTCCCTGGGCAAGACCCTGGTGTTCATGGTGATGAGTTTGTTTGGTATGCTGGTCATCATCTTTTTGATGCTGCTCTTCTTCTCCTTGATATCAGACGGCATCGCCTACATTGTATCGCTGTATAAAGAACTGTCCTTTAGGTTGTATTAGGAGGCCCTGTGAAGAAGTCGTCCGCGAAAAAACGAATCCTGCAAGCTGTGTTCGCGCTGCTGGCCATTGCCGGCATCGCCGTGCTCGGCTGGGCTTTGTATGGGCGCACGGATACCGCAGACGGCGACACGGACATTAGCGCCGCCTTTTACAAGGAAGAGCCCGGCAGTGTGCATGTGCTGGAAAACGAGCACTTAAAGCTGGAATTGGACGCGGATACCACGCATTTCACCATCACCACCAAGGCAGATGGCCATGTCTGGCGCGCTGTGCCGGAGGATGCCGCACGCGACCCCATCGCCCTGGCCGGCAGCAAAAACCTGCTGCAGTCCACCCTGGCGCTCACCTATTCCACCGACAACGGCGTGCGCACGCTGTATGACAATTTTGAATATTCCATCAAAAACCAGGTCTATGAAATCACAGCCAATGCGGATGAAATCCGCGTGGATTACACGCTGGGCCGCATCACGCGCGCCTACTTCATCCCGGAGGTGATTCTGGTTGAGCGCATGGAGGCTTTTTTGTCCGGACTGACCCGCCAGCAAAGCCGCAAGGTGCTGGACAGCTACCGCAAGTATGACCCTGAAAAAATCAAGGAAAACCAGCGGGAGGAGCTGTTTGGCAAATACCCCAAGCTGGAAGAAGGCGCCGTCTACGCCTTGCGCGATAATGTGAAGGACTTCTTGAAGGAGGAGTTTGAAGGCCTGTTTGAGTCCATCGGCTACACCTATGAGGACTATCAGCAGGACCAGGCGGATACCGGCACTGCCTTAAGCAGCAAGGCCGCCATCTTCAACGTGAGCGTCATCTACCGTCTAAACGGACCCGACTTCCTGGTAGAAGTCCCCTTTGACAGCATCAACTACACCGCCGATTTCCCGCCCATCAGGCTTAACATCCTGCCTAATTTTGGCGCGGGCAGCACACAGGACACGGGATACATGCTTATGCCGGAGGGCGGCGGCGGGCTGATTCGCTTCAACAACGGAAAAATCCGGCAAAACGGCTATTTCGCCAACGTGTATGGCTGGGACTATGCCAGCTACCGCAGCGCTGTGGTGCATGAAACCAATGCCCGTTTCCCCATGTTTGCCATGGTCAACAATGGGAGCGCCTTTTTGTGCATGATGGAGGACCAGGCGGCCAACGCCTCCCTCTCCGCCGACATCGCGGGGCGCGGAAACAGCTATAACACAGCCAGCGCCAGCTTTAACCTGCTGCATTCAGACGCCTTCAAAGTGACGGACCGCACCACCGAAACCATCTATATGTACGAACAGGCCCTGCCCCAGGGCGCCATCACCCAGCGCTACCGCTTTTTGCCCACGGATGATTACGTCACCCTGGCGAAGGCCTACCGCACCTATTTGATGGAGCGCTATCCCGGGCTTGTGCCGATTACCGATGAGGGGCTACCGCTTGCTGTTGAGATCATCGGCGCCATTGACAAGGTGCAGCAGCGCGGCGGGCTGCCTGTCTCCCTGCCCATTTCCCTGACCAGCTACCAGCAGACTGCAGGGATTGTCAAAGATATTGCAAGCGCCACCGACAGCCGGCTGCATGTGCGCCTGTCGGGCTGGATGAACGGCGGCATCAAACAGACCATCCTCAAAAAGGACAAGCTGATCTCCCAGCTGGGCACCACCGGCGATTTTGAGCAAATGGTGCAGGATGTCAAGGACACCGGCGCCAGGCTGTATTTAAACGGCATCACCAATTTTGCCCTGGATTCCGGCGTGATTGAAGGCTTTTTGCCCCTGCGCGACGCCGCGCGGTTTACTACCCGGGAAACCATCCGGCTGTACCAATATTCCAACGTCTGGTATGGCACCCAGGAAGAGGAGGACCAGCCCTATTACCTGCTCAAGCCCGAGGTATCCCTTGAGATGATGCGCAACCTGGCATCTGCTGCCCAGCGCTATCACGCTGACGGCGTCAGCTATGAGGACGTAGGCGCGCTGCTGAGCGCGGATTATAACCCCAAGCAGACCGTCACACGGGATGAGGTGGCCGGTCTGCAAACCACCGAGCAAGCGCGCGTGAAGCAGGACGGCCTGGGCGTGATGATCCGCGGCGGCAACCTGTACGCGCTGGAGCACGCGGACCTGGTGACCAATACCGATTTGCGCGGCGTCCCCTATTTTATCATGGACGAAGCCGTGCCCTTCATCCACATCGCGCTGCACGGGCTGGTGGAATACACCGGCAAGCCCATCAACTTAACCGGCGACTGGGAGCAGGAAGTTTTGCTGAGCGCCCAGCGCGGCGCGGGGCTGTCCTTCGTATTCATGGCGGAGGAACCGCTGCTGCTGCACGACACCACCTATTCTGAGTACTACGGCGCCTCCTACGCCTTGTGGGAGAAGGAAGCCAAGGAGATCATCAAGCAATACGAGCAGGCGCTGGGGCACACCTTCCACCAGGCGATCACACACTATGAGTGCCTTAAGGGCGAGGTCACCATCACCACGTATGAGGACGGCACCCGCGTTGCCGTCAACCTGGGCAGTGAGGACCAAACCGTGGACGGGCAATTGGTATCAGCCCGCAGCTATCATGTACTGGAAGGAGGGAGCAGGCGGTGAGCGTGAAGAGAAGAGGCCACAGAACCATCAGGACCCGGCGCGCCATTTCGGGCTATCTGTTCATCTCCCCCTTCATCATTGGGTTTTTAGCCTTTATGGTGGCGCCCATGATCCAGTCCTTCATCATGAGCTTTCAAAGCGTCAGCTTAAGCGCGCAGCAGGGCATTGTAAAAACCGGTGTTGGCTGGGACAACTATATCTACGCCTTCACCATCGACCCGGATTTTAACCAGATGCTGGTGGATGAGGTGGTGCGCATGGTGACGCACTCCCTGGCCACCATGGTGCTGGCCTTTATGATTGCCCTTTTGCTCAACCAGAAGTTCAAGGGCAGGGCACTGGCGCGGGCCATCTTCTTCCTGCCGGTCATTTTGTCCTCCGGCGTCTTAGTGGGCATTGAGACGGACAACTCCCTCATCATCGGCATGAAGGAGCTGATCACCCAATCCAACAACATCAACTTTGGCAATGCCCTCTTTGGCTTGCTGTCCGCCTCCGGCGTGGGTACACCGGCACTGGAAGTGGTAAACAATTTAATCACCGCGGTGTATGACATCGTCATGGCTTCGGGCATTCAGATTGTGGTCTTCCTGTCAGGCCTGCAAACCATCCCGCGCAGCATGTACGAAGCCGCGGAGATGGAAGGGTCTTCCGCCTGGGAGAGCTTCTGGATGGTCACCTTCCCCATCATCAGCCCGCTGCTGATTGTCAACATGATCTACACCATCATCGACTTCTTCATGAAGACGGACAACCTGATTATGGAAAAGATCCACGAGGAGATGTTCATCAACCTGAAGTACGGCTTTAGCTCTGCCCTATCCTGGATTTATTTCGCGGTGGCCATCACCATGATCGCCATCAGCGCCTTCATCATCAGGCAGGGGGTGAAGCACTATGAATAAGCAAGTGACAGGATTGAAGCAGGACGGCTTCTTTGCGCGCAACCGCAAATCCGGCGGATTGTTGCTGCGCCAGGAGAGCAAGAAAAAGTTTGGCTCCCTGCTGCGCTTCCTGATGCTGTTTGGCCTGTGTTTCCTGATTTTGCAGCCCATTTTGGACAAGATCTCCGTCAGCTTCATGATGGAGAAGGACCTTTATGACACCACCATCATCGTGGTGCCCCGCAACCTGACCACGGAAAACTACACCCTGGCCGCCCACCTGTTAAACCTGAACACTTCCCTCATCAACACCACCCTCATCGCCCTGGTGACAGCCCTGTTGCAAATCATCGCCAGCACCCTGGCCGGCTACGGCTTCGCCCGGTTTGAGTTTCCCTTCAAGCGCTTCTGGTTTGCCTGCGTGGTGCTGGTGATTGTCATCCCGCCCCAGACCATCTCCTCCTCCCTTTACCTGCACTTCCGCTATTTTGACGTCCTGGGCATCTTCACCCGCTTAACCGGCGGGCCCATCAACCTGAAGGGCTCTCCCCTGCCCTACCTGATGCTCAGCGCTACTGCCATGGGTTTGAAAAACGGCCTGTACATCTTCATGATCCGGCAGTATTTCAAATCCATCCCCTATTCCCTGGAGGAAGCCGCCTATGTGGACGGCGCTTCCACCCTGGGCACCTTCCTTCGGGTGCTGTTGCCCCAGGCCGTGCCCATCCTGGTGTCCTGCTTCCTGTTTGCCTTTGTGTGGCAATGGACGGACGTTTTCTATACCCGGCTGTTTTTGCCCACCGCCAACACCCAGTACCTGTCCATCCGGCTGTCCGGCATGGCGGAAAGCCTGCGCACCTATGTGTCCACCCGGCGGGGCATCACCACACCCCCGGTGGGCTACATCATGCAGATGATTTCCACAGGCGTCCTGGTGGTGGTGGCCCCCCTGATTGTGCTGTACCTCTTCGCCCAGCGCTGGTTCATTGAATCCATCAGCGCCACCGGGCTGAAGGACTAAAAAACCCGAATATTTACCCAGATGACTGGGTGATATAATAAAGGAGGACCTATCATGAAAAAGACCCTGGCATTGGTTCTTGTGCTGGCAATGGCCTTTGGCCTGCTGGCAGCCGCCGCTGAAACCCACGAGTTCAGCTACGGCGAATCCATCGAAATCCGCACTGACAAGGACGGCAACAAGCTGGACTTAGGCGGCATTGAAGTGATCGTTGGCGACTGGTGGAGCAGCGGTGAAGTTGCCGAGCCTGAAACCGCCCAGGAGGAAGCCACTGCGGAATACTTGGAGTGGATTCAGGAAACCTACAACTTCACCATCAAGCAGGTGGCCGTCTCTGGCTGGGATGACAACCCGGATTTCCTGGCCAACTTCGTCACCACCGGCGGCCCCGAGAACTACGTTCTCATCATGCGCCCCGAGGTGCTGGCCACCCCCATGGCCAACGGCTTCCTGTATGACCTGTCCACCCTGGAGGCGTTTGATTTCTCCGAGGCCAAATGGAACCAGAGCGTGAAAACCGTGACAAGCAAGGGTGACTCCGTCTATGGCATGCGGCCCATCGTGTCCGAACCCCGGGACGGCATATGGTTTAACAAACGCCTGCTGGAAGAAGCCGGCGTGGACCCGGAGAGCCTGTATGACATGCAAAAAGACGGCACCTGGACCTGGGAAGCCTATGAAGAGCTGTGCAAAAAGATTACCCGGGACACCGACAACGACGGCGTGATTGACGTGTACGCCACCGCCAGCCAGCAAAACGGCGCCATCAACGTGGCCCTGGCTTCCAACGGTGCGGCCTTTGTGAAGATGGATGAAAACGGCAATTACTACAACGCCACCGGCGAGGATGCCTTCCTGGAAGCCGCCAACTGGATTGTGGAGATGTCCAAGACTTATGAGATGCCCCAGCCTGAAGGCGCCAAGTGGGACTGGACCTTTACCGCCTTCATCAACGGCGACGTCGCCATGACCATCCACCAGGACTACTTCAAAGCCACCCTTAGGGAGAACATGAAGGACGAGTACGGCTTTGTGATGTTCCCGGTGGGCCCCAAGGGCACCACCTACAAAACTGTGCTGTCTGACAACACCTATGTGATTCCCGCCAACTACGACGCGGAGCGGGCAGCCAAGATTGCCTATGCTTTTGACCTGTTCACCGACCCAACCCCCGGCTATGACGACGAGGATGACTGGAAGAGCAGCTACTACAACATGTTCTCCGACGCCCGCAGCGTGGACGAGACCATTGCCATGATGCGCATGCCGGAGCACGGCGAAACCTTCCTGCACAACATGGTGCCCGGCTATAGCTTAGGCGAGCAGTTCTACTGGAACACCTACGGCCGCAACGGCTGGCGCACGGTGTCTGAGCAGCTGGAGGAATCCAAGAACGTCTGGCAGGCCGCACTGGACGCTGTGAACGCGAAATAAACCAAACTGTAATTTGTATCCGCGGGATGGGGGCTTCCCCATCCCGCTTTTTAAAAGAAACATTTGAAGAAGAGAGGCTGTTATGAAAAACAAACCCATTGTTCTGGTTCTGCTGGCCGTCATACTCCTGACCAGCATGGTAGCAGCCGGTCTTTCTGAGGAGGAAATCATGCTGCCGGAATTGACATTCGCAAAAAAAGATCTGCCCGATTTGGACTCCTTCCGCTTTGTGGAGGCGCTGGGCGTGGGCTGGAATTTGGGCAACACCTTTGACGCCAGCAACGCCCATCATCTGAAGGATGAGCTGGACTATGAAAGTGCCTGGGTGGGCGTGAAGACGGACGCCAGGGTATTTAAAGCGTTGAAGGACGCGGGCTTTAAGGCTGTGCGCATCCCCATCTCCTGGCACAACCATGTATCGGGAGATGATTTCCGCATCTCAAAGCGCTGGCTTGAGCGGGTAAAGGAAGTGGTGGACATGGCGCTGGCAGAGGGCTTGTTTGTCATTATCAACACCCATCACGACATCGAAAAGGGTTATCTGTACCCGGACAAAGCGCATCTGGACAACTCCAAGCGCTATTTGACCGCCATTTGGGAGCAGGTTGCCCCTGTGTTTGTGGAATATGACGAGCACCTGATCATGGAAAGCATGAACGAGCCGCGTCTGGCAGGCACACCCATTGAATGGAACCTGGACCCCAATGACCCGCGTTCTGCTGAAGCTGTGCAGTGCATCAACGAGTTAAACCAGGTGTTTGTGGACATCGTGCGCGGCACGGGCGGCAACAACACCTCCCGCTATCTGTTGGTGCCCGGCTATGCCGCCTCCGTCCAGGGCTGCCTGCATGATGACTTTTTGATGCCCGCGGATACCGGCGGCGTCAATGACCGGCTGCTCCTGTCCGTGCATGCCTATACCCCCTATGATTTCGCGCTGCAAAGCCCCAAGGAAAAGGGCAGCCGCGACAACTTCAAGGCGGATAACCCCTTTGATGTGGAAGAAATCGCCAAGTTCATGAACCAGCTGTATGACAAGTTCACCCCGCAAAACGTCCCCATTGTGATTGGGGAGTTTGGCTGCCGTGACAAGGGCGGCAACCTGCAGGCCCGCGTGGACTTTACAGCGGTGTATGTTGCCCTGGCGCGCGCGCGCGGCTTTAGCTGTTTTTGGTGGGACAACCATGCCTTCTCCGGCGATGGGGAGGTTTTTGGCATCCTGGACCGCAAGACCTTTGCGTTTAGATACCCCGACATCGCCCAAGCCCTTGTGCAGTATTCAAGGTAGGAGGGCAGCATGAAACGGATGATCCCGCTGATTCTGGCCCTGTGCCTGATGGTTCCCGTAGTAGCATTTGGTGAGGAGGAGGATTATCACATGTCCATTTTGGACGTAAATTTTGACGGCTGGTACCCGCGCTCCACCGGCGGCGCGGAACTTGCCATTGTAGATGGCAGCATCAAAATTACAGGCCGTACGCAGGATTGGAACTCCACCGGGCGGGATTTCAAGCTTGTTCCCGGCAGGGCGTATGAGGTAGCGGTAGAGGTGTATCAGGACGAAGCGGATACCGCCACCTTCATCCTCTCCGCCGCGCACACCAAGGACGGCCGCGAGACCTACACCAATATAATCAGGCACGACGTGAAAAAAGGCGAGTGGACCACCCTGTCCGCCGAATACATCGCCGGGGATTTTGATGCCTTTGTGCTGTATGTGGAAACCCTGGGCGCGCCCACGCTGTCCTATCAGATCAAAAACTTCAAAGCCCTGTCCAAACGCGCGATGATTGACGCGCAGCTGCCCAGTCTGAAAGAGGTATACGCCGACTATTTTGATTTTGGCAACGCTGTGACGCAGATTGAAGCCATCAACACCGAACTGATGGATTTTTACGCCACGCAGTTTAACATGATGACCCACGGCAACGAGTTGAAGCCGGATAATGTGCTGGACGTGCTGGAAAGCGCGAAACTGGCGCGGGATGACCAGACCGCGGTCGCCGTGCGCTTAAACGCCGCGCGGCCCTTGCTGACCTATGCCAAAAACCACGGCATCAAGGTGCACGGCCATGTGTTGGTCTGGCACAACCAGACACCGGATGCCTTCTTCCGGGAGAATTACAGCAAAACCGGCCCCTATGTGAGCCGGGACGTGATGCTGGCGCGCCTTGATAACTACATCCGCCTGGTGTTTGAAGCGCTGGAGACGGAGTTCCCCGGCCTGGTTGTCTCCTTTGACGTGGTGAACGAGGCCATTGATGACAACACGGGCAAACTGCGACAGAGCAACTGGACAAAGATTGTGGGCGACGACTTCATCCACCAGGCCTTCCAATCCGCCAGAAGGCATGCGCCAAAAGGCATGCAGCTGTATTACAACGACTACTCCACCCCCTACCAACCCAAGCTGGACGGCATCTTAAAACTGCTTGAGGAATTAAAAGCGCAGGGCACCATTGACGGGCATGGTTTCCAGTGCCACTACCACCTGCATACCCCCACCATGGCGCAATTGCAAACAGCCATGGACAAGGTGATTGCCCTGGGACTGCGGCTGCGCATGAGCGAGCTGGACATCCTGGTGGATGCCGCGACGGATGAAAACTATGAGCGCCAGGCCAGGCGGTATGGCGAGATTCTGTCCCTGTTCCGCGACTATGCGAAGCATATTGACGCAGTACACACCTGGGGCGTGTCGGATAACCTGAGCTGGAAAGCCAGCCAGTTCCCGCTGCTGTTTGATGGAAACAGGCAGCCCAAGCCCGCTTTCTTCGCGATCATTGATTTTGAGGGCAAGTAAATATCACGACAATACCCCCATTTGATGAAGGCCAAACGGCCTTCATCTTTGTTTTATACAAACACTCACGGAATTGTTTCAGGTTGTTTTATGACAAGTCATTAAAACGGTTGATTTCTCTTATTATTAAACGTTTTATACGATATTTAACATCACAAAATATCCTTTACGATTTATATTTTACAAATTATATTGTAGATTATCCTTGCACTCCAGACATTCTTTCGTTATACTAAAGCCGGATATGACAAAGGGAGGTCCCTGCATGAACATCATCGATACAGGCGCTGCCGCCTGGCTGACGTATTTGCCCATGGAAATCCCCCAAGGCCAGACCACGCTGGACATCGCGCGCTCGGAGCTGCGCGCGGGCTTGTCCTCCCTTGGGTTTACTACCCCGGTAGATGTGATTGAAGAAGACAAGGGTGAAGGTTTTGAGATCATCCAGGCGCAGGACAGCTACATAATCAAAGGCGGAAAAACCGGTGTGCTGTACGGGGTGTACCACTTCCTGTCCGCCATCGCGCGGGATGAAAGCCCGCTTACCTCCTTTACCGCGCCGCACTACCCGCTGCGCATGATAAACCACTGGGATAATATGGACGGCAGCGTGGAGCGCGGCTACGCGGGGCGCTCCCTCTTTTTCAAGAATCATCAGCTGGATTATGACGAGCAGCGAATCCACCGCTACGCGCGCATGCTGGCCAGTGTGGGCATCAACGCGATTTGCCCCAACAATGTCAACGTGCACCCGCCCATGGATTTGCTGATTACGAAAACCTACCTGCCGCAATTGAAAAAACTGGCGGATATCCTGCGCCTGTACGGCATCAGGTTGCTTTTGACCATTGAGTTTTCCATGCCGTCCTACCACGGCGCGGGCACGGCGGATCCGCATGAGAAAGCTGTCCACACCTGGTGGGAGGAGCGCGCGGCGGAGGTGTACCGCTATATCCCTGATTTGGTGGGCTTTTTAGTCAAGGCGGATTCGGAATACCGCCCCGGCCCCTTCACCTATGGGCGCTCCCACACCCAGGGCGCCAACATGCTGGCGCGCGCGCTGGCGCCTTATGGCGGCAAGCTGTTCTGGCGGTGCTTTGTATACAACTGCAAGCAGGACTGGCGCGACACCGAAACAGACCGGCCAAAAGCAGCCTTTACCACTTACGCGCCGCTTGATGGCGAATTTGACGACAATGTGGTTTTACAGATTAAAAACGGCCCGCTGGATTTCCAGGTGCGTGAGCCAGCCTCCCCCCTGCTTTACGCGATGCCAAACACCAACAAGGCGCTGGAATTGCAGATCGCCCAGGAGTACACCGGGCATCAGATCGATCTGTTTTACCTGGCCCAATTGTGGCGGGATGTGTTGACACAATTGCCCAAAAACGCCGCGCAGTACATCACCGCGGTGGGCAACCTGGGCGATGATGACAACTGGTGCGGCCACGACTTGGCCCAGGCCAACCTGTACGCCTATGGCCGCATTGCCTGGCTGGGCGAGAGCCATCCGGAGCAGTTCGCCAGAGAATGGGCCAGGCTGACTTTTCCGCAGGCTGCAAACGAAGTGGCGGACATCCTGCTGGCCTCCCCCGCAGCCTATGAAAAATACGCGGCACCTCTGGGCCTTGGCTTTATGGTGAACCCCCACTCCCATTACGGGCCCAGCCCCGAGGGCTATGAGTTCTCCCTGTGGGGCACCTATCACCGCGCGGATCAAACCGCCATTGGGATCGACCGCTCAAGCCGCGGCACCGGCTTTACCGGGCAGTACCCGGACCCGTTTGGCGTCTTGTTTGATGACCCGGCCACCTGCCCGGAGAAACTGCTGCTGTTTTTCCACCGGCTGCGCTATGACCATGTGATGGCGGACGGCCGTACGCTGCTGCAGCGCATATATGATGACCATTTTGACGGCGCCAAGGAAGCAGAAGCGCTGAAGGCTGCCTGGGAACAACTAAAAGACAAGATGCCGGAGCGCACCTTTGCGCGCGTGCTGGCACGCTTCCTGCGGCAGGTTCAAAACGCGCGGGAATGGCGTGATGTGATTAATACCTATTTTTATCGTAAAAGCGGCATTCCGGACGCGCGCGGGCGTATGATATACTCTTGATGTAACCCGACATCAACATAGCCAGCCCAAGACAGCAACCCTGGAGGTGATTGTATGCAAGACTCAAGACAATTGCGGCGCAACGCCAACATGAACTACCTGCGGCGTTACTGGACGCTTTACCTCTTGCTTGCCCTGCCGGTCGCATTTATCATCATCTTCCGTTATTTCCCTATGGCCTATATCCTAAGCGCCTTTAAGGTGAACAACATCCTAAAAGCGCCGTGGGAGTTGCCCTGGGCAAAAAACCATGGCTTTGAGTGGTTTATCAAAGCCTTTCAAAACCGGGATTTCCTGTTTGCCCTGCGCAACACCATCACCTTAAACCTGCTGGATTTGCTGCTGGGCTTCCCGGCCCCCATCCTGCTGGCCCTGCTGTTGAATGAACTAACCTTCAAACGCTTCAAGCGTGTGACCCAGACCATCGTCTACCTGCCGCACTTTTTAAGCTGGATTATTATCTCCGGCCTGGCGCTGCGCCTGCTGGCCTTCAATGACGGGCTGATCAACATCGTGCTGCAGCGCATGGGCCTTGACCCCGTGCCCTTCCTCAACAGCCCCAGCCACTGGGTGGGCAGCTATGTGTTTTTGGGCATCTGGAAGGAAGCGGGCTGGAACACCATTATCTACCTGGCCGCCATTACATCGATCAACCCGGAATTGTACGAAGCCGCGGCAGTGGACGGCGCCAACCGCCTGCGCAGGATTTGGCATGTCACCCTGCCCGGGTTGCGGCCCACCATTATTGTGCTGCTGATCATGAGCCTGGGACGCATTTTGGGTAGTGAGTTTGACCGCCCCTTCGCGCTGAGCAACCGGCTGGTGACCAGCGTATCCAATGTGATCTCCATCTTTGTGTATGAGTACGGCATCAAGGGGATGCAGTTCTCCCTGTCAAACGCTGTGGGCCTGTTCCAATCGGTGATTGGCCTGTTCTTCCTCATTGGCGCCAACAGCCTGGCCAAGCGCTACGGCGAGCGCGGGATTTGGTAAGGAGGCGAACGATGATTAAATCAAGATCCGCCAAATTCAATGACTATCTGATCGCGGTTTTATGCCTGCTGCTGATTTTCATCGCGCTGCTGCCCATCATAAACGTGCTGGCGCGCTCGCTCTCCTCCTCTGACGCCTTGATCCGCAATGAGGTGCTGCTCTGGCCCAAGGGCTGGAACCTGGACGCCTACAAGACCGTGCTGCAGGACAGCAAATACACCTGGAGCCTGGGTTGGACGGCCATTTTAACGGTGATTTGCACTGTGCTGTCCATGACCATCACCATCCTGTGTGCCTATCCTCTCATTTATGACCAGCTCAAAGGCCGAAAAATCATCAACGGGTTTATCGTGCTGACCATGTATTTCAGCGCGGGCACCATCCCCAACTACCTGTTGCTGAAAAGCCTGCACATGCTGGACAAACCGATTGTGCTGATTGTGCCCAACATGTTAAGCATCTTCAACATGATCATCCTGCGCAGTTTTTTCTACGGCATCCCCGAAAGCCTGCGAGAATCCGCGGAGATTGATGGCGCGGGACCGATCCGCACCTTAATCCGCATCTATCTGCCCCTATCCGCGTCCGTCCTGGCCACCCTGTCCCTGTTTTACGCAGTGGGCCGGTGGAACGGCTTCTCTGACGCGCTGATGTACATGTCCAAGAACCGCAAGTACTACCCGATTCAACTGCTGCTGTACCAAATCCTGCAAAACACCACACAGATTGAAGTCGCGACCCAGGAAGGCTTCTTCCCGCCGGGTATCTCAGAAACGCTGAAAATGGCGACGGTAATGTTCGCGACAGTGCCCATTGTCCTGGTCTATCCCTGGCTGCAGCGCTATTTTATCTCCGGCGTCACCATCGGCGCCATCAAGGGATAAAGCGCAAACAACAAGAACCTCAAGGCGGGATAACGCCTTGTAAATAAAGGAGGAATTACCTAAATGAAACGCACCCTGGCTGTCCTGTTGCTGCTGGCGATGCTGTTGTCCACCGGGCTGTCCGCTGTGTTCGCGGAAGACGCCGAGATTGTGGACGGCAAATTCACCACCACCCGCAAGATTACTGTTGAGATCTACGACCGCGCCAATGAAGGCGGCACCAAGCCTGAGGATAATTTCTACACAGATTTTATCAAAGAAGGCATGCTGCGCGACCACAACGTGGAAGTAACTTTTGTGCCCGTCCCCCGCTGGACGGAGGTGGACGTGCTCAACAACCTGCTGGCTGCCGGAGACGCGCCCGACATCTGCGTCACCTACAGCTATCCCACCATCCAGACCTATGCAGAAATGGGCGGCGTGACCGACCTGGCCCCGCTGCTTGAGCAATACAAGGACCAGCTGCCCAACCTGTGGGAATTGCTGGGTGATGACAACATCTATTGGAATAAAGACCCTGAAAAAGGCACCCTGTGGGCGATTGAGGCTTTGCTGTTTGTTAACAAGCGCATCAACACCTTTGTGCGCGAGGACTGGTTAAAGAAGCTGAACCTGGAAGAGCCCCGCACGCTGGAAGCGTTTGAAGCCATGCTGATCGCCTTCCGTGACAACGCGGACTTGCTGCTGGGCGCGGACGCCGAAAAGATGATTCCCTATACCACCAGTTTTGATGTTGGCTGGAGAAACGACCACCTGATTACCTCTTTTGTGCCGGAGGAATTAAGCGACAGGGAGACCTATGTCCGCGGCTTTGATGACCGCCACATGCTGTTCCCCAACTACAAAGAGGGTGTCCGCGTGCTGAACAAATGGTATAACGACGGCCTGGTCTGGAAGGACTTCCCCGTGTACCCCGCGGGCGACAGCACCGAGGACAACCTGTTAAAGGCTGGCTATGTCGGCGCCTTCATCCACAACTGGGATTACCCCTACCGCAACGGCGAGGACAGCATCCACGCCAACATCCAGCGCGCCTATGGGCCGGACGCGGGCTACATCGCGGTGGAACCCTTCCCCAATGACGCGGGCATCTACCGCAAATTCCTGGCTCCGCCCATTGACCGCAAGGTGTTCTTCCCCGCCACCAACACCGAGCCTGTGGCTTCCCTGTTCTATTTGGACTTCATCTCCAAGCTGGAAAACCGCCGCTTTTTGCAGATTGGCGAGGAAGGCGTAACCCATGAGGTGCTGGAGAACGGCGCCATTAAGACGCTGGCTGTGCAGGGCGAGAAGATCATGAACAGCTTAAACAACATCGACTACACCATCACCATCAACGGCTTGGACACCGGCAACCCCGATGTGAACGTGCTGTCGGTTGCCCAGGGCTATGACAAGGTGGACGCCCGCTATATCGAAAAGGCCTATGAGCTGTCCAGCAAGGACGCGCGCTATGGCAAGAACTTCAGCGTGGGTCTGATTGAGGCAGAGGTGGGCATGAACACGTCGCTGAACAACAAGCGCGACACCTTCTTAACCCAGTCCATTGTGGCGCCTGTCGACCAGTTTGATGCGGTGTATGACAGCGGCATGAACGACTACCTGTCCTCCGGCGGCCAGGCCATCATTGATGAGCGCGAGGCAGCCTACGATAAGTACTATTAAGCAAAATAGGACACCTGAAGGAGGGCGCATTTGCCCTCCTTCTTTGGTTCCCTTGCGTTTTTAATGGTTTTGAACGCGCACCACACCGCGCTGTGATACAATGATTTTGACAGAATACCATTCAACTGCTCGCAAAAGGAGTTCATGATGAAAATACATCTCAATGACGGCTGGATGTTTTCACTGGGTGAGCCAGACAATTTTACCCCGGTGTCTTTGCCGCATGACTGGCAGATTAAAGACCCCAAGGCTTGGTATCAAAGCGGGGTGGGCTGGTATGAGCGAAAGCTGGAAACCCCCTATTTGACGCCGGACAAGCGCGTGTTTCTGCGCTTTGACGGGGTGTATATGAACAGCACCCTGTACGTGAACGGCAAGCAGGCAGGCGAATGGAAATACGGCTTTACCGCCTTTTTGCATGACATCACAGACTTCTTGCATGCGGATGAGGAAAACACGTTGCTGATGAAGGTGGACGCGCGCTTCCCCAGCAGCAGATGGTACACCGGCGCCGGGATCTACCGCGATGTCAGCCTGATTGTGAAGGACAAATGCCACTTTGTGCAAGACGGCATCTACATCACCACCAAACAGACCGAGGACGGCCAGTGGACCTTTGAAGTGAACGCGGAAGTGGTGACTGACGGCGCGCCGTATGAGGTCACCCATACCCTGCTGCATGAAGGCGAGATCATCCCCTGGTCGCCAAAGCGGCCGCAGCTGTACACGCTGCGCTCCCAGCTGCTGGTAAACGGGCAGGTGACAGACACGGTGGACACGCGCTTTGGTTTCCGTTTGCTTCACTTCTCACCCGATGACGGGTTTTTTATCAACGGTGAAAAAATGAAATTAAACGGCGTGTGCCTGCACCAGGAGTTTTCCATCATTGGCGCAGCGGTGCACCCGGACTTCATCATTCGTCAGATGACCGCGCTCAAGCGCATGGGCGTGAACGCCATCCGGGCCGCGCACAACCCGCCTTCCGCTGTGTTTATGGACCTGGCCGATGAGATGGGCATGCTGGTTGTGAGCGAGTTTTCGGACATGTGGCAGTTGCCCAAGACCGAGTATGACTATGCCCGTTATTTTGACGCCTGGCATGAGCGGGATGTCGCCAGTTGGATCCGGCGCGACCGCAACCGCCCCAGCATCATCATGTGGAGCTTGGGCAACGAGATCCCCGACACCCACGCGGATTATGAAAAAGGCAGCCAGGTGATGCGCGCGCTGCAGGATTTGGTCAAGGCGCATGACCCGCAGGGGCAGGCGCTGACCACCCTGGGCTCCAACTACATGGCCTGGGAGAACACGCAAAAATGCGCGGAGGAGATCGGCGCGGTTGGTTACAACTATGCGGAATTCCTGTACAACAAGCACCATGAGCAGTTTCCGCACTGGATCATTTATGGCAGTGAAACCTGCTCCACCGTGCAAAGCCGGGGCATCTACCGCTTCCCGCTCAAGCAATCCGTGCTGTCAGATGACGACATGCAAACCTCCTCCCTGGGCAACAGCACCACCAGCTGGGGTGCCAGGAGCATAGACGACTGCATTAAGGACGACCGCGACACGCCCTTCTCCCTGGGCCAGTTTGTCTGGACCGGGCAGGATTACCTGGGTGAGCCCACGCCCTATCACACCAAGAACTCCTACTTTGGCATGCTGGACACGGCAGGCTTCAAGAAGGACGGCTTTTACATGTTTCAGTCCGCCTGGACAAGCCCAAAGCAGCCTGTTTTGCACCTCTTCCCCTATTGGGATTTCAACGAGGGGCAGGAGATTGACGTGCGCGTGTGCAGCAACCAGCACAGCGTCGCGCTGTATGTCAATGACCAGTTGGCAGGCATTCAGGAGATGGGCACGGAAATCACCCGCAACTGGGTTCTTCCCTATCAAAAAGGCCGTCTGCGCGCGGACGCCTTTGACAAAAACGGGCAGCTGACCGCCTCATTAGAGCGCTTCAGCTTTGGTGAAGCGTCCCAGCTGGCCTTGACCTATGAGCATTTGGATGAGCTGACCTTTGTAAGCATGACAGCGCTGGATGACCAAGGCCTGCCCGTAGAGAACGCCAACCGCCTGGTGCGCGTGACGGTTCAGGGCGCCGCGCTTTTGGGCCTTGATAACGGGGACGCGAGTGATTACACACCTTATCAGAAAAATGAGCGCCGCCTGTTCTCCGGCAAGCTGCTGGCGGTTGTGAAACCAGTAGCAGGCCAGGAATGGACGCTTGACGCGGCGTTTGTGGATGAGGACATCCCCGTGCGCCGGGTGAACCTGACCAAAGACGGCTACCATGTCAGGGCCAATCTACTGCCAGAAAACGCGGCCAAACAGCAGCTTGTCTGGCGGCTGACCAATGCAGCCGGCGTGGACAGCAATATTGCTCGGATGCAGGTGGATGAGGACGGCCAGGGTGTGACCGTGACCCCCACAGGGGACGGCGTGGTATATGTGCGCTGCGGCGTGCATAACGGCAAGGAGCACCTGGACCATTACGCCCAGATTGCCTATACCATTGAGGGCCTGGGCGAGGCCGCCTTAAACCCCTTTGAACCCATCAGCGCGGGTCTATACAGCTTTAGCAATGTGAAGTTGACCAACGGCAATGAGCGCGGCGTCGCCACCCTGCGGGACGGCGAAAGCTGGGTATGCTTTGACAACCTGAACTTTGGCACCAACACCTCTGATGAGCTTTCCGTCTGGCTGTTCCCCCTTTCCCATGACCCCTTCCATTTTGAGGTCTGGGACGGCAGGCCCGACCAGGGCGGCCAGATGCTGGCACGGCATTTTTATACCCTGGGCATGATCTGGAACACCTACCAGGAGGTACGCGTGAAGCTGAACCGGGCGCTGACTGGCACCGCCTCCTTATGCTTTGTGTTTACCATCAAGTCTCACATCAGGGGCTTCCTCTTCCATCAAAAAACAAGGGGCTTTGAGGAGATCGAGGCTGGCGCCTGTGAGGAGCTGTACGGCGACAGTTTCCAAAGGGACGGCGCGCACGTGCTGGACATCGGCAACAACACCACCCTGGGCTTTAAGCATTTTGACTTTGGCGAGACAGGCACCCGGGAGATTATGCTGACCTATGACAGTGAAAACCAGAAAAACCCTGTCCAGATCCGCTTTGTAGGCGCAGACGGCGTCACACGCCTGATGTTGAGCGTGCCGCAGGCGAAGCAGAAAACAACCCGCACCTTCCCGCTGGATGAGGTGGTGACCGGCAAGCAGGATGTGAACCTGGTCTTCCTGCCCGGGTGCAAAATCAACCTGTATGCGCTGCAGTTTACACAGGCAACAGGGCAGGACGGCTGATGGGCTTTCAATCACAGGAAGTGCTGCCGGGAATCCATCACATCCTGGACCCTTTGGGCGGGGTATACATGACCCTGGTGATTGGCACCCGGCGCGCTGTGCTGATGGATACGGGCTATGGCACACAGGATGTGGGCGCGTTTATCCGAAGCCTGACAGACCTGCCGCTGACTGTGATCCTCAGCCACGGGCATCACGACCACGCCCTGGGTGCCATGTGGTTTGAGCATAGCTACATGGACGCGGAGGACCTGCCTATTTTCCTTGAATACACCGGAAGAAGGGAGCGGGAGCGTGTCATCGCACGCGCCGGGATGACGCGCGCCCAATCCCAGACCTACCGCGAGGCGGCAATCAAAGCGCCGCTGCCCCTTGCCTATTCCCCCATCGACCTGGGCGGTCTGACCGTCCTGCCTATGAAGGCGCCAGGGCATACACCTGGCTCTGCCGCGCTGCTGATCCCGCAGCGGAAAGTCTTGCTGCTGGGTGACTGCTGGAACCCGCAGACCTGGGTGTTTTTTAAGGAAGCGTTGCCGGTCACTGCTTATGCTACCTCCTTCCGCCGTTTGATGGCCTTGCCATTTACCCATGCGCTGGCGCCCCATCAGGGTGAAATGATTGAGAAACCCTTTCTTATGCAATACGCAAAGGGGCTGAACGAAAAAGGCTTCGCGTCCGCGAAACCTTTTTTTGTGCCAGGCCATGAGGACATCCCCACCCTGGCGTATGAGCCTGTCCCCGGCGCTTTGCTTGTCTTTAAAGCTTAGCGCAGCAGGGTTTTCGCCGTGGACGGCGGATAGCCCTTGTTCTTCTTAAATACCTTGCTGAAATGATAAATATCCGAGAAGCCAAAGCGGTTGGCGGCTTCGCTGACGGAGATACCCTCATACACCAGGGCATCCTCTGCCATGTTGACCCGGATGTTGGTGATGAACCGGCTGACCGTTTTACCGGTGTGCTTGACGGTTAGCTTGTTGAGGTAGCCGGGGTGAATGCCCACAGCGTTGCCGATCTCCGCCGCGCTGATGTGGCGGGAGATGTTCTCCATAACATAGGCCGCGGCCTTTTGCACGCGCGGGTCGCTGCCCGTGCACTGCACAACACCCAGATTGACCAGGACCTGGGAGAAGACTTCCATTAACTGCGCGGTCGCCTGCATGGAGCTGGTGGCTTCGCGCAGCACGTTGTACTGGCGGATGCGCTCTAAGAGATGATCCACCTTGGGGTCATACTCCAGCTGGCTCTTGATGGGCAGCGGCAGGGTAGCCGGCTTGAAATCCTTATCAAACAGGAACATGTTAAAAGCATAAAGGGTCAGGGGATGCTCGGTACTGGTTTTGGCCTCCCGCCAGCTGCCAGGCGGGATATAAACTAAATCACCCTTGGTGACCGGGTAGACCACATCGTCCACAATATATTCGCCCTCGCCTTCCAGCACAAAGGTAAAATCATGAAAATCAATCTGCTGGCGTTCAATCACCCAATCCGGTGTGCAGGTGCGATTGACGAAATAGATAATCTGCGGGATGAAGAATAAGTCTTCCGTGTTTGTTTTCATTCTTTAGTCGTCTCCTGAAAGTTGTAGTTGCGTGCAGGGAATCCCGGTCAAGGTTTCGCTGCGGGAATCTGGCTGGCTGGTGCCCACATACAGGGTTTTAGACCCGGACACCTTGTGGCGCTTGCCTTGATCATCCACCACGGTGAAGGCCAGGTCATCCAGCGGCAGGGTCACCTTCTTGCTTTCGCCTGCCTTGAGCGCTACGCGCAAAAACGCGCACAGGACTGGGTTTTTAGGTGCGGCCGGGTGGTCGTTTTTGACATACACCTGGATGACTTCCTCCCCGTCCATGGGGCCGACATTGGTAATCTGCACCTCCACACCAGTATGATTATACACGATGTCTGCAAGATTGAAAGAGGTGTAGGACAATCCGTAGCCAAACGGATAGAGGGCTTCGCCCGTATAGTATCGGTAGGTGCGGTTGTTCATGCTGTAATCCGTAAACTCCGGCAGGTCCTTGTCGGACCGGTAGAAGGTGACGGGCAGCTTGCCGGAGGGGGACACCTTGCCAAAGAGGATGTCCGCCAGCGCGCGGCCGCCTGCCTGGCCGGGATAGCCCGTCCACAGGATGGCGTTGCCCTCCTCAACCCGCATGGCGCTGCCGGTCGCAAGCACGGTAATCACTGGCTTGCCAGCCTTGAGCACCGCATCAACCAGCCGGCGCTGGGCAGCGGGCAGTTCCAGATCCGGTTTGTCGCCGGAGGCGAAGTGGTTGCCGGTGTCGGACTGCTCACCCTCCAGCGTCGCATCCAGGCCAACACACAGGATGACGGCGTCAGCGTGCTGCGCAATGGCAACGGCTTCAGACTGGCGGTTGTCAACCTCCGTGATGGGGCTGTCGCGCTCCTCAAACAGCTGGGAACCAAGGGCATACATCAAACGCGCCTTGCCGGCAACTGCTTCGCGCACGCCTTCCAGGAAAGTAACATAGCGGGAGGACAGCCCGGCGTAGTTGCCCTCCAGCGCAGCCTGGCTGTCGGCATTGGGACCGATGACCGCGATGGTCTTGATTTTTCCCAGATCAAGCGGCAGCACGCCGTCGTTTTTAAGTAAGGTCATGGACTTGATGGCTGCCTGGTAGGCCAACTCGTTGTTGGCATCGGTGTCGTTGTCCATCAGCGTGATGGTGTTGTATTCGCAGGCATCATCAAACAGGCCCAGCAAGTAGCGCGTTGTCATCAGGCGCTCACAGGCCAGGGTGATCTGCTCCTCGGTGACCTTGCCCTCCTGGTGGGCTGCCAGCAGGTGCAAGTAGGTGTTGCCGCAGTTGAGGTCGCAGCCGTTTTCAATCGCCAGGGCAGCGCTTTGCGTGGCGGTATCCGTCACGTGGTGGTACTCATGGAAATCCTTGATGGCCCAGCAGTCGCTGACCACATGGCCTTCAAAGCCCCACTGCTTGCGCAGGATGTCCACCAACAGCCGCGGGCTGCCGCAGCAGGGTTCCCCGTTGACGCGGTTGTAAGCACCCATGACGGCCTCCACGCCCGCTTCCTTTACCAACGCTTCAAAGGCGGGCAGGTAGGTCTCCCACAAATCCTTTTCATTTACGATGGCGTCAAATTCGTGCCGCAGGGCCTCCGGACCGGAGTGCACCGCGTAATGCTTGGCGCAGGCAGCGGCAGTCAGGTATTCGCCCTCGCCCTGCAGGCCTTTTACAAAGGCGACGCCTAACCGTGTGGTCAGATGCGGGTCCTCCCCGAAGGTTTCATGGCCGCGGCCCCAGCGGGGATCACGGAAGATATTGATATTGGGCGACCAGAAGGTAAGGCCTTTGTAGATGCCCCTGTCCTCCAGCGCGGACGCCTCGTTGTACTTCGCGCGGCCTTCAACAGCGATGGTCTGCGCGATTTCCTTCAAAAAGTCAGGGTCAAACATGGCGGCCAGCCCGATTGCCTGCGGGAAAACTGTCGCTGTGCCAGCGCGGGCAACGCCGTGCAGCGCCTCACTCCACCAGTTGTAGGCGGGCAGATTAAGCCGCGGAATCGCCGGTGCGTCATACTTAAGTTGGGCGGCTTTTTCCTCCAGCGTCATCCGGGCAACCAGCTCCTTGGCCTTTTGTCTCGCGATTTCTCTGGTCATCGATGCGTCCTTTCATTTCAGTTGTTTGCATAAAAAGCGACCATAACTATATCATATAAACATGTAAATGTCGAGTTTTAACAAATGAAAAAACACATCAATAATTCAGACCATAGTCTTTTCAATATAGGTTTTCATAGTGAAAACCGCCTTGACAAACGATGGAAATAGATGCATAATAGACAAAATAATTACACCCTTATTATACACGGAACGCAAGCAGCATAAAAAGGAGGATACGTATGCAGGAGCTTGATATCGCGCAGTTTTGGCGCGATGACGAAGCGGCACATGCCAATAATTGCTTTAACCAGTCTGTACAAATCCCCCTGGGCATCCGGATGAGTGATGAGTGCGTATTCGCGGAATTGGGCGAGGAAGGCACGCCCTGGATGCCCATTGCGCGAGAGAGACGGATTGAACTAAACCGCCGCTATAACGACAAATCAGAACGGATGGTTGGAAAGCGCTTGCTGAAGGAAGACTTTCTGCCGGAAGACGCGCGCCTGCCCGATGTGAAACGCATCGGGGAGGTGTTTGGCGGCAGCTATATCTACCACAACGAAACGGAGTGGTTGACACAGAGCGTGCACTCAATCCAGCAGCTGGAACGCCTGCTTGATCAGGTCGAAAAAATGGATTTGCGCGCCTTCATGCTGCCGGAGAACTGGGAGGCGGAAAAGAAGCGGGTGTACGAACGCTACGGGGTGAAGCCCGCGCTGATGCGGCACATCAGGGGGCCTGTCACCCTGGCCTGCTCCATCATGGGGACGGAGGAGTTTCTATTCCTCATTTTGGATGAACCGGACCTGGCACGGCGCTTTGCCGACCTCATCACCAAGGTCACCCTGGGCATGGCACAGGTGATGGATGAGGAGCACGGCACCACGGCGGAGGAAACCCGCGGCTTCAGTTTTGCAGATGACAACTGCTGTTTGCTGACGCCCGATATGTATGAGCTGTTCGGCTACCCCGTATTAAAGGAAATTTTTGACACCTACGCGCCGGATGCCCGCGACAGCCGTTACCAGCATTCGGATTCGGCAATGGGGCATCTACTGCCCATTTTGGGCAGGCTGAACTTAACCGGCGTCAACTTCGGGCCGACGGTGCTGGTTCCGGAGATTCGAAAGCACCTGCCGCACGCGCGCATTGACGGCTGCCTTTCCCCCATGAGTTTTATGCGCAACGATGAGGACGCCATTACCCGGGAGGTTACGCGTGACTGCGCGGACGCTTTGGTCTATAATGGCGTCAATATCACAACCGCAGGCAGCATCAACAATGGGTCGAGCCTTAAGAGCCTGAGACTGATTATGCAGATCATCCAAAATAAGGGACGACGCGATTAAAAGGAGAATAACCCATGCAGGTTTTACAGGACATTTCAACCAACCTTCAAGCCGGAAAAGCCAAGGTGGTTCAGGAACTGGTGCAGCAGGCCCTGGACGCAGATATCCCTGTGAAGGATATTCTGGAGCACGGTTTGCTGCACGGGATGAGCATTATTGGCGACAAGTTTAAAAACAACGAGGTCTTTGTGCCCGAGGTCTTGATCGCCGCGCGCGCCATGAACCGGGGCATGGAGCTGCTAAAGCCCTATTTTGCCCAGTCCGGCGTTGAATCAAAGGGCCGTGTGTGCATCGGTACTGTCCAGGGTGACTTGCACGACATCGGCAAGAACCTGGTCAAGATGATGCTGGAGGGCAAGGGCTTTGAGGTCATCGACCTGGGCACGGACGTCGCGCCGGAAACCTTCATCCAAACCGCGAAGGAGCAGGGCTGCCAGATCATCTGCTTAAGCGCCCTGCTTACAACCACCATGGCTGCCATGCAAAAGGTGGTGCAAGCGGCAGAGGAAGCGGGCATCCGCGGCCAGGTGAAGATTATGGTAGGCGGCGCGCCTGTGACGGACGCGTTCCGCAAGGACATTGGCGCGGACGCATACGCCGCGGACGCCGCCAGCGCCGCGGACATGGCGCTTGAATTGATCAAGGATCTGCCGTGACCGGCAAGCAAATTGTGCTGGATGCCCTGCGCAGGAAGCCCACGCCGCGGGTGCCCTGGGTGCCCTTTGCGGGCGTGCACGCAGGCCTCCTCACCGGCGCGGATGCCATCACCATGCTGCGGGATGAGGAGCAAATCGTCAACGCGCTGCTTGCTGTCAAGCGGCTGTATACGCCGGATGGTCTGCCTGTGCTGTTTGATTTGCAGCTGGAGGCCGAGATCTTAGGCTGTGAACTTAAATGGAGTACGGATACGCCGCCCTCTGTGCGCACGCATCCGCTTGAGGATGAGCTAAATATTCCCACAAAACGGATAGCCAAAACGGATGGCCGCATGGGCCTGGCCTTGTCCGTCATGCGGCGCGTGAAAGCAGCGATTGGTGAGGACACCGCCCTGTTTGGCCTGGTTTGCGGGCCGTTTACGCTGGCCTCCCACCTGCGCGGGAACGCGCTGTTCATGGACATGTATGACGAGCCGGACTTGGTACAAGACCTGCTTGCCTACTGCGCAAACACCGCACTTGACATCGCGCAGTATTATCTGGACGCGGGCTGTGATGTGATCGCGGTGGTGGATCCCCTGGTCTCCCAGATTTCAAGCGACCACTTTGACGCGTTTTTAAGTGCCCCCTATACCAGAATCTTTGACAAAACCAGGGCGCTTGCAACCACCAGCGCGTTTTTTGTGTGCGGTGACGCCACCCGGAATATTGACGGCATGTGCAAAACCAGTCCAGACGCCATCTTTGTGGATGAAAATGTGGACTTGCCCGCGGCCAAGCACATTTGTGACGCGCATGGGATCGCCATTGGCGGCAACCTGCCCTTGACCACTGTGATGCTGCACGGCAGCCAGCAAGACAACATGAAGACGACGCTGGACTTGCTGGACGCGGTCGCGGACAAAACCGGCTTTGTGCTGGCGCCCGGATGTGACATGCCCTATGGTGTGCCCATTGAAAACGCGATTGCCGCTGCCCTCACAGCACGTGAGCCGGATACGGCGCGGCAGATGCTGTCAAACTATGTAGCTATAAAGGATGACGCGAAAGTTGACCTGCCTGATTACCAGCAGCTTTGCAAACCATTAGTCGAGGTGTTTACGCTGGATTCCGCCTCCTGCGCGGCTTGCACCTATATGATGAACGCGGCAGAGGAAGCCGGGAAGCGCTTTTTACATCAGGTAGATGTCGTGGAATACAAGTTCACCAAAAAGGAGAACATCCGCCGCTGCCGGCAGATGGGCGTTGAGAAGCTGCCCAGCCTGTATATCAATGGCAAACTGGCTTTCTCCTCCCTCATTCCTTCCCCGGCACAGCTGGATACCGCCATCAACCATGCCATTGATGAATTAAAAGGGCTGTCAAGATGACCGAACTGATCCTGCTGGCCGGATTTTTGGGCGCGGGCAAAACGACCCTGATGAAGCGCCTGATTGCGCATTACCAGGATAAAAAACTGCTGGTCATCGTAAACGAATTTGGCCGCAGGGGGTCAGACGGCACGCTGTTGCGCGAATTGACAGACGCGGTCACGGAAATCTGTGACGGGTCCATCTTCTGCGCCTGCCGCGTGAAAGAGTTTGAAGACGCCATAAAGGACGCCGTTTTACGCCAGGTAAACACGGTGCTGGTGGAATCCTCCGGGTTTTCAGATCCTGTGTCCATCCGCACCATCATTGATGGAATAGAGGGCCTTCACTACAAGGGCTGCGTCACCTTAGCCGGTGCAGACAGCATCAACAAGGTGATCAATACGTCGCGCATCGTCACCCGGCAGCTGAGCGTATCCGACCTCATCCTCCTCAACCGGATTGATACGGTCAGTGAAGCGGAACAAGCAAAAACGCTGGGGATGCTGGCTGCACGCTACCCCCTCACCCCCATTTTGCCTGTGACCCTCTCGCAGGTGGACCTGGCGCTGATTGATACCCTGCGCCCCTCCTATGATGACACCGCGCCCATCCATGACCGGGACATCAGCCTGCGCAAGCTGCTGCTGCGCGTCAGCCATAAGACGCCCCGCGCCGCCTTAACCGCGATGATCCGCCTGTTCGCGGAGGACAGCCTGCGCGTGAAGGGCATCGTTGAAACGATAGAGGGACCTGCCCTTGTGGACTGCGTCGGCGCGATGGTGCAGGTATCCCCCTACACCGGCAGCCCGGACAATGCTGCTGATGCCCTTAATGTGCTGGCATCTGATGTGGCTGATGTGGACAAAGGCATCCGCCTTGCGCAAGCCATGTACCCGCAGTATTTGCTGGAGGTTATCACATGACAAAAGACAGCATGCGCACACTGGCGCTTGACTGCGGCGCGCACAAGGCTGCATGGCTTGCCATCAACACGGACGTGGTGTTTGACCCGGTCTTCCGCGACATTTGCGCGACCAACGCCTGCGGGTTGTACGGCAAATGCCACATGTGCCCGCCGGATATTGGGCAGATTGACCAGCTGATTCTGGACGCGCAGGCCTTTGATTACGGCTTGCTTTACCAGACGGTGGGTGTGCTTGAGGACAGCTTTGATATTGAGGGCATGCTGGCAGCCGCCAAAACGCAAAACGACATCGCCATCAAAATCCGGGAGCATTTGTCAGATGATGATGGCTTCATGCACCTGTCCACCGGCGGCTGCCGTGTGTGTGACCGCTGCACAAAATTGGACGACTTGCCCTGCATCCTGCCGGAGATGGCCATGTCCTCCCTGGAGGCCTATGGGATTGATGTGTACAACACCGCGAAGAACGCGGGACTGAAGTACCACCACGGCGAAAATACGGTCACCTACTTTGGGATGATTTTTGTAAAGGAAGCCCATCTTGCGTAAATTGACCATCCACCTGGCAGGGACAAGCCAGGTTCTTTTTTTTGAGGGGGAGCCCAGGCTGGCGCACCTGCTGCGGGAAAATGGCTATACCGTGTCCACCCCATGCGGCGGCGCGGGTATTTGCGGCCGCTGCGCACTGCGGGCATCTGGCGCCCTGTTTCCCGCCCCGGTTGATGGCCAGGTGCTATCCTGCCAGACGCGGCTTACGGGCGATGCGGAGATATGGCTGAGCGCGCAGACTGAATTAAGCAACATCGCCCTGTCCGGGCAGCAGACCTTCGCAGGCAAACACCCGCTGGCAGGCGCCTACGGTTTGGCGGTGGATATTGGTACCACGACCATCGCCGCCCTCCTAGTCAACCTCAAAACAGGTGAGCAAATCGCCACAGCGGCCAAGGGCAACGCGCAGGCGCAGCTGTCAGACAACGTGATTGGCCGCATCAGCGCGGCCTTGTCCGGCGAAGCGAAGCGGCTGC
>CAYFUH010000009.1:52457-58089 GCA_964346355.1 uncultured Christensenella sp. | reverse complement strand
CGCCGCACCTGCTGGCTTAAAAAGCGCATGTCCGTACGACGGCGCACCAGGCGCAGCGTTTGCTCGTCCATGGACTGCAGGCCAATCTCAAACTGAAACAGGCCGGGCGGGGCGGATGCCACGATTGACAGCATCTCCTCGTTTATTAAATCCCCCGCGATTTCAAAGTGGAAGGTGACGCCCTGGATCTGTCCACCTTCCGCCTGCTCCTTAATAAAACGCAAAATCTGCGCAGCCCTGGCGCGGTCCGCGTTGAAGGTGCGGTCCACCAGTTTGACGGTTTTGGTGCCAGCCCCAGCCAGCAGCATGATCTCATCAAAGGCGCGAAAGAGGGGCGCCTGGCGCAGTTTCTCCCCCCGGCCGGACAGGCAAAAGGCGCAGGAATAAGGGCAGCCGCGGCTGGTTTCCAGATAGGCGATGCGGCCCTCCAGTTGCCTGAAATAGTCCTCACAATAAGGGCTGGGCTGCATGTCCTCGTGCGCGTAAGGCGGGCTGATGTGCAGGCCCTTTTGTGTCCTGGTGCACAAACCCGGTACCTGCGCCAACTCCCCCTTGCCATACAAGGCGTCCAGCAATTTCGCAAAGGGCAATTCGCCCTCCCCGGCCAGCACGTAATCCGCCTGCGGATAGCGGGTGAGCACCTCTGCTGCAGCGAAGCTGACCTCCGGCCCGCCCAGCACAATCACACAGTCAGGCAGGGCCCTTTTCAGCGCGGGCAGCATCCTGCCCACGAAGGTGATGTTCCAGATATAGCAGCTGATGCCCAGCACATCCGGTTTGGCGCTCATGATGCGCTGGATGACCGCCTCTTCCGCCTCGTTCACCGTGCCTTCCACCACCTGGGCTGTGTGCGCTGTCTGGGCATAGGCCAAAAGCCCTGCCTTGATACACCAGGGCGCCAGGGCGGAGTGCACATACTGGGAGCTGATGCCCAGGAGCACCACCTTGACCGCTTGAATGCTCTGCTTGATGATGAATCCCTCCAAAAAGAATACCTATCCATCTTACCACGGTTTAGGGAAAGCTGCCTCCAGCGTTTGCAGCATGATATCTGTCAATGATATACTGGTACTTGTACTATGTGAATTCAGGAGAATGCATGCTCGTTTATTTCTGTCCCAAATGCCAACGGCAAAACCCGCAGCCGTTTTGCAATGCCTGCAACCGCAGCCTGGGCAACCCCTCTGTGCGCTATGTCTGGGAGGACAGCCGCGCGCCCATTTCGGATGTGACGCGTCTGGGCCTGCTTTTGCGGGTCACCGCCAGCGCCGTTGCCGTGACGGTGCTTGTGATGCTGATCATTGAATACATCCTGCGCGGGGCGGATGCCTTCACCACCTTTTTCAAGTCCACCGGCATCCCGGCGGCTGCGCTGGGCCTGGGCATCACGCTCATTGGCCTGGGCCTTGTGGTTTTGATGTTTCAGGGGCGTGAATCCGTCCAATATATGCTCGACCCCAAGGGCGTGCTCAAGCGCACCTGGATTGAACCCACCCGCTTGAAGTGCTGGTCGCGGATGATCCGCTATGACAAGGCTGCCTTCCAAAAAAACAGCGAAGGCCGCCCCTTTTTGCTGGCGCATGAGGAATACCTGGTCTGGCAGGACGCCGCGCGCTACAAGCTGGCGCCGCGCGCCGGGCGCATCACCCTCTACCGCCCCTATGCCTTTGTGTTCATGGTGCTGCACCTGCCGCGGCATGAGTATGACGGCGCGGCGGAGATGGTGGCCGCGAAGCTGAAAAACAAGCGGTAATACGCGCAAATAACAACGGGGAAGGGCGAATCATTTGCCCTTCCCCGATTTACATGTTTGCTGCTTTATTGTGCCGGGCCGTACTCCACCCGGGTGGTGGCGTTGGTCAGGATGATGAAGGTCTTGCCGCGCTGCAGCCTGATTTCCTCGCCTTTCTCATCCACAAAGACGGTGCGGCTGTCCAGGTCCTTCTTGTACCAGCCGCCCTTGATATACTGGCCGCCCGTGAAGATGTCCGCTGCGCCGTTGCCCGTTAGATACTCAAGCGTCACATAGTTGCCGGAGTAGGAAAAGCGCACCCGCTGCACAATCACATTGGCAAAGGGAATGGGCGTATCCGGCGCGTCCCGGTCCACATAGGGCCCCGCCGTGTTCTTGCGCAGGTAGGCGTTTTGCGCCGCGTCATAGGTGAAGATGGACCAGCTGGCCGGGTTGTCCCGCCCGCTTCGGTACTCCTCCCCGTAATGGCGCACGGTGACCTGGTTGGCCGCGGGGTAGCCGCTGGGCAGGCTGTCTGCGAACAGGAAGGGGCGGGGGGTGATCTCTTTGCCGCTGGCGATCAACATGTCCTGGATTTTCTTGATATCCACCGACAGGTTATGCGGGCTTTCATAGCCCTTGATGCGGCCGGAGTAGTCATTTTTGCCCAGCAGGTTAAAGGCGGTCTGGTTGTTGCGCATTTGCGCGCTTTTTAATTTGTCCACCACGCTTGCCTTGTTCTTGCCGTCAAACACCGGGTAGCCGGCAAACACAAAGCCGCCGCCCCACTCCCGCGCCACATCCACAAAGGGGGAGCGCGCCGAGCGGCTGCCGCCAGCCGCGGCCGGGATTTTATCAGAAAACAGCGCCAGCAGCTTGGTCGCGCCGGCGCCCGCGTTGGGCACCTGATAGATGACATCCGCGTCCAGCACGCCCCAGTGCGGGTGCGCCTTGGGCGCGTTGTCCACCACCATCACAACCGGCGCGTACACGCCCTCAAAGGGCAGGCCGGTGGTGCCGCTTTCACCGGGGATATTAGGGTTGTTTGGATAGTCAGTTAAAAAGGGGATTTCTTCACGCTTGACGACCCCTTCAACGAGGCTTGTCTCCATCAAAGCGGGCGCAGCGGATACCATCATCAGGAGGGCCAAAAACAGGGATGCCAGGCGGCGTGTGTTGCTCATGTTTTCTCCAATCCAAGGTTTATTTGCTAACTTGAGTATACCGTTTTGACCAGCCGCCTTCAATCAAATCCAGCCCTTTTACAACGCAATTCACAGAGTTTTAACACTTTCGTCACAGTCGTCCGGGAAGCGCTGAAAGACCTTGCAAATCAAGGCATTTTCTTGACAAACAGGCGCTTGGGGCATATGATAAAGTTGTTTTATTGTGAGGAGGAACGACGATGTCATTGACAATGGAAAAGCTGGTTGCCCTGTGCAAAGTGCGCGGGTATATTTTCGCGGGCTCGGAGATTTACGGCGGCCTGGCCAACACCTGGGATTACGGCCCTTTGGGCGTTGAGTTTAAAAACAACATCAAGCGCGCCTGGTGGAAGAAATTTGTCCAGGAGAGCGAGCACAACGTGGGCCTGGACAGCGCCATTTTGATGAACCCGGCCGTCTGGCACGCCTCCGGCCATGTGGGCAACTTCAACGACCCCTTAATGGACTGCAAGTCCTGCAAGGCGCGCTTCCGCGCCGACCAGCTGATTGAGGACGCCGCCAGCAAAAAGGGCGAGAGCATCCAGGCCGACGGCTGGAGCAACGAGCAGCTGGAGGACTACATCAAGGCGCAGCAGATCCCCTGCCCCAAGTGCGGCAAGTCCGACTTCACCGGGGTGCGCAAATTCAACATGATGTTCAAAACCCACCAGGGCGTCACCGAGGACAACACCACGGAGATCTACCTGCGGCCGGAAACTGCCCAGGGCATCTTTGTCAACTTTAAAAACGTCATCCGCGCAACGCGCCGCAAGCTGCCCATGGGCATCGCGCAGATCGGCAAATCCTTCCGCAACGAAATCACCCCCGGCAACTTCATCTTCCGCACGCGGGAGTTTGAGCAGATGGAACTGGAGTTCTTCTGCGCCCCGGGCACTGATTTGGAGTGGTTCAACTACTGGCGCGGCTTCTGCCGTGACTGGCTGCTCTCCCTTGGCATCAAGGAGGACCGTCTGCGCCTGCGGGACCACAAAAAAGAGGAATTGTCGCACTACTCCGTCGCCACCACCGACTTTGAGTTCCTCTTCCCCTTTGGCTGGGGCGAATTGTGGGGCATCGCGGACCGCACCGATTTTGACCTCAAACAGCACCAGGAGCACAGCGGGGAGAACATGGAGTACATCGACCCCATTACCAATGAGCGCTTCATCCCCTACGTGGTGGAGCCCTCCTTGGGCGTGGACCGCATGGCCCTGGTCTTCCTGTGCAACGCCTATGAGGAGGAGCAGCTGGAGGACGGCGACACCCGCGTGGTGCTGCGCCTGCACCCGGCGCTTGCGCCCTTTAAGGTGGCCGTATTGCCGCTGCAGAAGAACAAGCTGGGCGAAAAAGCGCGCGAGGTGCACCGGGAGCTGTCCCGCTACTTTATGGCCGATTATGACGAGTCCGGCTCCATCGGCAAGCGCTACCGCCGCCAGGACGAGGCCGGCACGCCCTATTGCGTCACGGTGGACTTTGAGACCCAGGAAGAGGGCACCGTCACCGTGCGCGACCGTGACAGCATGGCGCAGGAACGCGTCCCCCTGGATGAACTCAAGCACTATTTGGAACAGAAAATCCACTTTTAACCCCATCCCGTAAGCGCTGAGGAACTGGTATCAAGCCATCAGCCGAAAGGAGCCCCAGCATGTCAGAACAATTCAGGCCTCCGCAGCCCCGCAACCGCCGGGCCAACAGGCACCAAACCGGCAAGGAAGCAGCCCAGCGCAATGTGGATCCGCCGCTGCGCGCCGGCTTCCCGCCCGAAGAAGAGGCCCCTATGCCCCTGGGCGGCTATGACGCCGCGCAGGCACCGCGGCAGATTCCGCCGCGTGAGGCGGCCCCCCTTGTGTATGAGGAGGACGCGCCCCCGCGCCAGCCGGTGCAGCCGCCCCGCCAGCCGGAATATGATGACGACTACTATTATGACGACCTGCCGCCCCGGCGCTGGCCGCTGGTCCTCATCAGCCTGATTGTGCTGCTGGGCCTGGTCTTCATTGGCTCCCATTTCCTGATTCCCAAAAACGCCACCGGCATCTTAGGCCAGGTCAAGGGCATCACCACCCGCGTGGTGGACGGCGGGCTGGGTCTTTTGGGCTTAAAGAAATACGAACCGCCCAAGCTGATCAAATTTGACACGCCCGAACCCGCCGTGCAAACCGGCGTGAAAACCGTGTTTACCTTCACCGCGGACAAGGCCATTAACGGCGTCCGCGTGCTGGACGAGGTTGGCACTGAGGTCAAGGGCGTCACGGAAGCCGTGGACGCGCCCAACAACACCACCTGGACCTTGACCGCCATTTTGGACAGGCCCATGAGCGAGATGAAGCTCTCCGCCGGCATCCTGGTGGACAAAACCTGGTACCAGACCGATAAAACCGTGGTGCTGAGCGTGGAGGAACCCACCCCCACACCCGAACCCGCCACGCCGACCCCCGCGCCCACCGACACCCCGGCACCCCAGGTAACCGAAACCGCGGCACCAGCCGCTGTGGCGGTGCCGCCCGTCACCGATGCAGCGCCTCAATTTACAGAAGCCCCGGCAGCGCCGGTCATCACCCCCGCCACCATCACCGATCTGCTGCCCAGCTTCACCGCGCCCCCGGCTGCTGGCGAATCAGAGCCGGAGTTCCCGGACGAGGACATTCCGGAGGACATGCTGGCCGAATTCCCCGAAGAAGACATCCCGGAGGACATG
>CAYFUH010000009.1:9832-52357 GCA_964346355.1 uncultured Christensenella sp. | reverse complement strand
CATTCCGGAGGACATGCTGGCCGAATTCCCCGAAGAAGACATCCCGGAGGACATGATGGCCCAGGCCAGCGAAGGCAGCCAGGCGGCTGAAACGCAGCAGCCCGAACCGGCTGAACCGGCTGAACCGGCTGAACCGGCCGCGCCCGCTGCCCCAGCCACGCCCACGCCCATGCCCGCTTTAACCGTCACAGCAGCGGATGCCCAGGCGCCCGGCAAGTTCAAATTGACCGAAGCCGCCTACAAGGGCAGCAAACGACAAAGCGATTTCACCCGCGAAACACCCATCAACGCCCAGGGCGGGGAATTATACACCTACTACCCCGGCGGTGTGTTCACCTTCCGTAATGACGGCATGCGCCAAAACGCGGCCTTCGGCACGGCCGAGATGCCCCTTAACCAGATGAGCATCCACTGGCAAAGCGATCTGGGCAGCCTGCGCACCGACGCGGACACAGTCTACGGTCTGGGATGGACCAGCCAGCCCGCCATCATCAAGTGGTCGGTTGAGGTACGCTCCGGCATGAACCTCAACGACGAGAAGAAGGACGTCAAGGCGCTCAAGGAAGTCATTGTGGCGGCGCAGGACGGCAAGATCTACTTCCTGGACCTGGCTGACGGCCAGCCCACACGGGACGTGATTGATGTGGGCTACCCCTTAAAGGGCAGCGTCGCGGTGGACGCCTTTGGCCGGCCGCTCATCGGCGTGGGCCAGGGCATCTCCAAATTACGCAACAAGACCGGCGATATTGGCTATCACTTCTTCAATTTGATTGACCAGAAAAGCGCCCTGTTCATCAACGGCCGCAAAACCAAGAACCAGGTACAGTACAGCACCAACGGCGCCTTTGACGGCACCGGGCTGTTTGAGCGCAACTCCGACTCCTTCGTGGTAGCCGGTGAGAACGGCCTGCTGTACACCGTCAAGCTGAACACCGTGTTTGACTTTAAAAACCCCACCACGCTGACGGTGGACCCGGAGATCCACTACCTGCGCAGCAAGCTTGGCAAACAGGGCAATACCGACGTGAGCATCGAGGGCTCCCCGGCGATGTACGGCCCCTACGCCTTTGTGGCGGACAAATACGGCGCGCTGCGCTGCGTTGACACCACCACCATGAAGACCCTGTGGGTGTTTGACACCGGCGACAATACCGACGCCACCCCGGCGCTGGACTTAAACGCGGATAACAGCCTGTCCCTCTACACCGGCACCGGTGTCTTCAACCGCAGCCGCAGGGCTGGCAACGCCATCATGCGAAAGATTGACGCGCTCACGGGCGAGGAAATCTGGAAGACCGAGATCAAAGCCAAGTACGACAAATCCGAGCGCGGCGGCATCAAGGCCAGCCCCATTGTGGGCCAGCACCAGATCAGCGACCTGGTCATCTTCACCGTCAACCTGACGGAAGAAGGCGGCGCGATCATCGCGCTGAACAAGCAAACCGGCCAGGAAGTCTGGAAGACGCCCCTCCCCGGCGGCGCCATCTCCTCGCCTGTTGCGGTCTACGCGCAGGACGGCAAGGCCCGCATCGTGCAGGGGTCCTTGGACGGCAAACTGTACCTGCTTGACGGCTTAACCGGCCAGGCGCTCTCCACCCTGGATCTGGGCGGCGCGATTGAAGGCTCGCCCGCGGTGTACAACGACATTCTGGTCATCGGAACTGCCAGCCGGGACAACCACAAGCTGTACGGCATCAGGCTGGAGTAAGCAAACACAACACGCCCTGCGCCTGAGTGGCGCAGGGTTCTTCAGGAAAGGACGGGATCATGAGCAAGGCCTTTCTCATCGCGCTGGACCAGGGAACAACCTCCTCCCGGGCCATCGTCTTTACGCCGCAAGGCCGCCTGAGCGCATCGGCGGCCTTTGAGTTCACCCAGCACTACCCCAAGCCCGGCTGGGTGGAGCACGAACCCCGGGACCTGGTGGACACCACGGTCCGGTCACTGCAAGAAGCGGTTAACAAGGCGGGAATCACGCCGGATCAGATTGCCGCCATCGGCATCACCAACCAGCGGGAAACCACCTTGATTTGGGACAGGAAAACCGGCCAGCCGATTTATAACGCCATCGTCTGGCAGTGCCGGCGCACGGCAGCCATCATCGAGCGCATCAAGCAGGACGGGTTAACCGCCTTTATCAAAGACCGCACGGGCCTTTTGCCCGACGCCTATTTCTCCGCCAGCAAAATCCGCTGGATGCTGCAGGAAACAGGGACGCAGCAAAAAGCCGAGGCGGGTGAATTATGCTTTGGCACGGTGGACAGCTTTTTGGCCTGGCATCTGGTGAAGGGGCGCCCGCATGTGACGGACGCCACCAACGCCGCGCGCACGATGCTGTTTAACCTCAAAACCCAGGACTGGGACGAGGACTTGCTGCGGTTATTCAATATCCCCCGCGCCATGCTGCCGCGCATTGTGAACACGGCGGAACACATCGGCGAATTGGATGAGCATATCCTGGGCGCCCCCGTGCCCGTGGCGGCGCTGGCAGGCGATCAGCACGCGGCCCTGTTTGGGCAGGGCTGCTTTTTGACGGGGGACGTCAAAAACACCTACGGCACCGGCTGCTTCATGCTGATGAACACGGGCGATACCCCGGTGTCAAACGACAAGGGGCTGCTGTCCACCATGGCCTGGCGCATCAAGGACCGCCCGGTCTTCGCGCTGGAAGGCAGCGTGTTTGTGGGCGGCGCCGCCGTGCAATGGCTGCGGGATGAGCTGGGCATCATCACCTCCGCTGCACAGTCAGAGGCGCTGGCAAACCAGGTGGAGGACACCAACGGCGTTTACTTCGTGCCCGCCTTCACCGGCCTGGGCGCGCCGCACTGGGACATGTACGCCCGCGGCACGCTGGTGGGCATCAGCCGCGGCGCCAAGGCCGCGCACATCGCGCGCGCGGCGCTGGAGGCCATCGCCTATCAGTCAAACGACCTGCTCTCCCTGATGACGGACTGCCTGGGCCGCGCGCCGGATACGCTGCGGGTGGACGGCGGGGCCACCGCCAATGACCTGTTGATGCAGATGCAATCGGACATCTCCGGCATCAAGGTGCTGCGCCCGCAGGTGGTGGAGACCACCGCCCTGGGGGCAGCCCTCCTAGCCGGCATTGGCGTGGGCATGTTTGAAAACGAGCAGGCCGCCGCCAGCAACTGGCAATTGGAGAAGGCCTTCTCCCCCAACTGGGATCTGTTAACCCGCCAAAACCGCAGGCGCTGCTGGAACAACGCAGTTAAGACCGCGCTGTTTGAGGCCACGTTAAGAAAAGAGAGCGAAGCATGTTCATAGCGGATGCCTGGCGCGATTTTGAGGTGCTGGACACAGGCGATGGGATGAAGCTGGAGCGCTGGGGCGAGGTCATCCTGTCCCGGCCGGACCCGCAGGTCATCTGGCCCAAGGCGCAGCCGGATTCCTGGAGCCTGGCGGACGCCGTCTACACCCGCAGCGGCGAGGGCGGCGGCAGCTGGCATTTCCGCCGCCAACTGCCCGAACGCTGGCAGATTGCCTACCGCAACCTCACGTTCTTTGTGCGGCCCACCGGCTTTAAGCATACCGGCCTCTTCCCGGAGCAGGCCGCCAACTGGGACTGGATGAGCGGCCTTGTCAAAAACCGCCCGGGTGCGCGCGTGCTGAACCTCTTCGCCTATACCGGCGGCGCCACCGTTGCCCTGATGATGGCGGGGGCAGAGGTCACCCACGTGGACGCCGCGAAGGGCATGGTGCAATGGGCCCGGGAAAACCGGGATTTAACCCGCGCGCCGGAGCACTTGAGCCGCTTTATCATCGAGGACGCCAAGGCCTTTGTGCAGCGGGAAATCCGCCGCGGCAAGCGCTATGACGGCATCCTGATGGACCCGCCCAGCTACGGGCGCGGGCCCTCGGGCGAGGTCTGGAAGCTGGAAAACGAGCTGTTCCCCTTGGCCAAGCTCTGCGCCCAACTGCTGTCAGACCGCCCGCTGTTCTTCCTCATCAACGGCTATACCACGGGCTTTCAGCCGGCCGTTTTGCACAACATCCTGCTGCGGGCTGTCAGCCCCGTCTACCCCGGCACCATCACCGCGAAGGAACTGTGCCTGCCTGTGTCCTCAGGCGGCGTACTGCCCGCCGGCGCCAGCGGGCGCTGGCAAGCCAAAGGAGTCACATGAACGACATTTCCAAACTGATTTTATTTGAAGACAACCACTTAATCGTAGCCTTAAAGCCGCCGCGCATGCTCACCCAGGGTGACGCCACCGGCGACGCGGATTTGCTAAGCCTGCTGAAGGCCTACGTGAAGGAGAAATACAACAAGCCGGGCGATGCCTATCTGGGCCTGGTGCACAGGATGGACCGGCCGGTTGGCGGCCTGCTGGTCTTCGCGCGCACCAGCAAGGCAGCCGCGCGCTTGTCAGAGCAGATCAGGGACAATACCCTGGCGCGCGAGTACGTGCTGGTGTGCGAGGGCAAGACGCCCGCGCGCTTTACGCTTCAGGATTACCTGGTCAAGGACAGGGAGTCCAACACCGTGCGCGTGCTGCCGCAGTATTTGAAGCTGCAGGGCAAGGAAGCGGTGCTGTTTGGGCACACCGTTTCCTTCACCGAGGAGAAAAGCCTGGTTACCGTGCGGCTGCAGACCGGCCGCGCGCACCAGATCCGGGCGCAGATGGCACACTTTGGCCACCCCCTGCTGGGCGATGCCCGCTACAACAAGGATGCGAAAGGCGGCCTGATTGCGCTGTGGGGCATGCGGCTGGCCTTCAACCACCCCATCACCAAAAAGGCCATGGTCTTTGTCTGCGCGCCTGGGCGCATGCCGGGCGGGTATCCTCATAGTGCGCATTTTGATGCCTACCAGCGCGATCTGGACGGGCTGGAACGCATCTGGCCCGACATCGCGCCTTGAATCATCATCACTGAAAGGATTTGCATTGAACAATCCTGTAACCTATGAACTGCAGCATGTCTGCAAGCAATCCGGCGCACGCGCCGGATTGTTGACCACCCCGCACGGGCAGGTAAAAACCCCCGTCTACATGCCGGTGGGCACCCAGGCTGTCGTCAAGGCCATGACGGTGCCCGAGATGAAGGAGCTTGGCGCGCAGATCATGCTGTCCAATACCTATCACCTCAACCTGCGCCCGGGCGCGGACATTGTGAAGGCAGCCGGCGGCCTGCACCGCTTCATGGCCTGGGACAGGCCCATTTTGACGGACTCCGGCGGTTTTCAGGTGTTTTCCCTGGCGGAACTGAACAAAATCAGCGAGGAAGGCGTCGCCTTCCGCAACCACCTGGACGGCAGCAAGCTGATGATGACGCCCGAATCCTCCATGCAGATCCAGCAGGACTTGGGCGCGGATATCGCGATGGCTTTTGACGTGTGCTCACCCTACCCCTGCGAATATGATGCCGCCAAGGCCGATATGGAGCGCACCCACCGCTGGGCAAGGCGCTGCCTGGATGCGCACACGCGGCCTGACCAGGCCCTGTTTGGCATTGTGCAGGGCGCGTTTTACGCGGATTTGCGCATCACCTCCGCACAGACGCTGGCCGGGATGGATTTCCCCGGCTACGGCATCGGCGGCCTGTCCGTGGGCGAGCCCAAGGACATCATGTATGAGATGCTGGACGCCTTAATCCCCCATCTGCCAGCAGACAAGCCGCGCTATTTGATGGGCGTGGGCACGCCGGACTGCCTGCTGGAGGGCGTGTTGCGCGGGGTGGACATGTTTGACTGCGTGCTGGCCACGCGCATCGCGCGCAATGGCACGGTGCTGACCCGCCATGGCCGCCTGGTGGTGCGCAACGCGCGCTACAAGGCCGATTTTGCCCCCATTGAGGAAGGCTGCGACTGCTACACCTGCCTTCATCACAGCCGGGCTTATGTGCGCCACCTCATCAACACCGGGGAGATCACGGGCGGCCGGCTGTGCAGCATCCACAACCTGCGCTATTTAACCCGCCTCATGGAAGGCGCGAGAGAGGCCATCCTGCAGGACCGGTTCCTGGACTATATCAAAGATTTTTACGCGCTGTTTGATATGCGCGGCGCGTTTAACCGCGGGGAGGAGCAATGAACGGGGTACCCCATATTCAGGTGACAGACCTGACCTATCGCTATGAACCGGACGCGCCCAAGGCGCTGGACGCCATCAACCTGTCTGTACCGCGGGGCCAGTTTGTGGCCATTTTGGGCCACAACGGCTCGGGCAAATCTACACTGGCCAAGCTGTTGAACGGCCTGTTTTTGCCCACGGAAGGCACGGTGCACATCAGCGGGATGGACACCCGGGCTGACGACAAAATCTGGGACATCCGGCGCACCGCCGGCATGGTCTTCCAAAACCCGGACAACCAGCTGGTGGCGACCGAGGTGTATGACGACGTGGCCTTTGGGCTTGAAAACATCGGCGTGCCGCCGGATGACATGCCGCCGCGCATTGATGAGGCGCTGGCCTTAACCGGCATGAGCGAGTTTAAAAACCGCGCACCGCATCTGCTCTCCGGCGGGCAGAAGCAGCGGGTGGCCATCGCCGGCATCCTGGCCATGCACCCCGAAGCGCTGATTTTGGACGAAGCCACCGCCATGCTGGACCCGCAGGGCCGCAAGGAAGTGTTGCAGACGGTGCGCAGGCTCAACGAGGAGCAGGGCATCACCGTGGTGTGGATCACCCACTTCATGGAGGAAGCCACCCATGCCCAGCGTGTATTGGTGATGGACCATGGGCAGATTGCCATGGACGGAACCCCGCGGGAAATCTTCGCCCAGGTGGACCGCCTGCGCGATTTGCGGCTGGATGTGCCGCCCATGACGCAGCTGGCGCGCCTTTTAAAAGAGCGGGAGATTGACATCGCGCCGGATGTGCTGAATGTGGAAGAGTTGGTGAAGGAGGTGAAGCGGCTGTGCCCATTGTGCTTGAAAAACTAAGCCATCATTACAAATCCGGGCCCAACACCGCTATCGCCCTGGAGGACATCGACCTCACTATCAAGGACGGCGAGCTGCTGGCCTTAATTGGCCACACCGGCTCCGGCAAGTCCACGCTGGCGCAGCACTTAAACGGCCTGCTGGAGCCCACAAGCGGCCGGGTGCTCCTCAACGGTGAGGACATCAACCAAAAAGGCGCCAACCGCCGCGCCCTGCGCTTCCAGATTGGCCTGGTCTTCCAGTACCCGGAGCACCAGCTGTTTGAGGAGACCGTGTACAAGGACATCGCCTTTGGCCCCAAGAACATGGGGCTGTCAGAGGACGAGATTGACGACCGCGTGCGCGGCGCGATGGCGCGCGTAGGCCTTGAATTTGACGAAATGAAGGACCGCTCGCCCTTTGAACTGTCCGGCGGGCAGATGCGCCGGGTGGCGCTGGCAGGCGTTTTGGCCATGCAGCCCAAGGTGCTGGTATTGGACGAGCCGACAGCGGGCCTGGACCCGCGCGCACGGGATTATCTGCTACGGGACGTCAAACAGCTCAACGAGGAGGGCACCACCGTGGTGCTCATCTCCCACGCCATGGACGAGGTGGCGCGGTTAGCCACCCGCGTCGCGGTGCTTCAAAAGGGCAAACTGGTGATGGAAGGCCCGACGGATGAGGTTTTCATCCAGCAGGAGCGCCTGGCCAAGATGGGCCTGGATGTGCCGGAAGCCTTCAAGCTGGCGCTGCGCCTGCAGGAAGAGGGGCTGAACCTGGGCCACCACTACCGCCTGCGCGACATCGCGGACGGCCTGGCAAAAGCCATCAAAGGGGGTGGGCAGCTTGATGCGTGACATCACCCTGGGGCAGTATTACCCGGTTGACAGCCCCATCCACCGCCTGGACCCGCGCACCAAGATCATCCTGATCTTCCTGTACATTATCGCGGTGTTCCTGGTGCCCAACCTCTGGATGTACATCCCGGTCGCCGCCTATTTAATGCTGGCTGCCTGGATGGCCAAGCTGCCCTTTTCCATGCTGCTGCGCAGCTTAAAACCCATGCGCATTTTGCTGATTATCACCTTTGTGCTCAACCTGTTCTTTGCCTCGGGCACCCAGAAACTGCTGCAGATTGGCGGCTTTGTCCTGTGGCAGGAAGGCTTGTTGACCGCCCTCACCTTCAGCCTGCGCCTGATTTTGCTGGTGACCGGCAGCAGCATCCTGACGCTGACCACAGCGCCCGTCACCTTAACAGACGGGCTGGAGCGCCTGGCTTCGCCCTTAAAAGTCATCAAGTTCCCCGCCCATGAGATGGCCATGATGATGACCATCGCGCTGCGCTTCATCCCCACCTTAATTGAGGAGGCGGACAAGATCATGAAGGCGCAGACCGCGCGCGGCGCTGATTTTGAAACCGGCAACCTGATGGCACGCGCCCGGGCGATGATCCCCCTTCTGGTGCCCTTATTCATCAGCGCCTTCCGGCGCGCGGGTGACTTGGCCATGGCCATGGAGGCGCGCTGCTACCGGGGCGGCGAGGGGCGCACCCGACTGCACAAGCTGGCCTATACAAAGCGTGATGCGCTGGCTTTCCTCAGCATCCTGTTGCTTTACGCCGTCATTTTGCTGCCGAGGATGCTGTGAAGCGCATCCTGCTTGGCATCGAATACGAGGGCACGGCCTACGCCGGCTGGCAGCGCCAGCTAAATGGCCTGGCGGTGCAGGAGGTGGTGGAGACCGCCCTGCTCAAGGTGTTAAAAACGCCCACCACCCTCACCGGGGCCAGCCGGACGGACGCCGGGGTACATGCCCTGGGCCAGCGCGCGCATTTTGATACCGCGTCCACCATCCCGGCGGAAAAATGGCCCTATGTGCTCAACACCCTGCTGCCCGGGGATATCAAGATCAACCAGGCGCTCCAGGTGGATGACCGCCTGCACGCCCGCTTTTGCGCCCGCGAAAAGACCTATGAGTACCGCATCTTCAACCGCCGCCAGCCCAGCGCCCTGCGGCGGAATTTTTCTGCCTTTGTGCCGCTGCCGCTTCATATGGACCTGATGCGCGCCTCCCTCGCCCCGCTTTTGGGCCGGCATGATTTTGCTGCCTTTGAGGCGTCCGGCGGCACCGCCAAAACCACTGTGCGCACCATTCATGAGGCCCATCTTGAAAAAGCCGGGGATGAGATCGTTCTCACCCTGCGCGGGGATGCCTTTTTATACAACATGGTGCGCATCATCGCAGGCACGCTGATCGCCATCGGCCAGGGCAAGCTTGCGCCTGACGCATTTTACAAGGCGATTGCAAGCGGCAACCGCCTGGATCTGGGCATCACCGCGCCCGCGCAGGGCTTGACGCTGGTGTCTGTTTGCTACGAGGGCATTTTGTGAGCGAACAGATGCTCCAGGTATCCGTGCGCGCATTGGTCGGCTTTTCCGTGTTCCCGCCGGATATCCTGCCTATTTCAAGAAATTTGATGGAACAGGGCCGGGACGCGCACCTGGCCCGCCAGCAGGAGAGCCTGGCGCGAGCAGAGACCCTGCTGACCTGGGCGCAAACGGTGGACGGCCTCGCCATCCGCGTATCCGGGCGCATGGATTTGTTTGATGAAACAACAAGTCCGCCCCTCATTGAAGAGATTAAGCTGTCCCCCATAGATTCACCAACCGCCCCCGCGCCGGAGCATCTGCTGCAGGCCGTTTGCTACGGCTTTATGCTATGCGAGCGGGACGGGCTGGACCAGGTGGACATCAAGGTTTGCTATGTGACGCGGGCGGGGCAGATCACCGCGGCGTTTTTGGAACGCTTTGACAAAGCGCGGCTTGACGCCGCCTTTTTTGACCTGCTGCGCCCCTATGTAGCCTGGCAAAAGCGGCTGATGGCGCACATGCAGGCCCGGGATGAAAGCCTGATGCACCTGCCCTTCCCCTACGTCACCTACCGCCCAAGCCAGCGGGAGATGGCAAAGCAGGCCTACACCGCCATTTTACGCAAGCGCAGGCTGTTTGCCGTCATGCCCACCGGCACCGGCAAGAGCGCGGCGGTGCTCTACCCCGCGCTCAAGGCGCTGGGGCAGGGGCTGACGAAAAAGATCTTTTGCCTCACCGCCAGGGGGACCCAGCGCATCGCCATGCAGCAGGAGATTGACCGCATGATCACGCAGGGGCTGCGCCTGCACGCGCTCACCCTCAACGCCAAGGAAAGCCTGTGCCCGATGGAACAGATGCGCTGCCACCCGGATTATTGCCCCCGCGCCAAGGGGCATTATCTGCGCCAGGCGGATGCCTTGACAGAAGCGCTTTGTACCCAGGTCTGGGGCAGCGCCTTTATCCGGGAGATGTCGGGCAAACACCAGCTGTGCCCCTTTGAGTTCTCACTGGCTCTGTGCGAGATCGCCGACGTGGTGATCTGCGATTACAACTACGCCTTCAACCCGCAGGTGCGCTTAACGCGCATCTTTGACAGCTTGCGCAAGCTGACCCTTCTGGTGGATGAAGCCCACAACCTGCCCGACCGCGCGCGGGATATGCTCTCCGGCAGCATCACCGTCTCCCAGCTGCGGGCATTTCGCCGCGAGGCCGGCAAAGTGCATGGAAAAACCAGCGGCATCTACAAGGCCTTAAGCCAGTTTATCAAGCTGCTGCCGCAGGAGGAACACGCGGATTACGCGCCCGTGCAAGCGGGCATATCCAGCCTGTTGGACGCGCTGGGCACGGGCTACACAAAAGGCGTGATGCACCTGGTGCGCGATTTGGTCAGCTTAAACAACGCCCTCACCCGCGCTTTGGAAGCCCCGGATGACTATGTGATGATGAACGACGCGGAGGCCACAAAAGGCGGTTTGACCGTGCTGAACCTCAACCCCGCGCCCCATCTGCATGAGGTCACCCGCCGCCTGTCCGGCTGCGTGTATTACTCCGCCACCCTGCAGCCCCTCTCTGCCATGCGGCTGCTGTTGGGCGGGGAGATGGAGGACGCCTGCCTGTCACTGCCCTCTCCCTTCCCGGCAGAACACCTGCTCACCCTGCATATGCGCCTCAATACGCGCTATGCCGCAAGGGAAGCCAGCCTGAAACCCGCGGCGCAGGCCATCCTGGCATTGTTTTGTGCGCATCCGGGCAAGATGATTGCCTATTTCCCTTCCTTTGCCTATCTGCGCGCGGTGAGGGAGGTGCTGGAAAGCCTGGACCCCGATTTGCCGCTGAATATCCAGCAGCCGGGCATGGATGAGGGCAGCCGGATCCAGTTTTTGGACGCGTTTTTAACAGATGACGCGCCTGTCCTGGGCTTGTGTGTCTTGGGCGGCGTGTTTTCAGAGGGCGTGGACTTGCCGGGCAAAGCCCTGTCAGCGGTTGCTGTCATCGGCGTAGGCCTGCCGCAGGTGAACGAGCAAAACAACCGCTACCGCGCGCGGATGGAGGAGGTCATGGGCGACGGCTTTGGCTTTGCCTACCGCTACCCCGGCATGCACAAGGTGCTGCAGGCTGCCGGGCGCATCATCCGCTCGGAAACCGACCGCGGGGTGCTGCTCCTTTTGGATGATCGCTACGCGCAGGCTGATTATCAGGCGCTTTTGCCTTCACACATCACGCTAAACCGGGTATCATCCATAGAGGAGATCACACAAAGCGCGCGGAGTTTTTTCGCGCAGGACTGAAAGGGGGGTCTGCCTTGGCCGAGGTGCCGCAATACCGCCTGGGGGAATTGGAGCGCAAGCTGCTGACGCTGTACGCGCTGTCTGAATTGGGCCCCTGCAACAACCTGCAGCTAATCGCCTTCATGAGTGAAAACGACCTCATGAATTATTTTGATTTGCAACTGGCGCTGTATGAACTGGCGCAGCGCGGCCAGGTGATCCGCGAGCCGGTGCAGGGCGATGAGCGCTATACCATCACGCCCGAGGGCGAGCAGGCCATCACCCTGTTTATCACGCGCCTGGGCGAGAGCGCGCTGGACAAGGTGCGCGCCGCCGTCCCTGCTTTTTTGGAAAAAATGCGCAGGGAGCGCGAGCTCTTTGCCAGCATCAGCCACGAAAGCCGCAATGAGTACCACGCGCAAATGGGCATCGCAGAGGGCGGGATGGAATTGATGCGCCTGGACATCTCCCTGCCCACAGCCGAGCTGGCAGACCGCTTCCGCGCCGCCTGGGCGGACAAGGCGCGGGCAATTTATGACTTTATCATAACAACCCTGTCCGGGGAGGATCTGGTGTGAAGGTCGCCGGCATCATCGTGGCAGCGGGCGCAGGCACGCGCCTGGGCGCCGCGCGCAACAAGGTGCTGCTGCCCCTGATGGGGCAGCCTGTGTTTATCCATGCCGCGCGCGCGATGCGCGCCTTATGTGATCAGCTTATCCTGGTGACGCGGGCGGATGAGGCGGCGGAGTTTGACAGCCTGCTTGTGGCGCATCACCTGCATGTGGACGCCATGGTGCCTGGCGGGGCGGAGCGCCGCCACTCGGTGGAAAACGCCCTTGCAGCGCTTCGTGAGGACATCGATGTCGTGCTGGTGCATGACGGCGCCCGCCCATTGGCGAGCCATGCTTTGATGAAGCGGGTCATTCAGGAAGCGGCAGGTTCGGGCGCTGCCGTGCCCGCCATCCCGGTGCGGGATACCTTGCGTAAACAGGCAGACGGGCTGACACAAACGGTGCCCCGCGAAGGGCTGTATCAGGTGCAGACGCCGCAGGGCTTCAAAGCCGATTTATTACGGCGCGCCTACCGTGAAAGCGCCGAAGCCTTAACCGATGACGCCGGGCTGGTGGAGCGGCTGGGGCATCCCGTCACGCTGGTACCAGGGGACGCCCGGAATTTCAAAATCACCCACCCGGAGGATCTTTTGATGGCGCAGCAGCTGTTATCCGCGTCCATGCGCGTGGGCATGGGCTATGACACCCACCGGCTGGTGGAAGGCCGGGATCTTGTCTTGGGCGGGGTTGTCATCCCCCACACCAAGGGCTTATTGGGCCACAGCGACGCGGACGCGGCCCTGCACGCGCTGATGGACGCGCTGCTGGGCGCCTGTGCCCTGGGCGACATCGGCCAGCATTTCCCGGATACGGCCGCGCAGTATCAAGGCGCTGACTCGCTTGATTTGTTGGATGAAACCCGCAACATCATGGCGCGCCATGGCTTTCTCCCCCACCAGTGCGACCTGACCATTCTGGCACAAAAGCCCAAACTGGCGCCGCATATCCCGGGCATGCGCGCCAATATCGCGCAGGCTTTGCAAATCCCGGTTTATCAGGTGTCCGTCAAGGCCACCACCAACGAAGGCCTGGACGCTGTGGGTCGGGAGGAGGGCATCAGCGCCCATGCCATCGCCCTTGTGCTCCAAACCGGCGAAAACAGCATATAAAACAGCGATTATGCCGTTTTTTTGTTTGTCCATCAGGCAAGTGTGTGATACTATAAGGACAAGTTAATCAAATACCCCGTTTTTCACAAACACAGATTGGAGGAAGAACAGATGTTACTGGACAATAAAATCTGGCTGGGCACCAGCAGTGAGGGCCCTGTCACCATGCTGCCGCGGCTGGCCAACCGCCACGGGCTTATTTCCGGCGCCACCGGCACCGGCAAGACCGTCACCCTGCAGGTGATGGCGGAAGCCTTCTCTCAATTGGGCGTCCCGGTTTTTATGGCGGACGTCAAGGGCGATTTGGCCGGCATGGCCAAGCCCGGTGAGATGAACGACAAAATCCGCGCGCGCATGGAAACCGTGGGCATGGACCACTATAGCCCCCACGCCAACCCGGTCACCCTGTGGGATGTGTACGGCGTGTCCGGCCACCCGGTGCGCACCACCGTGTCGGAGATGGGCCCGCTGCTTTTGGCGCGGATGCTGCAGCTCAATGACACGCAGGCGGGTGTGTTGCACATTGTCTTCCGCATCGCGGATGATGAAGGCTTGCTGCTGATTGACCTGAAGGACCTGCGCGCCATGCTCACCTATGCCGGCGACCGCGCGGGCGACTATACCCTGCGCTATGGCAACATCGCCAAAGCCACCATCGGCGCCATCCAGCGCGCCATCGGGGTGCTGGAGGACCAGGGCGGCAACCTCTTCTTTGGTGAGCCTGCGCTGGATTTGGCCGACTGGCTGGTGCGGGATGAGAACGGCCACGGCATGATCAACATCCTGGCTGCGGACAAGCTGTTCCTGCGGCCCAACATGTATTCCGCCTTCCTGCTTTGGATGCTGGCGGAGTTGTATGAATTGCTGCCCGAGCAGGGGGATTCGGAGCTGCCGCGCATGGTGTTCTTCTTTGATGAGGCGCACCTGCTGTTTAACGACTGCCCGCGCGAGTTGATGGAGAAGGTGGAGCTGACCATCCGGCTCATCCGCTCCAAGGGCGTGGCCGTCTACTTTATCACCCAGAACCCGGCCGATGTGCCCTCCAGCGTCCTGTCCCAATTGGCTGCGCGCGTACAGCATGCCCTGCGCGCCTTCACCCCGGCGGAGCAGAAGATCATCCGCACCGTGGCGCAGACCTTCCGGACCAACCCGGCCTTTGATACCGAGCAGGCCATCACCCAGTTGCAAACAGGCGAAGCGCTGCTCTCCTTCCTGGAGGAATCCGGCGCGCCCAGCATCACCCAAAAGGCGGTCATCCTGCCGCCGCAGTCCGCCATTGGCACCATCTCCGACTCCTTCCGCAACACGCTGATTGATACCAGCCTGCTGCGGGATAAATACACCCAGATGTTTGACCGCGAAAGCGCCTATGAGGTCTTGAGCGCCAAGTTCTCCTCCCAGGGCGTGATGGGCACTGCCCGCGTGGTGGCGGAGGAAATCCTGGGCACGGTAAGCCCGGCCGCGCAAACGGAAGCCGTGCCGCAGCGCAATACCATCCAGGTGTTTGACCCGGCCACCGGCACCTATGTGGAGCGTGAGATGCAGGCCCCTGTGGAATACCCCGCCCCGCCGGCACAGCCAGCCCCCGCCCCCGTGCCCGCCAAGGTCACCAAGGTGGAGCAGGCCCCGCCGCCCGTCTTGGTCTACAACCCGCAAACCGGGCAGTATGAGCCGCAGGTGCAGGTGCCCGCTGTGCAGGACACCAAGCCCGTGAAGCAGCCCAAGGTGCAAAAATCCCCGGCTGTGAAAAGCCTGGGCGAGCGCATGCTGGACAACTTTACCCGCTCCACCGCCTCCGGTGCCGGCTACACCATGGGCCGCACCATCTCCCGCAACATTCTGGGCGTGTTTGGCATTAAATAAAACCACGTTCTCTCATCCAACCATCCTGATAAACTGAGCTGATTGCAACAGCAAAGGAGGTATTCGTATGAGAATCGGCATCCTCACCAGCGGCGGCGACTGCCCGGGGCTAAACGCAGCCATCCGCGGCGTTGCGCGCGCAGCCTACCAGACCCTGGACGCGGAAATCGTCGGCATCCGTGCCGGCTACCGCGGATTGATCGAGGGCGATTACCAGGTGATGCAGCAGTCCCAGTTCTCCGGCATCCTCACCATGGGCGGCACCATCCTGGGCACCTCCAGGACACCGTTTCGCAACATGCGCCTGGTGGAGGAGGACAACGTGGACAAGGTCCACGCCATGAAAATGAACTACCGGGCCATGCGCCTGGACTGCCTGGTCACCCTGGGCGGCAACGGCACGCACAAGACAGCCAATTTGCTCTCCCAGGAAGGCTTGAACGTCATCGGCCTGCCCAAGACCATTGACAACGACATCTACGGCACCGACTTTACCTTTGGCTTCCACACCGCGGTGGACATTGCCACTGACGTGATTGACCGCATCCACACCACTGCCGCCAGCCACAACCGCGTGATGGTGGTGGAGATCATGGGCAACAAGGCCGGCTGGCTCACCCTGTATTCGGGCATTGCCGGCGGCGCGGATGTCATCCTGATTCCCGAAATCGCCTACGACATCAACAAGGTGGCACAGGTGGTGGAGGAGCGCGCTAAAAACAAGAAGTACTTCACCATCATCGCGGCCGCGGAAGGCGCTTTGTCAGTCGAGGAAACCCAGATGAAGCGCAAGGAGCGCGAGGCCCTGTGGGAGCAGGATCCCTTAAAGAGCGTGGCCCAACGCATCGCCGCGCAGCTGACCAAGATCACCAACGCCGAGTGCCGCGCCGTCATCCCCGGGCACATGCAGCGCGGCGGCAGCCCCTGCGCCTATGACCGCGTGCTGTCCACCGAGTTCGGCGTGCGCGCAGCCCAGCTGATCAGGGAAGGCCGCTTTGGCCTGACGGTCGCCTTAAAGGACGGCAAAATTGGCGAAAACCGGCTGGAGGACGTGGCCGGTGTGCCCAAGCCGGTGGATCCGCAGGATCAGACGGTGATTTCTGCCAGGGATATCAACATCTCCTTTGGCGACTGACACGCAAACTGTACAAAAAGGCTTCCAGGATGGAGGCCTTTTTAAGTGCGGTTATACCAAACGAAGGAATAAACGCACTCATGGGCCGAGCAATTTTTTGGCTCTGCGAAGCTGAGAGAAGGAGGCGTAGTCCTAGCCTACGCCGACTGAACGCAGCAATGCAGAGGCGGAAAAGAGCCGGCTCATGGAAGCGTTTATGATTGAGTTTGGTATTATGTATAATGGATGCATGATTGACGCTGTTTGAGGCGTTATATCGTCAGAAGCACACAACAAAGGAGACCGCCTTATGTGGATATGTAACCGCTGCCAAACCAGCAACAAGGATGGATACGCCCAGTGCGTGCAATGTTCCGCGCCCAGAAATGCCCGGCGCTTTGGGGCGGGTACGCCTGTCACCGCGCCCAGCGTGCACCAGGCGGCCGCGCCCCCGCGGCGCATGCAGCAACCCGAAGCGGAGGAGCAGGTTTCAACGTCTGCCCCGCCCCCGCCCCCGCGGCGCCACGCCATTCCCGCGCCGCCAGCCCCTGGCCGCTCTCCCGGCGGCTTTGTGCGTGTGATCGGCATCCTGCTGGCCGTGCTGCTGCCGATGCTGTTGATTGCGCTGGCCGTATTCCAGTATGACGCAATCAGCCCGGTGGTGCTGGGCCTGTTTTTCAAGACGCCTGCCACCCTCTCCCCTGTCATCAGCTACGTCATTTACGGCCTGCTGGCGCTCATCGCCGCGCTGGTGACCCTGCTTCCGGGGCTGTCCCTGTGGGCCCTGGGCCACTTGGCGCGGGGGATCAGGCGGCGGTAAAATACGCATACAACCATCAAGACCAGGCCCTGAGGATGAGCCTGGTCTTATTTTGATTATCTGCTTTCCTGATGCACCAGCCGCGCGGTTTCAGTCAAGGCTTGCAGGAAGCCGTCCAGCTGCGTTTCGCCGGCTAAATAGCGTGCCATTAAGGTGTCGATCTGCTCCTGCGCGGGGCCCTTGTCCAGCAGCTGGGAGCGCTCAAAGTAGCGGATGTTTTTTGCATAGGCGCGGAAGTTCTCCAAGCCTTCTTTTTGAACTAAGTAGCGCAGGCGGTCCTGATCCTTGAGGTTCTGGTTGGCCAGGTCGATGCGGAACTGGTAAACGCGCAGCTCCTCGGAGATGGCGGTGCCGCTTTCTTCCGCCTTTTTGAGCGCCTCGGTGTAGGTGGCCAAGTCCTCCTTGGTGCTCTTAACCGCTTCCTCGTAGTTGGGGTTGGGGTAGGGCTCATTGGCATCCGGGCGCAGAGCGTACCAGGTCTGATACCCTGCCTCGGGCTTTAGGTAGACTTCCATCAATTGCTGCGCCAAAGCCTGCCTTTTGGAGTTGGGGTTGATGACCATGACGGACATCTGCCCTACCTCAAAGGAGGGCTCGCCCTCCCGGAAGGTGAGGGGCGGCAAATGGTCCTCCGTGATGCCAAAGGTATTGGCCTTGTTGAAGAGATTGCCGCCGCCCATGCCAAAGTATACCAGGGAAGGCGCGTTGCGGATGTCACCGGAGGATTCGCCCACAAACTCCTGCTCCCCCTGGCCGGCGGCGCGCTGCACGGCAAAGGCCTGCTTCAATTTGTCCAGGGTGTCCTTCAAAACGGGCGTGTTGAAGTCAAGCGCCGCCTCGCCCGTCTCGTACTGGTGGATATAGGCGTGGATGACCTGGCGCAGGATCTGCTCCTCCTGCGTGTCAAAGAGGAAATAGGCTTCCGGGTTTTCGCTTGCCACCTTCTGGTTAAAGCGCAGCATGGCGTCAAACAACTGCAGGTAGGTGGTGGGGTAGGGCGCCTCCCCCATGTATTTTTGCCAATGCTCCCGCTGGATGTAGGAAGTCCTTACGCCAAAGGAAACCGGATAGCCGCTGTAGTGCCGGGCGCTGTTTCTCAGCGCTTCCTGGGCTGCCGGGTACATGGTGTCAATGGCTGCAATCAGCTGCGCGTGATCAAGCGGCGCGGCATAGCCCTTCTCGATCATGGCGCGCAGCGCGGGATCCAGCGGCAGAATAAACAGGTCGGTCTCCGTCTCCCCGTTGCGGATCATCTGCCCCGCATCCGCGGCGCGGATAGAACCTTCTTCCAAAAACAGCGCGGTGCCAGGCAGCTGCTGCCTGAACAAATCCATGGTGCCAAGGTCGATATACTGGGCCTTGATGGTGAGGGAATTGCTCAGGTCCACGGTCTGACCGGTCTGCCTGATGATGAGCTTGCCGCCAAAGAACACCGCGTAGGCGCTGCCTGGCATTACAAAGCCCTGCCCATGCCCCGGTAACATCATGTCAAAGGTCAACAGGGCGGTGAGGGTAAACTCCCCTTTCTGGTTGGACATAAACAGCTTGTTGGGGCTGGCGTAGTAATAGCGATCCAGTTTTTCATCATAGCCGATGGCGCCATAGGGGTTGACCCCGCCATCCGGCACGACCTCGGGCATCGCCATGGGCAGGGGCGTCACCTCGCCGCTTGCCAGGTCCACCTCTGCCAGCTGCCAGACCATTTTGCCGGACTGGCTGACAAAGCGCTGCAAAAGAAGTTTGCCCGGCAAATAGGGCACGGCGTCCGCTGTGTTTTCAAGCGGCAGGTGGCGGGTCTGCCCGGTTGCAAGGTCGCTGATCAGCAGGCTGATGGTCTCCATCTCCACCGCGTTGTTATAATCCGTCAGTCGAACGATGAACTGCCCTTCATATCCAAAGCCAGCGCCATACAACCGCAGGTTGCTGTTTTCAAAGTACAGGCTGTTGTCAATCTTCCGATCCGTCCAGTGCACGCCGCCCTCATCCACCGTGCCGATAAAGCCGGTATAGTAGTTGATGGCGTGCAGCTTGCCCTCCCAAATAAACAGGCTGCTGACAACCTGGTGCAGCTGCTGTTTGATGTCATCCGGGTAGTCCTCATAGGTGCTCTCCCAGGGGATGTTTTGCGGACTGGATGGCAAAGTGCAGTACAGCATCGGCTCGTTGTCCGTTGCACGGGCAGCCAGCACCTGTACGGTGCCGTCCCGGTCGGTCTTCAGGGCATAGAAGGTGTCGTCCAAGTACACGGGTTTTTGGCTTCCTTCAAAGGAAATCTCTTTGTCCTCCGCCAGCGCCGCAGGCATTGCCAGCAGCAGGGCCAGGCAGAAGGCGAGTAATAAGTACCGTTTTTTCACGATGATGTCCTCCAGTATCTGTATTTATTTCATCACCAAACACAGCCTGGCTGCATGCAAGCCGCCGTGCGGGTATGAAAATCAAATGGGGATTGTTTCAGATCAAGATATTATCCATTTCCAGCTGCTGCCGGCTCGTACTCAACAACGATGAGTTCGCCGTTTTGCGCGCTGAGGTCGACCACATAGATGCCTTCCCGGTGATGGAGCCGGAAGGACCAAACCGGCCTGTCAGGGCTGGCCTGGGCATAGGTGGCATAGCGCAGGAAATAGGCATAAACGGGATTCAACTCCTTCAAAATCTGCTCTGAGAGCTGCAATTCCTCCCGCAGGGCGCTGAAGGCCAGGGCGCGGGCTGCCTCCTCCGTCAAATCATCCGGGCCGGGCAGATCGTGCGGGTAGCGCTCCTTGGAAAAGCCGTTGTCGCGGTAGAGCTGGTCATAGGCTGCCTGGTCCACAACGCCCATGTCGTACCAGTCGCCCGGGCCATATTTATGCAGGATGGGCGCCACCGCCTCCATCAGCGCCTTGAAATAGGGCAGCACACTGGCGTCGTAGGCCTTGGCCTGCCCCCAGGTTTCTTTGGTAAACCTTCCGGTTTCCATGCCGTCCAGGCTCCAATTCACTGTGACAGGCTCCCCGGTTTTGGCCTGCATGGTCACGGTGTACTCCCCAATGGGCGGTTTTTCGCTCTCACTCCAAAGCAGCACACTGCGCCCCACATAGACAACCTGCCAGACCACCTGCTTGTCCTGCTTGAGCAGGCTTGCTGAATGATCAAAGAGCGTAAGCGTGTCCGGGGTGAGGCCGTAGCGCTCCCTCAGCGCGTCCTGCGCCAGGCGCACTGCCTCCTTTTCATCCAGCATGCCGGGTCCCGGGATGATGTAGCTGGTGTCCTTAAGCAAATCCACCAAGCCGGCCTTGACCATGCGCTGCGCCAGCCTGCCCTTGTCCGCGGCGCTCAATAACTCAAAGGCACCGCTTTGCATGTACTCCGTCACAGCCTGGCGGTAGGCTGTCAAATCCCCCGCCGGCAAGCGGCGCTTTTCTGTGTCGGACAAATACCAGCTGGTCTTTTCAAATGCTCCTTCAGGCGACTGAAGGGTGGCGGAGAACACTTCCGCGCCGGGCAGATGGTGGTTATCGCGTGCTGCCGCGTTGCGGAACTGGATGTGATAGCGCCGGATGTGATCCTCCAGGCTTTCCTGGAACACCAGGCTGGATGTAAAGGCGTCAAAATGGCTGTCTGGCAGGCCGTAGTTTTTTTCAGGTGCTCTTTAACCAGCGGTATGGCCTCCTCGGGCTGGATGTCGTCCCCATCCGGCACGATGTCCTTATAAGAAGAGGTCTCGCCATAGGCCAGCTGCATCTGCTGCAGCAGGCCAAAGACCTCCGCGCGCTGCGCCAGGGTCCACCGGGATACGTTCTCCCAATCAAACTGGGCCGCCTTGCCGTAGTAGGCGTTCTTGAGCTTCAAATAGGTGTTCATCTGCTTGGCGCCCCAGATGGGGTCCTCCAGGCTGCCGCTTTCATACTGTTTTGGATCCTGCCCATCCAGCGACCAGGTGGCCGCCGCCTTGCCGTCCTTCCCAAGCAGCACCTGGTATTCCCCGCTTTTTTGGGGCGTCATGTGCGGCGTGTAGGTAAAGAGGATGCCGTTCTCCTGCGGTTTCTCCCGCACCCAGAACAGGCCGATGGTCTCCTGCTCAAAGCCGTATGTTTTTACCAGCGCGGCGTCTGCCGCCTTGCGCGCGGAATAACCCGCCGTGTAGCGCAAACCCAGCGCCAGCGCCGTGCCGATGAGGAGGGTCAGCAGGATGGCCAGCACAATGGCCAGGCGGAAGCGCCGGTGGGTGGCAGGCATGCGCGGTGTATCCTGTTTTTGCAAAGCCGCAATCACCTGGTCCGCGCCTTCAAACTGCATCCCTGAAAGGCGGCGGTTCACAATGGTGTCAAACGGTTCATTCTTCATTGAAGTACCATCCTTTCAGCTTGGTTTTAAGCAGGTCGCGGGCACGGGTGAGCCGGGTGGAGGTGGTGGAGACGCTGAGGTTCAAGGCCTCACCCACCTCCTTTAAGGAGAGATTTTGGTAATACCGCAGCAGCACGGGCTCCTTGTACTTGCGGGGCAGGGCCATGACGGCTTTCATCACAGTGTCATCATCCACCGCCGGTTCATCCTGCTTTGAGGGGATGCGTTCCAGCGCGGTGTTCAAATCCACCAATTTGTACCAGGCCGCGCGGCGGAAATCCCGGCAGGTGTTGATGGCGATGCGGGAGACCCAGGTCTTCTCGCTGGATTCACCCCGAAAGTCCGGCAGCGCGCGGTAGACCTTGAGGAAGGTTTCAGACACCGCGTCCTCGGCTGTGGCCTCGTCCTTTAAGTACAGGAAACACAGGCGTTTCAAATACGCGCCATGCTCCTGCATCAAACGCTGCAGTTCCGCTTCCATCACCTGGCTTGATCGCTCCACCTGCTCCTCCCTTTCACCCCTTAGACGCAGGAAGTCATCATGATTATTCATTTTACAAAAATCTTTTGTTTTTCCAAACAAAAAACCGCGGTGGGTGCCGCGGTCCTGATCAATCCGGTTGGATTATTTGTCTTCCTCAAACAGCTCGCTGTCCTCTTCCTCGGCCAGCTCGTCCATGAACAGTTCGAACACTTCCTGCTCGATCTCCTCGTTGTCGCAGCTGACATAGGTGTCCTCGCCGTTTTCGTCGGGTTGGATGCGCAGGATGACGACCTCGCCTTCCTCCTCGTTCTCCTCCTCCTGGGGGGCAAGCAGGATGACATAGCGGTTGTCCTCGTATTCAATGGTGGTCAGGTACTCAAACTCGGTGGTTTCGCCGTCCTCGTCGGTCAACTCCACGATGTTGGTCTCCCATTCCTCTTCCAGCATGTCCTCGTGTTCGTGTTCGTGTTTGTCATTTGCCATGATGTGGTCCTCCTGTTAAAAATAGACGGCTTTCCGTCCTGGGAACATCCTCGTTATCAGTTTACCCGGTTTTCGTCCAGCCAGGTTTGCAGGATGATGGCGGCTGCCTCCTGATCCACCAGGGCTTTGGCTTGCGCGATGCTCTTGCCGCGTGCCTTTAAGCGTTCCTCTGCCTCAAAGCTGCTGAGGCGCTCATCCTGCAGGATCACTGAAACGCCCTGCGCCTTTAAAACCTCTGCAAAACCCAGCACTTCCTGCGCCTGGTCGCCCAGTTCGCCCGCCATGGTGTAGGGCAGGCCCAGCACGACGGCATCGGCCTGAACATCCCGCATGGTTTGCACAACCGCGCGGGCGGTGGGCCCCCAGCCGCTGTGGTGTATCACGCCGTGCGGGCGCGCGAACTGGCTGGACTCATCACAAACCGCGACGCCGATGCGCGCGTTGCCGTAGTCCAGCCCCACATAGCGGCTCAATACTGGGTTGGGTCCACCCGGAAGTAGGAGCGCACCAACTCCTCCAGAATTTCGTCCCGCTCCAGGCGGCAGATCATGCTGCGGGCGTTGTCGTGGCTGGTGATGTAGGTGGGGTCACCCGTCAAAACAAAGCCGGTTAATTGCGCGACCGGATCATAGCCCTTGGCGGTCAAGGCCGCAAAGACATGCTGCAGGATGCTGGCCGCGGCGCGGTTGTCATCCCGGATGGGGGTTAGTTTGGTGGTGCCAAAATTTTGCGTCATAAGCAGCCCTCCTTGCTTTATTATACAGCAACTGGTCAAAACATCAAGATAAATCAACAAGTTCCCACACCCAATTTACCCGGTTTTGCAAGTTCACGACCTCACAAAGAATGGTATACTTGAGGAAGTCAAATGAAGGAGTGCAGAAATGACCCAAAAATTGTATTTTGAGGATGCCTTTCAAACCGCTTTTGACGCAAAGGCGGTAAAAATAGAAACCCGGGAGGGCGCGGCTTGGCTTGCGCTGGAGCGCACCCTGTTTTACCCGGAGGGCGGCGGCCAGCCCTATGACACGGGCACGCTGTGCTACGCGGGGCAGGCGGCGGCCGTGCTTGATGTGCAGGTGGATGAAACCGGCGTCATCTGGCATAAAATAGCGCTTGCAGAAGGGAGCAGGCTGCCGGAAGCAGGCGAGGTGGTGGAAGGAGAGATCGACTGGCCGCGCCGCTTTGACCACATGCAGCAGCACACGGGCGAGCACATCATCGCCAACTGCGTATACCGGCTCACAGGCGGCTTTACCCATGGGCTGCACATCGGGCAGGAGGTGTGCACCATTGACATCAGCCTGCCCGATCAAAAAACCAGGCTGGATGACAAAACCCTGGGCGAGATTGAGACCCTGGCCAACCAGAAAATTGCGGAGGACGGCATGATCCGCTGCTATTTCCCAAAAAAGGATGCGCTGCGTGCCCTTCCCCTACGCAAGGACCCAACGGTGGAGGACAACATCCGCGTGTGTGACATCGGCGGGTTTGAGATGGTGGCCTGCGGCGGCACCCACCTCTCCCGCGCGTCCCAGGTGGGGCTGGTTAAAATCCTGTATGCCCAGCCCGCGCGCGGCAAGCTGCGCCTGTTCTTCCTGTGCGGCCTGCGCGCAGTTCGGCATTACGCGCTGTGCTACACCGCCGCCAGCCAGGCGGCCAGCCAATTGAGCGTCAAGGAGGAGGAGCTGCCCCATCGCTTGGCCGAGGTGTTGAAGCAGGCAGCCGATACCCGGCGCGAACTGGGCGCCCTGCTGAGAAAAGAATCGCTTGCCAAGGTGCCCGCCTTGCTGGCGGATGCCCTGGTGCTTGCGGATGGCCGGCGTGTGGTCATGGCAGAGCTGGCGGAAAAAGACCAGCCCGCCATGGAAGCGGTGGCGAAAGAACTGGTGGCAGAAAGCCGCGTCATCGCCCTGCTGTGCGTGCCGGCGCAGGGGCGCTACAACCTGCTGTTTGCGCGGTCGGATGATGTGGACATCAACCTGAACGACTTCATCAAGTCCACCGGCGCCAAGGGCGGCGGCCGGCCGGAGTTTGTGCGGGGCGCGGCGGATGACAGCCTGCCCTGGGAGGCAGCGAAAGTCATGGCACCTCACTTCTGATTTTTTTGCGGGAACTATTTTTATCTCCTTTGCGTCTAAATGGTACCACGCAAAGGAGGACCATCCCATGAAACATGGATTGAAAAAAAGCATCACCATTCTGTTGGCGCTGATATTGACCATCAGCATCGTGCTGCCCGGCATCGCAGCGGCCCAGACCCAGGACCTTAAACAAGGCGATACGGGCGAGGACGTCCGGAAGATGCAGCAGCGCCTTGCTGAACTGGGCTACTACACCGGTGAAGTAGATGGCCAGTTTGATGAGGCGACGGAGGCTGCCCTCATTGCTTTCCAGCGAAACAACGGGCTGTCCCAAAGCGGCATCCTGGATGAGGCCACCAGGACCCGCCTGTTTTCAAAGGAGGCTGTGCGCAAGAACATCCTGGAGGATTTGGTGCGCACGAGCACGGAGGCCGCGCCGATGGTTGATAGCGGCGGCATCATGGCCTATTATGAGGACTTCTTCAACACCACCGAATACCCCCACTTCAATGAAAACCGCTTCCTGTCCGTGCTGACCTCCCCCCTGTCCACCTTCGCGGCGGATGTGGACACCGCCTCCTACGCGCAGGTGCGCGCGATGATTCTGCGGGGTGAAGACGTGCCCGCGGACAGCGTGCGCATTGAGGAGATGCTCAACTACTTCCGCTACAACTACAAAGGCCCCGGGGGCGAAGAACCCTTTGGCGTCACCATGGAGCTGATGCAAACGCCCTGGAATGCGCAAACCCAGCTGCTGTTAATTGGCCTGCAAGCCAGGGAGATCAAACAGGAGGCGCGCCCGCCGCAGAACCTGGTTTTCCTCATCGACGTGAGCGGCAGCATGGCATCCCCCAACAAATTGCCCCTGGCCAAGCGCGCCTTTTTGATGCTGCTGGAGGAATTGAGCCCCAAGGACACCATCAGCGTGGTGACCTACGCCTCCCGGGATGAGGTGGTGCTGGAAGGCGTGCCCGCCAGCGAGAAGACCACCATCATGGCGGCCATCAACAGCCTGGAATCCGGCGGATCTACCGCGGGCGCTGCCGGCATCACCACCGCCTACGAGATTGCCAGGAAGTACTATCAGGAAGGCGGCAACAACCGCGTGCTGCTGGCCACGGACGGCGATTTGAACGTGGGCATCACCGATGAGGGCGCCCTGGTGCGCCTGATCCAGGAACAAAAGCAGGGCGGCATCTTTCTAAGCGTGCTGGGCTTTGGCCAGGGCAACCTGAAGGACAACAAGATGGAAGCCATCTCCAACTACGGCGACGGCAACTACAGCTATATCGACACCATTTTTGAAGCCAGGAAAGCCCTGGTGGAGGAGATTGGCGCCACCTTCTTCGCGGTGGCCAAGGATGTGAAGCTGCAGGTGGATTTCAACCCCCGGCACATCAAGGGCTACCGCTTGATTGGCTATGAAAACCGTCTGATGGCTGCTGAAGATTTTGCTGATGACAAAAAGGACGGCGGCGAGCTGGGCAGCGGCCACAGGCTGACGGTGCTCTTTGAATTGGTGAGGGCGGACAGCGCCTTTGACATTGGCGAGGTGGGCAGCAAATACCAGACACCGACCGCCACAAATACCAGCGATGAATGGCTGACCTTGTCCATCCGCGCCAAGGCGCCGAACGGGGAGGAGAGCACCCTGTACACCTACCCCATGATTGAAAGCGAAGCCTTCTCCGCTACCAGCAACCTGCGCTTCGCGGCCGCCATCGCCCAGGTGGGCATGCTGCTGCGGGACAGCGAGTGGAAGGGAACAGCCAGCTATGATGCCGCGCTACAGCTGCTGCGGGGTGATGCCGGCGTGACCGGCGACCCCTACAAGGAAGAGTTTTTGTACCTGGTGACCCTGCTGAATCGGCAGGCGGCAAAATAAGAAAACAGGATAAAAAAAGCAAGGCAGGCGCTGTCAAAACAACGCGCCTGCCTTGTTGTGCGTTTGTGATTAATCCTCCGGCAACTCCCGTGCCAGCGTGTAATTGGAATAGGCCGGGTCGCCCGTGACCTCGCGGATGATGGTGATAAACTCCGGCACCTCATAGGCCTGGTCCACCTCCCCCAGCGCCAGCTCCATCACCGCCCTGTCCTGCCAGAAGGGGTAGATGTCAATCTCATAATACAGGTTGTGCCAGGAAAGGCAGTAGCGCGTCTTGCGGATGGGCCGCAGGCTTGGATCTGACTGCATGAAGAGGGCCAGGTACTCGTCCTTGGTTAATCGGGTTTCCGTCTCTACCCTTTTGTGGCCCGGCCCCGGCATTTTGACCGTTTTATAGTAAATATAATGGCCATTGGCGCCCCGCTGGCGGATGCGCACCTGCATGCCCGGCTGCTCCGGCAGCAGGTAGGTCTGCATGATGTCCACCTTGGAGCAGTTGGGCAAGGATGATGATTTGCTGCTGTTTCCTCAAGTGTACTGGATTGCCTGGCCAAATTCAAGAAAGCCCGGCATGAAGAAATACTTTACACAGCGTTCACTTTGGTTTAGCATAGTCACAGAAAATCAAACGTGACGGAGGATATGATGGGCGATAACGTGTTTATCTTCGGACACCCGCTGATTCAGCACAAGGTGTCCCTGCTGCGGGACAAAAACACCTCCATGAAAGATTTCAGGGACCTGGTGGACGAGCTGTCCATGCTGATGGTCTATGAAATCACCAAGGATTTTGAGCTGGTGGAGACCGAGATTGAGACCCCCATGGCCCTCACCAAAACCAAGATCCTCTCCGACCGCAAGGTATCCCTGGTGCCCATTTTGCGCGCGGGCATCGGCATGGTGCACGGCATCCAGCAGTTGTTGCCCAACGCGCGCGTGGGGCACATTGGCCTGTACCGCGACCATGACACCCACGAGCCGGTGGAGTATTACTGCAAGCTGCCCGTTGACATCGCCGACAGCACCGTTTTTGTTCTGGACCCCATGTTCGCGACCGGCGGCTCCATCGCGGCCGCGCTCAAAATCCTCTACGGCAAGGGCTGCACGGATCTGCGCCTGGTCTGCCTCGTGGCTGCCCGCTTTGGCGTGGAGCGCATCGCGCGCGAGTTCCCGGATGTCAAAATCTACTGCGCCGCCTTTGATGAGGAATTAAACCCCAACGCCTACATCATCCCGGGCCTGGGCGATGCCGGCGACCGGCTGTTTGGAACAAAATAATGTTTAACCACAAGCCCTTCGGGGCTTTTTTCTTGCCCCAAAAACACCAGCAAACGCTTGTATCCGCATGCCCCAGGGTATGATGAGCACAAGGATTGCCCTGGAGGTAAGGAAGCATTATGAAAAAACTCCTGTCCATCGCCCTCGCCCTTTGTTTGATGATTGGCGCTGCGGCTGCCCAGGCTGCTCAGACGCCCTTCCGGGATGATGTAGCCGCCATCAATGAGGCCGCGGACAGCGTGCTGATGCTGCTGGTGTATGACGCCAACAAGGGCAGCTATGCCGCGACCGGCAGCGGCTTTGTGGCCTTTGACAGCCGCACCCTCATCACCAATTACCACGTCATCAAGGACGGGGATTTGATCCTGGCGGAGAGCGACAGCGGGCAGAGCTATTTTCTGGATGAGGTGATCGCGGCGGATGAGGCCAGGGACCTGGCCATCCTGCGCTTCAAGGCGGACACCAAATTAAAGCCGCTTCCCCTGCAAAAGGAGGACACGCTGCTGCGCGGGCAGCCCGTGGTGGCCATCGGCAGCCCGGAGGGCTACAAGAACTCCGTTTCCAAAGGCGATATCAGCGCCTTGTTCATCAAAAACAACATGCGCCACATTCAGTTTACCGCGCCCATCTCCCCCGGCTCCAGCGGCGGTGCCCTCTTTGATAACCAGGGCACGGTCATCGGCATCACCACCAGCTTTTTGGACGGTTCAAGCCAGAACATCAATTTCGCCATCGACATCAAGGAGGCCATCGCGCTGTATGAGGCAGCGGCAGACCAGGCGCCCTATCCCCTGGCCCAGTTAAAAAAGGAACAGCAGCAAACGGCGCAGACCACGGCAGAGACCGCCGCGTCCGTCAAGAACCTGACCGCCCGGCAAACCGGGCCCGGCAGCGTTGTTTTGAGCTGGGACAGCGACCTGCCGGAGGGAACAACATACCATGTGGCCCACCAGGTCAAGGGCAATATCTATTACTATTTTTTTGAGACAAAAGAGCACAGCATCACCTTTGACAGTCTGATCATCCCCGGGGAGCAGTACGAGTTCGCCCTTGCCTTAAGCGAAGAAGGCCTGGAAGACCCCCTGCTGTATACCGAACTGCGTTTACAGGATGCCGCGCCGCTTGCGCTGCGGGATGCCAATGTATTAAACCTTGGCCTGTACTATTCCTACGAACAGCAGCCCTACACCAGCTACCTGCCGGGGGCTTTAACGCGGTTTGGGAAAGAGGACATAACCCGGGCTATGGACCAGATGGCGCTATGCCTGACCTACCGCGTGCGCCTGGCGCAAGCCGAAACACGCAGCCAGGGCACAGCCCTGTACACGCTGCGCACCCCCAACGGCTTTTATTATCTGATTGATTATGAGTACGACTTTCCAGCCAGCGAGAACGGCTATTTACGCTACGCGGACCTGCGCGAATTGCTGGAGGATGTGGTGAAGTTTGAAGAGGAGATTACAACTGGCACCTACACCGCTGCCATCTATTTGGACAGCGCGCTTTTAGGTTCGGTTGATTTTGAGGTGACAGAGGAGGCGCAAATCAAGCCGGAGGACGTCCCGCCGCTGCTTTTGGCAAAAGACATCCCCCTTGTCCTCGGGGAGGAGGCTTATGTCGGCAACCATCCCACGCCCTACATTAACCCGGATATTCAAAACAAGGGCAAGGACCTGGCGGTCACCGGCTTTACCCTGGTGTATTTTGGGGAAGACAAGGGGTACAACCGCCTGCCCTTTGGCGCAAGCGGCCAGGAGTTGACCTACTTCACCTACGACGCACGCATCGCGCCCGGTGAGGTCATCAGCCCGGGCAAGGTATCGCTGAAGCAATACGGCCCCAGCCTGTACAAGGTGTATGTGGCCATTTCAGACATCCATCTGGAGGATGGCAGCGTGATCACCATCCCCCTGCCGATGTACGAGTTTATTTCCTGGGTGGTTGAGTAGGGCAATAAACCCGGCAAATGATTGGGGAACGGAAAAAACCGTCCAGTGCTGCCCAATGAACGGGCGCTTGGACGGTTTTTCTGCAAACAGGTGTGATGTGTGCGTCAGCGCGGCAAATCCGGCGTGGTTTCATCCGCCTTGTTTGCCTGCTTGCCTTTGCGGAACACCACATAGCGGCTGGCCAGGTAGTTAAAGACGATGACAAAGCCGTTCATGATCAGTTTGGCCGGGCGGTCGGCCATGAACAGCAGGAAAACGTTGAAGAGCAAGAGATCAAAGAGGACATAGCCCAGCGCGCGGGAGGAGATAAACTGCCACATCTCCACAAAAAACTGGCCCTTTTGGGTCTTGCTTAAAAACACAAAGCGGCGGTTGGTGGCATAGGCAAACAGCACGCTGATGATCCAGGACACGGCCTGGGAGACATTGGTAATCAAGGTGTAGCTGGCGCTGCCCTGCTCATGCTGATGCAGCCCCAGGATGCCGGTAAGCGTCAGGTAGATGACCCAGTTGACCAGCGTGGTCATCACGCCAAAAAACAGGTACGCGCCGATTTCCACCAGGCGCGGATTCTTTGCCTGCAGTTGTCTGAATTTATCCTTCATCTGTTTCCTTTTCCTGTGCCTGTCGTTCTTTTTTAAGGGTATCCCCGTCATCGCCCCGGGCATAGGACGCCGCCAGCACATCCGCCATTGGCATGGTCTGCGGCGTTTTTCTGCGCGCGGTGGTGTACTCAAAGCTGTCTTCTGCAAGCGACACCACGGTGATGTTGCCTGTTTTCATCTGCCCCTCCTTGAGGTACACCAGCTTGATGGGGCAGGCCCAGCGCAGGGAGTAGCTTAAAAAGCGGTCGATCATCATTTAGCCCTCCGGCACCTTGTACAAGAGGATGTCCCCATCCTCATACACGATGTCATAGCGCTCCTTCAGCGCGTCCTCATTGGGCCGGTAGCCGCGCTCATGCGGCCCTAACAGGATGTAATCCGCGCCGTATTTTTGCGGGATATCCGCAAAGGCCGCCGGGTTTTGGTAAAACCTGGCCAGATCCTCCTGGCGCGTGCGGGTGTCAAAACCATGGTAGTACAGCCACAAATCCGGCCCGCACACAATTTCCCGGCCCGCTAAGGAGGAGACAGGGTTTGTGTGCTGGGTCCCGGTGATAAAACGGCTATCTGCAGGGGTTTCATCCCGGATAAAATCCGCCAGGCGGGCATCGGCTGATGAGAAGTGCATATAATCGCTCGCCATCTCCCGCGCGACTGCCAAAACCCCCGTTATAAACATCACAAACACCGCCAGCGCTGCGATGACCGGCCGCGCGCGCAGGCCCTTTAATTTGTCAAACAGGGTGAAAGCATAATCCGCCACCGGCATCGCGCAGATCAGCCACCAGACATAAAACAGCTTGTTGTTGTCGTACACATTGGGCTGAAAGAGGATGACCTCCGCGATGACAAAAATGACAAAGGCACCCGCAAACAGCCGCCTGTGCCAGGCGTTCTTTTCAAACAGGGCAAAGACCAGCAGCAAGAAGGGCAGGCCGATGTTTTTGATGTAAAAGAAGAGGTAGGCGTCGTTTAAGCCCCTGCCGCCCGGGTTGTTGACCCAGTTGAACTGAAAGCGCAAAAAGCCCTCGCCCGCAGACTGGGCAAAGGTAAAGCCCACAAGCTGCGGCAGGGCCAGCGCCACCGCGATGCCGCCGTACATCAACCAGGGCATGAAGGCCCGTTTTCGAATCAGGGAGTGGACAACAAAGCCCGCGCTCATCATCCCCAGCGCCAGGAAGGAGTGCGTGTGAATCAGCGGCAGGCCGCCCGCCAGAATACCCAGCAGGATCAGCTGCCGGGTATCCCATTCCTCCTCTTTCATCATGTCCAGCAGCAGGTATAAACAGGGCAGCAGCACCGCCCAGCCCGCCAGGAAGGTGCGCTGCGGCAGGAGCATGTCCGCGATGATGTTGGACCAGCGCAGGTTATACTGCGTAAATTCCGCGTGGTTGGCCGGTGTCTGGTACCAGCCCTGCAATATATTGCGCACCCGCTCCAGCCAGACGCCCTGCTGCAGCTGGTTGCTGCCAGCACCGCCCAGGGAACCGCCCGCCATATCCGCCGCGTACAAAAAGCCCAGCCCCCCATTGAGGAAAACCAGCAGGGTGGCCAGCACCGCGGCGCCCGGGCGTTTGCAGACGCGCAGGGCTAAAAGGAGCATGCCGGAAAACACCAGCGCCATCAGCAGCAGGCTGGGCACAATCACCGCCCAGCGCAGCGGCAGCCCCAGGATTAAAAAACTTGTGGACAGGGAATTGACCAAAAAGGGATAGCCCAGGCGCACCCCGGGCAGGATGCTGTAATCCACCGGCAGGGTTTTACCGGGCAGGGATGTGATGATGGACAGATGCAGCGGAAAATCCCCATAGGTGGCCTGGCCTGTATACAGCGCGCCGCCCTCCGGGCGCAGGATGTGCGTGTGCAGCAAATACGCGCCAATCATAATCAGCGGCAGCGCGACCATAGCCAATAGGCGCAGGGCGGTTGTGTCCGTTTGATCAAAGACGCGCGCCGTTTGCCTGCTGCGGCCCAGATACGCCGCTGTCGCAAGCCCTGCCAGCGGCAGCAGGGAAAGGATGTGGGTCAGCCCGTCAAAGGGGCGCAGGAAGGCCAGCAGCGCCGGCAGCCACATCAAAAGAAACATGCCCAAGGCCAGGCCCAGATAAACCCGGATGACGGGCGACAGCCGGGGCAGCAGGCAGCAGGTGATGAACACACCCGCCAACAGATAAACAAGCAGCAGCAGGATGCCCATCATACTAAGGCGTCCTCCTCATCCGGAAGGCCGCCCATGCGCAGCATCTCCCGGCGCAGGTGCCTGGCGATGCGCTCCTTCTCGTCCCCCTTATTTTCCGGGTTCCAGCGCGTCATCTGCCCAAAGGTGAGGGTGTGGTTCTTTTTGTCCGCGTAAACCGGATAAAACTGCGCGCATTTGCCGGTGCGCTGGTAGTAGATCTGCCCCACCATCGCAAAACCGCTGAAGAAGGGGCCCACGCCCTCCTTCACATAGCCGGGCTGGGGCAGGGTTTCGTGGTTGGGGTTTTCAGGGAAGATCAGGATGTTATCCCCCGCCTCCATCGCCGCCGCGGTCTCCCGGAAGGTTTTGATCAGGGCGTAGGGATCATCCCGGTAAACGGGGATGCTGTTTAAGGACGCCATAATCCAGATTAAAAAGGCGGTGGTCAGGCGGGTGGCCGGCCACTTGAGGCGCTCCGGAATCCACCTTTGGCGCTTGATGGTGTTGTTGTACAAATAGGTGGAGGAATCCTCCGGCACCGCGATTTCGTTGATGACCCAGGGCCGGAAGGAAAAGGGAATAAACAGGTTGGTGACCACCGGGCCCCACATCTCCCCATGGTTGCAGGTGAAGATGATGCTGACGTCCCGCTCGGGCGTCACAGTGTTGGCGCCAATCACCTTGCTGTAAAAGAAGGGGCGCAGGATGAGGATGATCAGCTTGATGTAGTAGCGGCGCTTATGCACCTTGACCACCAGGTCCTCCAGCTGCTTTTGCAGGGGGATGTTGGTCTCCCCGTTTTCCTGCAGGCGCAGGAAGGTGCGCGTTTTCTCCACCACCTGCTTGTCAATGGGCAGGCGGAAGGCCACGGGGATGGCGGCCAGCACCAGCGCCGCGGCGGGCAAGAGCAAAAGGGGCTGCACCGAGACGGACACCGAATTGGGGGTGATGGTGCCGCCGGAGATGAGGGTAATCAAGGTGAGCGCCAAGAGGGCGATCATCCGGCCAATCATGGCCGCGTACTCAGAAAGCGCGGCATGCACGCTGTCAAGCGCCTTGTCCTGCTTCTCCCCCATGGCGAAATGCACCACGTCGCGCATGTCCCGCTCAAGCGTCTGCAGGGCGCGGCCGGACATGGTGACACCGGCGGTGCACAGGGCCAAAGACAAATAGCTGAAGACCAGGTTGCCCGACAGGGTGCGCAGCACAAAGGAAGCCAGGGACAATAGCCACAGCATCAAGCCGTAAATCAGGGTGGAGGAGGGCGCCATCCTGTGCATAAACAGCGGCCGTCGCAGCAGCAGTTCCGTCAGCCACTGGGCTAATACAGCGCAGACAAAAGCGATTAAGAGGCTCGAAAACAGGCTGTTTGCCGTGGTGCCGATGAAGGTGAAGATCATAATCATCGTGACCTGCAAGGCGATAATGGTGATGAGCATGACCGAGCGGAACACGCGGTAGGCGTTGACCTGCGCCAGTTTGTGCCCCTCCTCCATCAGCTGCCAGGCACCCTCCTCCCGCGGGGGCATCTGCTCCTCCCGGCGCGGGAGCAGGGTAATTAAGCGGAACAAGCAGCACAGGGCATAGCCGCCCAGCAGGTACCAGGCAGTCTGCGCTGGCTGGCTGAAAAAGAGAATCAAGGCCGCAACACCGCAGGTGAACAGCATCATCTCCACCACGCGCACCATGCGCCGCACCCAGTGCAGCCCCCGCCGCTGCCCGCCCAGCACAATCAACTTGGCCCATTCGCTCATCACAATCAGCAGGCAGGCCAAGGCAAACACCAGCCAGACCAGCGGCAACTCCACCGCCAGCGGGTAGATCAGCAAAACACCCAGGGCAAACAGGGCAGACAGCGCGGCTAAGACGATGCCGGTCACACGCAGGTGCCTGGGCAGATGGAAGAAGTCCCCCGGCATTAAAAGCTTTGAAAACAGCACCGTCACCTGGCCGATCATGTAGAGGGCGCCGCCCAAAATGGGCCGGCTTAATATGGCGGTGGAAGCCAGCATGCAAAACAAATACTGAAACAGATGGTTAAAGGACGCAAGTCCCGGCAGGCTGCCTGCCACCACCGGGCGCTCCTGCGTTTGCGCGGTTTGTTCCATGCCGCCACCTCCTGATATTGTAGGTCTACCATAGTATAACAACGCAAAGGGTTCTGGGCAAATACACTGACCCAAAATAGACAGAAGCGGTAGATTTCGAACAAATAAAGAGAATCTTCAAAAATAGTTCGTCTTTTTAGTGACAAAGCAGGGGCTGTGTAGTAAACTAGGGACATCTTGCAGGATAGCCGGCAAGAAAACATGCCCCCAAGAATTGTGAGAGCAGGGAGAACAAATGGACAGATTTTTCAAACTCAGGGAACACGGCACCAAGGTCTCAACCGAGGTTTTGGCCGGCATCACCACCTTTTTCACCATGGCCTATATCATCGCGGTCAACCCCAGCATCCTGGCGCAGTCCGGCATGCCCTGGGGCGCGGTCTTCCTGGCCACCATCATCGCCGCCATCATCGGCACCCTGGTGATGGGCCTGTTTGCCAATGTGCCCTACGCGCAGGCGCCGGGCATGGGGCTGAACGCCTTCTTCGTGTTTACCGTGTGCTTCACCTTAAAATTCACCTGGCAGCAGGCGCTGTCCATGGTGTTTTTGTGCGGCGTCATCAACATTTTGATCACCGTCACCAAGGTGCGCAAGCACATTATCAGGGCCATCCCCAAGAGCCTGCAAAACGCCATCTCCGGCGGCATCGGCGTGTTTATCGCCTACATCGGCCTGCTCAACGCCGGGCTGATCAACTTTGGCGCGGGCGTGCCCAGCATTCCCGCCCTCAACCAGCCCATCCTGTGGGTCTTCTTAATCGGCCTCTTCCTCATCATCGTCCTGTCTGTGATGAAGGTGAAGGGCGCCATCCTGATTTCCATCATCGCCACCGCCATCATCGGCATCCCCTTTGGCGTGACCAAGATGGGTGAGACCATCAATTTCTCCGAGGCCGCCAGCCAGCTGCCGCAGACCTTTGGCGTGATTTTCACAGCACAGGGCCTGCCCAGCCTGTTTAGTGACCTGGGCCGCCTGCCCCTGGTGCTGATGACCATCTTTGCCTTCAGCTTGACGGACACCTTTGACACCATCGGCACCTTCATCGGCACCGGCCGCCGCAGCGGGATCTTCTCCCAGGAGGATGAGCGCGCGATGGAGGAGAGCCGCGGCTTCTCCTCCAAGATGGACAAGGCATTGTTCGCGGACGCGATGGCTACCTCCGTGGGCGCTCTTTTTGGCACCAGCAACACCACCACCTATGTGGAAAGCGCCGCCGGCATCCAGGCGGGCGGGCGCACCGGCCTTACCAGCGTGGTGGTCGCGCTGCTGTTTGCTGCCTCCGCCTTCTTGGCCTCCCTGGTATCAGCCATCCCCTCTGCCGCCACCTCCCCCGCTTTGGTAATGGTGGGCATCATGATGATTGCCAGCTTCAAGGAAATTGAGTGGACCAACCTGGAAGAGGCGGTCCCTGCCTTCTTCGCCGGGCTGTTCATGGCGCTGTGCTACTCCATTTCCTATGGCATCGCCTTCGGGTTCCTGTTTTATTGCATTGCCAAGGTGTTCACCGGCAAGGCAAAGGAAATCCACCCCATCCTTTGGGTGTCCACCGCGCTGTTTATCCTAAACTTCGTGCTGCTGGCCATCCTGGAAACCACCTGATCCACTCCCCCATCCTGCGCTCTCTTTTCGGGGAGCGCATTTTTGTTGTCTTATTTGCCCAAAAGCCTGCTTCCTGCTATATTTAAACTGGTATGAGTAAACGCTTGTATGAATTTGACGCCATCATCCAAAAGGTGCCGGACATGGACGGCGCCTATGTGGACTTCCCCCATGATGTGAAGGCAGAGTTTGGCAAAGGCCGGGTGAAGGTGCTGGCCACCTTTGACGGGCATCCCTATGCCGGCTCCCTGGTCAACATGGGCACAGGCTGCCACATCATCGGCATCCGCAAAGATATCCGTCAAGCGATTGGCAAGCAGCCCGGCGACAGCGTCCGGGTCACCATCAAAGAGGACACAGGCAGACAATAATCTATTGAAGGAAGGGAGAACACCATGAACAGAACAATCCGCGCGACTGTATGGAACGAGTACAAGCACGAGCTGCGCCACGAGGCCATCCGGGCAATCTACCCCGAGGGCATCCACGGCGCCATCGCCGCCTTCTTAAAGGAGGCCGGTATGGAGGCGGGCACCGCCACCCTGGCAGAGCCAGAGCATGGCTTAACCCAGGAAGTGCTGGATAAAACGGACGTGCTGCTCTGGTGGGGGCATATGGCCCACCACGAGGTGGAGGACGCCGTAGTGGAGCGCGTGTACAAGCGCGTGATGGACGGCATGGGCCTCATCGTCCTGCACTCCGGCCACGCCAGCAAAATCTTCCGCAAGCTGTGCGGCACCGACAGTGAGCTGCTGCGCTGGCGCGAAGCCAACGAGAAGGAAATCCTGTGGGTGATGGAGCCCGGCCACCCCATCGTGCAGGGCGTGCCGGACCACATCATCCTGCCGCATGAGGAGATGTACGGCGAAACCTTCATCATCCCCAAGCCCGATGAGCTGGTCTTCGTCTCCTGGTTTGAAGGCGGTGAGGTCTTCCGCTCCGGCGTCACCTATACCCGCGGCAGGGGCAAGATCTTCTACTTCCGCCCGGGGCATGAAACCTTCCCCACCTTCCACAACAAGGATATCCAAAAGGTCATCACCAACGCCGTGCGCTGGGCCGCGCCCGCTGCGCAGCCGCCGCAGATCACCCTGGGGCAGATCAAGGAACCCCTCATGCCCATTGTGGGGATGACGGAAAACAAGCTGTCCGAGCTGTATGGCGAGGATTACACCCAACACACCTGAGGCGTGCTGATACCAAAAAGAAGGCGCAAAACCGCAAAGCGCCTTCTTTTTGATTGTAAACGCTTATTCCTGACTGTTGATGGCGTACACAAACCCGCCGCCGCGGGTGGTCGACTTGAGCCACTTTGACAGATTGACCTGGATGTTGTTGCCATTGTCGTAGATGTCCAGGACGGCGCGCTCCCCGCTGCCAGAGATGCCCACCACCGTCACCCAATGCCAGGTTTCCAGCTGAGGGATGCCCCCGTTGTGCAGGTTGAGGAAGGCGACCGGGGAATCTGCCAAAAGGCCTTCTCTGATAAAGGCTTCCACCGCGTCAACATCCGGGCGCAGATTCGCGTCTGCCGGGATTTCCATCACCTGGCTTTTGAGGCTGCTGCCCAAGTCCCGAAGCATCTGGTCCAGCCCTTTTTGCATATAATACGGGGAATTAAGCCCCATGATGCCCGGCGTCAAATAGCCCCAGCTGTGCTCCATTAAGCGAATAAAATCCTTCTGGCCGCGGATGTCCATAAGGTGCGGGATGCGTCCGGACTGCTGGAAATAGTGCAGGATGTGCGCGCCGGTGCAGGGGCCGCAGCCGGCTTTGCGCTGCCAGAAGCCGGGGAACCAGTCCTGGTCACAGCCAAAGTGCACGCCGCCCGCGTCCTGAAACTGCAGGTATTCCGGTTTTAGAAGCATCGTTGTCATGCGTTTCTCCATACAAATACTACCATGCGTTTTACATGTATACCATCATCCTACCCACCCATTGAGGATACAAAAAGCCGGGCGCTTTGCCCGGCAAATCGGTTTAGTAGTATCAAGCAGGCAGTGTGATGCCCGCTTCAGCCGCCGCTTCAATCAGCGCGTCCAGCGCCCGGATGATCTGCTCCTCCTTGTGCTCGCTCACCACGCAAAAGCGCAGGCGCGCCTTGCCCTTGGGCACAGCCGGGAAGACAGCCGGCGGCACAAACACGCCTTTGTGGCGCAGCATGTTGGACAGCAGGAAGGCGTTTTCGTCCGAGCCCACCAAAATGGGGATGATGGCAGTGTGACCGGCCAAGCAGGTGTTCAGTTTGCGCTTGTGCGCTTCCTTCACAAAGGTGTTGATGGCGTTTTCCAGCGACTGGATGATGCTGGGGTCACGCCGCAGCAGCCGGATGGCCTCCAGGGTGCCGGCTGCCAGGGGCGGGCTGATGCCGACGGAGAACACAAAGCCCGGCAGGTTGTAGCGCAGGTATTCGATGATGCTCAAAGGCCCTGCCAGGTAGCCGCCGCAGGTGCCCAAGCCCTTGGACAAGGTGCCCATTTTGATGTCGATGTCTTCGGGCTTTAAGTTGAAGTACTCATCCACGCCGCCGCCAGTTTTGCCAATGACACAGGCGGAGTGCGCCTCGTCCACCAATAGGAAGCAGCCATATTTCTTCTTGAGTTCCACAAAGGCGGGCACGTTGGCGATGTCGCCGTCCATGCTGTAGGCGCCCTCGATGATGATGAGGCATTTCCTGTAGTTATGGCGCTGGGCTTTGAGGATGCTCTCCAGTGCGACATGGTCGTTGTGCGGGAAGGGCTTGCTGGTGGCCTGGGACAGCTTGGTGCCCTGGTCGATGGAGTTATGCGCCAGCGCGTCATAGAGGATTAAGTCATCCTTGCCGCAGAAATTGCCCACCAGGGTCACGTTGGTGGCGTGGCCGGAGACCAAAATCAGCGCGGCTTCGGCGTTTTTCCAGTCAGCCAGCTCGCGTTCCAGCTCCTGGTACAGGGTTTTCTCGCCCGCAAGCAGCCGGGAACCGGAGGCCGAGGTGCCGTATTTGTCAATCGCGTCCTTGGCCGCCGCCTGCACTTCGGGCCGGCCGGACATGGCCACATAGTTGTAGGAGCCGAAGTTGAGCACCTCCTGCCCCTCCATCATGGACACGTCTGTCAGCGTGCTGTCATGGCGCACAAAGTAGGGGTTCTCCATCCCGCTGCCCAGCAGCGCCTGCTGGCGCTCATAAAAAGCCTGGAACTCCTCGCTGTCCTCAAACCGGGTGACAGGCGTGACCGCTCCCCTGGGTTCCTCTGCCTTTTGCTCCCCGCCCGTTAGGTGCTTGTTGATGACCGCCGTCAAATCATTGACGGTGGTGCACTCGCCGTATTCCTCGGTGGGAATTAAAATGTGGAACAGCTCCTCCACTTTGAGTGCGACGCTTAACACCTGCAGGGAATCCCCGCCCAGATCGTTGATGAAATGGGCGTCATCCGCCACCTGGCTGGGCACGATCTCCAGCGCGTCGGCGTACAGCTTGCGCACCTGGTCCTTGATCTCGTCCTGGCCCACCACATCGGGGACCACTTCCTCCACCACAATGGGCTCTTTATCCGACAGCGGCAGGGAGCCGGATTTCAAGTCCAGATCGCGGTAGGGGATCTTGCCCGCTTCCAGGTTGGTTTTCAGCGCCAGGCGCTTCACCTTGATGCCGTTGGCCAACTCGAAGGGCACGCGGGTAGCCAGCACGCGGGTAATCTGCTTGAGGACCGGCAGGCGCTTGTTGGCCTGCGCGATCTGGCGCATCAACCCGGTCAGGAACTCATCATCCCGGTAGCGGTCGCCCACGTTTAAAACCAGCGTGATGTCCTCATAATCCGGGCGCACGTGACGGCGGCGCTTTAAGCGGTTGACGCGGCTTTCGCCCGTGTTTTTAAGCCCCAGCACGCAAAACTGCTCCACGCCCTCCAGGTTGGCGAAGGAATCTTCCAATTCGTCCGGGTAGACGTTCTCGCCGGATTCGTTGATGATGACGTCCTTGCTGCGGCCTTCCACATACATGCGCATGCCTTTTTCAAGCCGCACAATGTCGCCGGTGCGGTACCAGCCCTGGGCGTCCAGATCCGGCGGGATGAGGACCCCGCCCTTTAATTGGCCGGTGTGCACGCTGCGGCCGCGGATGAGCATCTCCCCCGTGTTGCTGCGCTTGCCGTCGGACTCCACCTTGTACTCCACCGAGGACATGGGGCGGCCAACAGAGCCGGAGGTGCGGGTGTGCAGGTTCATGCTGGTTTCACAGGAGGTGATGGCCGTTTCCGTCATCCCAAAGCCGGAGATGGTGTAATAGCCGAGGGCTGCGATGTTACGCATATGCTCCCGCGGGGTGTGGCTGCCGCCCAGGATGACGCAGTTGATGTCCGGGCCCATCAGCTGGCTGTTGACGGACTTGAAGAGCACATTTTTGGCAAAATCCATGCCAAAGCGCGGCACGATGTTTTGCAGACCCAGGCTGATGCCCTTCATGAATTTAAAAGCCGCCCGCTTGACGGGCTTTTCCTGCGCCACCTTTTTGTTAAGGCCGTTTGACAGGCTGTTGGCCAAAACAGGCACCGCGCACAGGAAATTGACCTTGAAGCGGCGCATGGTGCCCAGGATGGTTTCCGGCGAGCGGTCCTTCAAAAAGACGGACTCATAGCCGATGAAGTTGCACCACATCACGCACACCATAAAGCCAAAGATGTGGTGGAAGGGCAGGAAGGCCAGGTTGCGCTGCATCTGCTGGTTCACGATGCGCGGGTTGGCCTTGTGCAACAGGTCGGAGTTGAGCACCTGCTCACAAATGGCGACCTGGTCATACACAAAGATGCGGCTGGTGGCCGTGCTGCCGGAGGTGCACAGGGCGACTTTATCCCCCCAGACCGGGGCAAAATCTTCCGCTTTGGGGGCTTTGAACATCAAATTGGCGTCAATCTGCACAAACTCTGAAGGCAGGTTGCGCCTGCCCTGGAAGATGACGCCGCAGGCGCCCGCTTCGCGCAGCATATGGACGGTCATGTCATCGCTTAAGGTGGCGTTGAGCAGCACAGGGTTGAAGCCGGCGTAGAGCACCGCCCAGAACATGGAGAACCACTCCTTGCAGGTGTCCACCTGGATGGCCAGGAACCTGCCCTGGTTGCGCCCGCCCAATTCCTGTAAGAGATACTGCGCGTAATCCTTGGTCTGTTGGCGGTAGTCCCCAAAGGTGCAGGAGCGCTCCTCGTTGCCTTCCAGCCAGTGCGCGGCGATGCGCTCCGGGTTTTCGCAGGTGAGGTCGAAAATGGTTTGGAAGGTTCGGTTTTTACGCAGCGCTTCACAGCGCGCGCTGATATTGGTGGTAAGCTTCAAGTTCAAGCCCTCCTTCATCGCCATGGGCGATCAGACCTTGTAATAATCCCGCAGGAACTTTTGAAACAGCCTGCCGGGCAGAATGTCATGCAGCACAATCGCGGCGGTTTCCTTCAGCGTTGTCACGCGCATTCGCGCGGGCAGGCGGCGTTTGCCCATCACCCGGGCCAGTTTGCGGCCAAAGGCCGCGGGGCTTCCCCCCTGCGCCTCGTCCTGTAAAATCACGCCCCGGGCGCGGTGAAAGGCTGCCTCGTACAGGGGCGACACTGTAAGAGTACTTTCGCGGTACTTGCTTAAGCCGCCGGAGTGATCCCCCGGCTCCACCAGCATCACCTGAATGCCCTGGGCGGCTGTTTCCAGCATCAGGCATTCGCTGTAGCCTTCCAGCGCGTGCTTGGCCGCCACGTACGCGCTTTGAAAGGGCGTGGGCATCAGCCCGTTGACAGAGGACAGCATCACAATTTTACCGCCCGGCTGCTTGCGCAAATAGGGCAGCGCGGCCTGGGTTAAGCGGATGGTCCCCATCAGGATGGTGTCCATCACAGCCTCGTACTCCGGCAGGCTGGTTTCCTCCGCCGGGCCGAAGATGAGAATGCCCGCGGCGCAAAGCAGCGCGTGCGGCGGGCCGCAGAGGGCCTGCGCCTTCTGGCAAAAATCCCGCACGCTGGCGTCATCGCGCACATCCAGGGCCAGGTAATGGACAGACCCCTCCTTGCCTTCCCGATTCGCGAAGGAGCGCGCGCCGGCAACCACCGTCCAGCCGGCGCGGGACAAGGCCTCACACGCCGCCTTGCCCAGGCCGCTTGACGCCCCGCTCATCCAGACTACCTTGTTTGCCATCCTGCCCTCCCGCGAATTTTCTTCAACAGTTTATCCCATTCTGTCTATGAATACAAGCAAGCCGCTTGCTCTCTGGTACACCATATTATACATCACCCGGGCGGCTTGCGCGCTGCCTTGGTTGATTTTACGCAAAAATACATCACAGAAACATAAAAAAAAGGAAGCCGCAACGGGCTTCCTCTCCTTGGGCATGTTTGGTTTAATCCGTGGCTTTTTGCAAGTGGATGGCAGACCACCGCATCTGGCCGCCCCTGTGCATCACCGGCACCAGGGTAACCGCGCCGATGTCGTGCGCGAAAGTCATCTCACTTGAGAAGATCTGCGCCCTTTCGTTGTTCTCGTCCTGTTTCAAAAAGGGGACGCGGCT
>CAYFUH010000009.1:0-9732 GCA_964346355.1 uncultured Christensenella sp. | reverse complement strand
TGTATTCGGGTACGTCCATCTGACGAATGAGGGGCTTTGTTTCATCCTTTCTTTCAATTTTTGTGTGATTTTCGTATAATACCTGTAGATGATAAGGAAGGGAGCGAAAGTTTATGCCATATTTAGGAGAGTATGATTACCAGCGGAGCGCCAGCGAGGCCATTTCCAGTCCCATCGCGTGGGTCTTCGCGCTGGTGCTGCTGATTGCGCACTGGCGCATCTTTGTAAAGGCAAACCAGCCAGGCTGGAAAAGCCTGATCCCATTTTACAACACCTACATCACCTTTCAGATTGCCTGGGGGCAGGGCTGGCTGATGCTGCTCACGCTGATCCCGATTGTGAACATCGTGGTGCTCGCCATGCTCTCCATCAAGCTGGCGCATTCCTTTGGCAAAAGCACCGCCTTTGGCTGGGGGCTGATTCTGCTGCCCGGCATCTTCCATATGATTCTGGGCTTTGGCAGCGCCCAATATGAAGGGCCTGATATATAAAAAAACCAGGCAGTGACGCCTGGTTACAAGTAAATACCAAGGGATTATTTTAAGAAACCCTCCACAATCTTGGTCTCGGCTTCTTCTTCCGTTAGGCCAAGGGTGCGCAGTTTCAGAATCTGCTCGCCCGCGATTTTGCCGATCGCCGCTTCGTGGATGAGCATGGCGTCCGGGTTGAGCGCGTCCAACTGGGGCGCGGCCGTCACAATGGCCTCCTCCCCCAGGATGGCGTCACAGGCGGAGTGGCCGTGGCAGCGGGCTTTGCCCACGATGCGGCTGTAAAACTCCTGCCGGCTTTGCCCGCGGGCCACCGAGCGGCTCACCAGGTCGCAGCCCGCGTCATCGCCCTCAAGCACCACATCAAAGCGGGTTTTGGCTGTTTCAACCCCCGTGGTCATCAGGCGCTCACGGACAACCAGCTTGGCGCGTGCCTTGAGCGAAGCGGTGGTAATGCGGTCGGTCCAGTCCACGCCGGAGAGCTGCACCGTGTCCATGGTCATGCGGGCGTCCTCTTCCAGGTAGATGTCGCTCACCGGGTCAATGCGGCGGCGGCCGGTGCCGCTACCTTCGCCGATGTGCTTTTCCTCATACAAGACGTCTGCGCCTTTGCTGATGAAGAACCTGTGGACGCCGTTGTGCTTGGCCTCCAGGTCGTCATCCGTGTGCACGCCGCAGCCGGCGACGATTTTGACCTTCGCGCCCTCGCCGATATAAAAATCGTTGTAGGTGAGGTCGGCCACATCGCCGCGGGTGACCGTGGCGGGGATGAAGACGGTTTCATCCTGCGTGCCGGCAGCCACATGAATTTCAATGCCCGGCTTGCCCTCGCGGTGCGGGATGATCTTGATGTTCTCGCTGGAGCGGCGCCCGGCGCAGCCCGTGTCCTGGCGGATGTTGAAGGCGCCCTTGAACTGGCCGTCAAAGCCCGCGACGGTTTTGAGCAGCCTGGCAGAAATGGGGTTGAGCGGTACGGTGTTCATGCGCTCTCCTTCCTGCCAACGGGGCAGTGCCCGGCAATTTCGCCGGCCAGCAGGCCTGGCATGACCTCCGCCGTGGGGCCCTGGTCGCGCAGGTGGCCGGCGGACAGCACAATAATCTCATCCGCGATCTCCAGCAGCCGCTGCTGATGGGAGATGATCATCATGGTTTTGCCCTGCTCCTTCAGGTTTTTGAACACCTCCACCAGGCCGTTGAAGCTCCACATGTCAATGCCGGCCTCCGGCTCATCAAACAGGGAAACCTGGGTGCCCCGCGCCAAAACAGAAGCGATCTCCACCCGCTTGATCTCGCCGCCTGACAGGCTGGTGTCCACATCGCGGTCGATATAGTCCAGGGTGCACAGCCCCACCTTGCCGGTCAGGTCGCACACCTCATCAAAGCTCAGCGCGCGGCCGGAGGCGGTTTCCAGCAAATCCTGCACCGTCATGCCCTTAAAGCGCACCGGGGTTTGAAAGCCAAAGCTGATGCCCAGCCGGGCACGTTCGGTGATGTCCAGGTCGGTGATGTCCTCCCCGTCCAGATAAATCCTGCCTGATGTGGGCGTGACCAAACCCGCGATGAGCTTGGCCAGCGTGGTCTTGCCGCCGCCGTTGGGGCCGGTGACCACGCTGAGTTTGCCGCCGGGAATGACCAGGCTTAAATCTTCAATGATGACCTCGCCCGTGGGCAAAGTCCAGTTCACATTCCGTAGTTCGAGCAAATGATCCTCCTTCTGCTTTCATAAAAGCGCCAACTACAGTTTACATTATACCCCAGCGCGCCCCGTCTGTGAACACTGGGCGGATTGGGCAAAGACAGCACAATCTGCACATTAAAGTGCAAACATGCTGCTTTTTAGACAGTTTTTTACACGGCTTTGGTACGCGCGCCATTGACCGGGGCGTAAACAGCCGATAGAATCATCCCCATCACACCCCGAAAGGAAGCAGCCTTGAGCACCCGCACCCGCCACACCGGCAGCCTGATGCTGCTGATTGCCGCCATCATCTGGGGCAGCACCTTTGTTGCCCAGAGCATGGGGGCTGTTTATCTGGAGCCCTTTTCCTTCCAGGCGCTGCGCTCCATCATGGGCGCCCTCGCGCTGCTGCCCTTAATCCTTTTGATGAACAGGCGCAAAATAAAACAAGGGCAGGCGCGGGTGGCGGCGCACACCAGGGACGTGCTCATCGGCGGCACGCTGTGCGGCCTGGTCCTCTTTATCGCCATCAACCTGCAGCAGTTTGGCCTGGTGGAAACCACCGCCGGCAAGGCCGGCTTTATCACGGCGCTGTACATCGTCATCGTGCCCATCTACGGGCTGTTTTTGGGGCACAGGGCGCGGCCCGCCCTGTGGCTGGCTGTGTTGATCGCGGCGGTGGGCCTGTATCTGCTGAGCGTGACGGAGCGCTTTACCATCAGCCGGGGTGACGTGCTGCTCATCATCGGCGCCTTCTTCTTTTCTGTCCAGATCCTGTTAGTGGATCACTACGGGGCGCGGGTTGACGGCGTCCAATTATGCGCGGTGCAGTTTTTGGTCTGCGGCCTCTTATCTGGCATAGCCATGTTTGTCTTTGAAACGCCCACATTCAGCAATATCAAAAAGGCCATTGGCCCCTTGCTGTACGCAGGCGTCCTGTCCTCCGGCGTGGCCTACACCCTGCAGATTCTGGCGCAGCGCACCACCCCGCCCGCGATCGCCTCCCTTTTGATGAGCCTGGAAGCCGTGTTCGCCGTGATCACCGGCATCATTGTGCTTGGAGAGATGCCCACGCTGCGCGAGGTCATCGGCAGTTTGCTGATGTTTATCGCCATCCTCTTCGCCCAGGGTGCCACCCTGCCCAAGGAGGCCTTGTCCGCAAACACCGCGCCCTGACAGCGTCCGGGCGTTTTTTATCCCACGAAAACAAACGTCTTGACCCGAATTTTACCTGCGCGTAGTATAATCAATCGTCATTGTTCCCAACTACCAAGAGGAGTTCGCATGAAACTTGAAGTTAAAGACATCAAAAAAAGCTTCGGCGAGAAGGAGATTTTGCACGGCATTTCCTTTGAGGTGGTCTCCGGGCGCGCGATGGGCTTTTTAGGCCGCAACGGCGCGGGCAAGTCCACCACCATCCGCTGTTTGATGGACGTCTTCCGCCAGGACAGCGGGCAGTTTTTGCTGGACGGCCAACCCTTCCGCCCCTGGCAGATGCGCATTGGCTACCTGCCCGAGGAGCGCGGCATGTACCAGAAAAACGATGTGCTGGGCCAATTGACCTATTTTGCCATGCTGCGCGGCGCGAACCGCGCGGATGCCGCCCGCAGCGCCCATTACTGGATTGACTATTTCGGCCTGGGTGACTTTAAAAAGAAGAAGCTGGAAACCCTGTCCAAGGGCAACCAGCAGAAGATTCAGATTGCCCAGTCCTTCTTAAACGAGCCGGACATCCTGATTTTGGACGAGCCCTTCTCCGGGCTGGACCCGGTGAACGCGCAGGTGTTTAAGGACACCATCGCGCAGTTTGTGAAGGAGGGCAAGCTGGTCATCTTCTCCTCCCACCAGATGAGCTATGTGGAGGAGGTGTGTGACGACGTCACCTTAATCCACGAGGGCAACATCCTGCTCACGGGGGATTTAAAGCAGATCAAACTGGCCGAAGGCCGCGACAAGCTGCACATCACCCCGATGAACGGCAGCCTGGGCGCGCTGCAGGACAAGCTGGCAGCCGCCTTCCCAACCCTATTGATTACCCAGGACCGCGGCAGCCTGATTGTGGACACCCAGGGAAAGGACATGCAGTCCGAGCTCTTGTCCTGGTTTGCGCAGGAGGGCACCGCGCTGCGCCGCTTTGGGCTGTATGAGCCCAGCCTGGCAGACATCTTCATCCAAAAGGTAGGTGAGACGGCATGAAGCATTTCGCGACCGTATTTAATTACGAGCTGAAAACCCAGCTAACCAAAAAAGCCGGCATTGTCACCATGGTTGTGTTGATCATCATTGCCCTGGTGGGCACCAGCGTGCCGCGCATCATCGCCCTGTTTGACAAGCCCGAAAAGCCGGGCACATCCACAGAGATGACGGCCCCCCAACCGGCAGCGGATTCTGTCATTGGCTATGTGGTAGCGGATGCGGACGCCACCCGCCTGCTGGCCCCGGCCATTGGCGAAAACCCCAAACTGTATGACAGCCGGGACGCGCTGGTGAAGGCCATTGAGGGGGAAGAGGTGGAGCTGGGCTTTGTCATTGACCAAAGTCTGAACTACGAAGCCATCTTCAAGGACCGCAGCATGTATGAGGAGCGGGATACCCAGTTTGGGAAAGCCCTGACACACATGAAAAAGGAGCAGATGATCCTCTCCCACGGGCTGACGGTGGATGATTTCAACGCCATCGAAAACCAAAGCGCGCAGGGGCAGTTGACCATCCTGGGCAAGAACTCCGGCAACAACTACCTGCTGTCCTTCGTATTGATGCTGGTGGTGTACATGGTGGTGCTGATGTACGGCAACACCGTCTCCTCCATCATCGCCAGGGAGAAAGACAGCCGCACCATGGAGATTTTGATCACCTCTACCCGCCCCTCCAGCCTGATTCTGGGCAAGGTGGCTGCCGCCGGCGTCGCGGCCGTGCTGCAGTTTGGCCTGGTGGTGCTGGCCGCCTACATCGGCTTTCAGGTGAACAAGAGCACCTATCCGGAGATCGTGCTCATGATGGTCTCTGGCTCGCTCAGTTCCAGCTACCTGCTGACCTATTTGTTCTTCTCCTTCTTTGGCTTTATCCTCTACCTCTTCTTATTCGCGGCGCTGGGCTCCACCGTCAGCAAGATGGAGGACCTGGGCAGCGCGACCGCGCTGGTGCAGTTCTTGTTCATCTTCTCCTATGTGATGGCCACCATCGCCGCGCAGACGCCCAACTCCACCCTGGCAGTTGTGGCCAGCATCATCCCCCTGTCTGCCATCATGGTCATGCCCATACGCGCAGGCCTGGTCAGCGTACCCTGGAGCCAGTTGATTTTGGCCGGCGGGCTGATGCTGCTCGCGGTGGCCTTCTTCGCCTTCCTCAGCATCAAGATTTACCGCTGGGGCTCGCTTAACTACGGCAACAAGACCAAGCTGTCCCGCATCGTGAAGGAAGCGCTGCGCCAGGATATCAACTAAATGGAACAAGGGCAAGCAAAAACCTGGACGCAAACAAACGTCCAGGTTTTATTCATTTTATGCGGCATAAAGTTTGGCTTACGGCGACCGCTTAAGCCCCAGCCTGCGCAGCACACGCGCCCGCCGCTGCTTTCGTTTTTCCTTCAAGGCCAGGCGCTCGCCCAAATCGCGCGCGCCCACGCCATACACTAGGTAGAGCACAAGGCCCGACACAATCATCACAAACACGGTGGAGGCCGCCCTGCGCCCGGAGGCGTTGACATTGAAGCCGTACAAGCCCTCCTCCTGGGTCATGGACTGCATCACCATGGCATAGGTGGTGCCGTAGGAGGAGGCGAAGGTGGCCCCCATGTCATACTCTGTAAACAGGGCGTTGAAGTTGAGCGCGAAGACCGCCAGGACGCTTGGCAATATGATGGGCAGCTTGATTTTCATCATGGTGGTAAGCCCGCTGGCGCCCAGGTTGCGGGCGGCGTCCTCCAGCTCCTCATCAATGGCGTAGTACGCTGCCTTGATCATGCGCAGGGAGAAGGGCAGCTTGACCACCGTGTAGGCGATGATGATGAGCAGGCGCACATTTTCCATATAGTACAGGTTGGTGTTGCCCACGTACCACACATCGTTGCTGTTAAAATAGGTGCGGTAGGAATAGCAGATGAGGATGGTGGGCAAAAGCCAGGGGAAGAGCAGGGCGTATTCCAGCACCACGCCCTTCTTTTTGTTTTTAAAGATATAGTTGACCGCCACCACCACAATGACACAGGCCAGGGCCGCTGCAATCGCGGACAGAATGAAGCTGATGCGGATGCCGCCCAGGGTATCCGCGTTTGAGAACAGGCCGGAGATGGCCCCCTCGCGCACCCGGTAGGTGCCCCGGCTGGTGAGGTAGGAATAATCTGCCTTGCCAAAGAAGTTCAAAAGCGTCCAGTTGCTGATGTCCAGCGTCTTCATGCGGATGGCGCTATAGGTCTGGAAGGAGAAGAGGATGATCATCACCACCGGCGTCATGTAGATGATAAAGAGCACATAGGCATAAATATGCGCCAGCACGTTAAAGACGGGGTTGTGAATCTTCTGCTTGACCAGCTTGGCCTTGGTTTTGGACACGGACAAATAGTGTCCCTTGCGCTCATAGGCGGAAAGCCCTGTTAAGAGAATGATGGTAAACAAAGCCAGGATGATGGAGAGCAGCGCCGCGCGCGCCTGCGGGAAGGCCTCATCCGCGATGGAGGAGCCGGCTAAGCGCACAATCTCCGGGTTGATGGAGTCATAGCCCAACAGGGTGGGTGCTGACATGGCGCACAGCCCGGTGATAAAGGTCATCACCGTTAAGGAAAACAGGGTGGGGATTAAGGTGGGTAAAACCACCTTCCACAGCACCTTCATGGGGCGGGCGCCCAGGTTGCGCGCAGCCTCTATGGTGTTAAAGTCAATGTTGCGGATGGCGTTGCGCAAAAACAGCATGTGGTTGCTGGTGGTGGCGAAGGTCATGGTGAACATGACGGCGCTGAAGCCCGAAAACCAGTTTTTGTCCACATGGGGGTAGGCGTTGTGCAGCGCGGTGGTGAGGATGCCGTTGTTGTCATACAAAAACAGGTAGCCTGTCACCAGGGCCACGCCGCTGTAAATCAGCGTGGTCATATAGCCCATGCGCAAAATGCGCGCGCCCTTGATGTCAAAATATTCCGTCAGCAATACAAGGGAGATGCCTACCACATTGACTGTGATGATGAGCCCGATGCCCAGTTTGAGCGAGTTGAGCACATAGGTGCCCATGTTGCCGGCAAAAAAGAAGCGGATGACAGCGAAGGGATCGGCCTCGCCCGCCGCGTTTTTGGTGCTGAAAATCTGCGTCAGCGTGTTCAAATTGGGCAATATCATAAAGCCGAAGAACAAATAGATAAACACGCCCAGCCCAAAGAGGCGGAAGATGTTCTCGGGCTTAAGCCAGCGGGATTCTGTCTTCATGCCCTGCCCTCCCCGCCCGGATAACTCATGATGTCCTCCGGCTTGATGGTGATGTCCACCTGCTGGTGTTGCTCATAAATGCGCACGCCGTCATTGCGCACGATGGCGCGGATGGTCTGGGCGTCTGTTTGGATGGTGTACTTGATGAACATGCCGTAGTACTCACGGCTTTTGATGAAGCCTTTTGTGGTGAAGGCGCCTTCGCCCTCCGCCCGGTTGACCGCCACGCGCTCCAGGCGGATGTAGTGCGTCTGCCCGGGGTCCAACCGCTGCGATGCCTGGTTGATCTGCGCGATGAAGGCGGGTTCCAGTTTGTTGATGTCGCCAATGAAATTGCACACAAACTCGGTGCTGGAGTGGTTGTATACCTCGTTGGGCGTGCCGATCTGCTCAATCACGCCCTTGTTGAACACGGCAATGCGGTCGGACAGGGTGAGCGCCTCCTCCTGGTCGTGGGTGACATAGATGGTGGTGATGCCAAAGTTTTGCTGCATGCTCTTGAGCTCGTTGCGCAGTTGCACCCGCAGTTTGGCATCCAGATTGGACAGCGGCTCATCCATGCAGATGATGGCGGGCTCCGTCACAAGCGCCCGGGCGATGGCCACGCGCTGCTGCTGGCCGCCTGAGAGCTGGGAGACCGCCTTGCCCAATTGCTCATCCGATAAATCCACCTTGCGCGCGATTTCCGCCACCTTCTGCGCGATCTCCCCCGCCTTCATCTTTTTAATTTTCAGGCCAAAGGCGATGTTGTCCCGCACCGTCATGGTGGGGAAGAGGGCGTAGGACTGGAAGACGATGCCGATGTTGCGCTCCTCAATGGGGACTTGGGTGATGTCCTCCCCGCGCACAAACACGCGGCCGGCCGCAGGCTGAATAAAGCCCGCGATGACCCGCAGCGTGGTGGTCTTGCCGCAGCCGGAGGGGCCTAAGAAGGTAAAGAACTCCCCCTCATTCACCTGCACATTGATGGTGTCCAGCGCGGTAAACTCATTGAATTTGACGGTGATATCTTCCAGGCGGATCATAGGCTTCCTCCATGACAGGGTTTGGCGGACCGGTCAATCGGTCCGCCAAACGGTGTGTGTGCTCGGTATTACTTGCTTTGGGTTAAAGTGGCCCAGTCCAGGGTATCCCAGTCAGGTTCCTTGACGGCGCTGGCAGCGTCCGCCCAGAAGAAGCCCAGGTTGGTCATGATGTTGGTCCACTCACTGGCGTGGGCGGCCACGTACTCGGCGTAGTTCATGTCCGTGCCCTCAATCTTTTGCAGGGCGAAGTTCTTCAGCTCATAAATCGGGGGTTTGCCATCCGGATACAGCATGGCGACGGCCTTTTCGTTGCAGGGATAGGAGTCAAACTCCTCACCCCAGTTGGCTTGCACTTCAGCTGAGCCAAACCACTCGGCAAAGGCGGTCACGGCCTCGGTCTGCTCCGCGGTGCGGCCGGGGCGGTCCAGGATGCCCAGGTATTCCGCGATGTAGTAGGTGCCGTCCTCAATGTCCACCAGCGCCCAGTTTTCGGGTTTCATGGTGCCCAGCAGCGGGTTTTTGGAGCTGTCCGCCGCGGCGTCAATCTTGCCGTAGAGGGAGGAGGAGTAGAAGGTACCCACCTGCACATCGCCGCGGTTGAGCGGGTCAAAGCCGTAGGAGTCGCCGGTGAAAACGCCGTTTTCGCAGTATTTCCACAGCATCTTCCAGCCGTCAATGGAAATGCCGCCGGCGGGGGAAGCCGGATCCACAAAGGCGTACAGCAGGGAGTTGTTGATGTTGGAGTTGGTGGTGCCGCCCACGCGTCCCTGGCGGTACCAGGTGTAGTCGGTATCCACCAAATCGGCCCAGTGCTTGAACTTGAGTTCCTTACCAGCAGTCCCCAGTTCATCCGTGCGGTAGAGCATCAGGATGTTCTGGATGACCAGGCCGTAGGCCTTGCCGGGATAGGCGTACTCGCCCACTTCGTCCGCCCAGGAAGGCGTCCAGTCCACCAGCTTGAGGTTTTCATAGGTGCCGTCCACCACCTGGCTCCAGCGGGTTTCGTTAAGGCCAAAGAGGATGTCGCCGTCCTTGTTCTCATTGGCAGCCTGGATGGCGCCCACGTCGCCGGTGACCACGGTGGTGTCATCAATGGAAATGGTGAAACCGGCGGCCTTGGCTTCGTTCTT
>CAYFUH010000008.1:0-58124 GCA_964346355.1 uncultured Christensenella sp. | reverse complement strand
GCCTTTTTGGAGGCCATCAAGAACAGCACCACCTCCATGGATGAGTGCGATGTGGTCATTCCGCGCGATCAGATCCCGGCCTTTGTAGCAAAAGCCCGGCAGGTCGCTGTGGATTTGGATGTGCGCATCCCTTCCTTTGGCCACGCGGGCGACGGCAACCTGCATCTGTATGTCTGCAAGGACAATCTGGGGGAGGAGGAGTGGCAGCGCGTCCGCCAGGCATCCATGGACATGCTGTACGCGCTGGCGGATGAGATGCGGGGCGAAGTCTCCGGCGAGCATGGCATCGGCCATGCCAAGGCGGAGTTTTTGCTGGCCTCCCTGGGTGAGGACCAAATCGCCCTGATGCGCGGCATCAAGCAGGTGTTTGACCCAAACGGCATTCTTAACCCCGGCAAGGTCTTCGCGCTGTGAGGTATTGATGCACATCCGTCATTTTGAGTTACCTGATTTACCCATGGTGATTAAACTGTGGGAAGACGCGCGAAATGCGGGGGAAGTTTTGTTCTACCCGCTGACCGCGGACTATTTTGCATCCAAGTTTACGGAAAATCCGGCAGTCAATTCCCAGGTCTCGTTCGTCGCCCTTCAGGAGATGGATGTGGTCGGCTTTATCAATGGCGCAATCGGTAGTCAGGCGGATACGGCCTATCTAACCTGCGTGTTTGTGCGCCGCGATGTACGCCGGCAGGGGATAGGCAGGGCGCTCCTGGACGCGTTCACGCAAGAAATGCACCATCGTGGTGTGTCGCAGATTGCGGTATCCGGCGGCAACCCCATCAAGCTGGACTGGCTCGTGCCCGGAACGCCTGGGCATGACCACAACAACGCGCCTGGCTGTGATACAAAAAGCCCGGGCTATGGCTTTTTGCGCGCGATGAACTTTATCGAAGGCGGCCGGGAAATCGCGATGTACATGGACCTGGCGCAGTACAAGCCCTTGCGCGATCTGGCGCTTTTGCAACAGCGCCTGCTGGATGCGGGCATTGATACTGGCCGGTATCATCCGCAGCTGAGGTATGAGTTTGACGGCATGTGTGACCGCGTGGGCAGCGACTACTGGCGCGGGGTCTTACGGGAAGAAACCGCGAAAACAAGCCCCCGCGTCATCCTGGCAGCGACTGTGCCGGGGCATATTGTGGGCTTCACCGGCCCTGTGGATTTACAGCCAAGCGGTCGCGGCTGGTTTACCGGCATCTGCACGGATCCCAACTACCAGGGGCGCGGCATCGCAACCGTCCTGTTTCACCTGTTGATGCAGGAGTTTATCCAGATTGGCGCCAGCTTCACCACCTTGTTTACAGGGGAGGAAAACCCCGCGCGCCGGATTTATGAGCGCGCGGGCCTGTCTGTGGTCCGTACCTTTGCCACCATGAAAAAAAGCCTTCAGGATACTTAATATCAGGTTGTGTTCAGCGTTCTCCCTACTGTAAAACAACAGGCGTTTCCACACATTTGGAAGCGCCTTTTTTGATGTCTGTATACATCGCAAAAAATGTTTTTATTTTGCATTTATCCCCTTGTATTGGGCTGGCGGGTACTGTATGATGAGGTTGGAAAGCGAGAAAAACAGTACCCATTATTTGACAAAAATGCTTGATAATCAATGGTTTCCTGCGCCCATGCGCAGGCAGGAATAGGAGAGACAGCCGCCATGCACAGAAGAAGGGATCCCCTGATTGCAGGATTTGCGTTATTCGCGATGTTCCTTGGGGCAGGTAACATTATCTTCCCTCCCTATACAGGGGTGCAAGCGGGATCCACCTGGGTGGCTGCGGCCTTCGGCTTTGTGATTACAGGGGCAGGCTTGCCCATTTTAGGCGCGGTGGCGGTGGCCAAGGTAGACGGCGACAGCAATGAGTTAAGCCGCCGCTTTTCCATCACCTTTGGCAAAGTGCTCAACCTGCTCATCCTCATCATGATAGGCCCGCTCTTCGCCATCCCGCGCACAGCTGCCACCACGACAGAGATGTCGGTGTTGCCCTTTTTACCACAGGGCACCTCCATCACCATCGCCTTTGCCGTTACCTCTGCCGTCTTTTTCCTGTTGTCCTACTTGCTGTCCATCTCAGAAGGCAAAGTGATGGATACCATGGGCGGGTTTTTAACGCCGGTGATGATTGTGGCGCTGACCTTGCTGGCCATCCTGTCCTTTGTAAACCCCATTGGCACGCCGGTTGAAAGCACCATCACAGAAGCGCCCTTTTATTATGGCTTTACCTCCGGCTACCAGACCATGGACGGCATCGGCTCGCTGGTCATCAGCGCATCCATTGCCATGCTGCTGGCCAAAAAGGGCTATGAGGGCAAGGAAAAGCACCGCGTCCTCCTCATCGCAGCACTGATCGCGGGCGTTTTACTGGGGTTGGTGTATTTTGCCTATACCTGGATTGGCGCGTCGGGCAGTTCCTTTTTGCAGGGCATTTCAGACCGCACGGTGATGCTGACCACCGCTGCCAACCGCTTGGCCGGCGTCTTTGGGCAAGCCGTGCTGGGCATCATCATCTTCTTTGCCTGCCTGACCACCGCCTCTGGCCTCACGGTCACCTTCGCGCAATATATCAACAAGTTAACCAACAACAGGGTGCCCTATAAGGTGCTGGTCGCCCTGGTGACAGTGTTCAGCTTTGCCGTCTCCCAAATCGGGGTGGAGGGCATTATTTCCCTGGCAGCGCCGGTGCTGGAGGTCATCTATCCCATCTGCATCGTGCTGATTTTGCTGAATCTGCTCGACCGCTTCATCAAAAGCGACGCATTCTACCGCGGCGCGATGCTGGGCACCATCGTCTTTTCCGTCATTCTGCTGCTCAAGTACATCCCGGGTTTAGCGGAATTCGCCAACAATGTCATTAAATGGATCCCCTTGGGCGGCAAGGGCTTTGGGTATATGACCACGGCTGCCGCGGGCGCCATCATCGCGTATCTCATCGCCTTGTTGCTGCCTGAGCAGTCCAACAAAACAAAGCTGAACAGCGTTTAAACTGTTCAGCCAGTATACTCAAAGAGAGTGCCGCGTTATGCGGCCTTCTTTTGTTCGTGCTTGTGCAAAAATATCAGCAAGCCAAAACATGCCAGCTCCGTAAACGGCATGGACAGCCAGACGCCCGTCATCAAAAAGAGGGCGGACAGCGCGAACAGGCTGATGAGTAAGAAAAGCAATCCCCGAAACAGCGATACAAACAGGGAGGTGCCAATGCGGTTTTGGCTTTGGTATTTCATCGTCCACACAATGTTCATGCCCATCATCGGGAAGGCGATGAAAAACAGCCGCACGCCGGGGATGGCATAGGTCATGACCGCCTCATCCTGAATAAACAAGCCAGCCAAAAACCGGGGGAAGAGCAGCCCCAAGCCCAGGAAAAACAGCCCGGACAGAAAGGCAGTCTGCATGCCCAGGCGGAAGACTTTGTCAATCATCGTTTTATTTTGCGCGCCTTCGTGGTAGCTGATCAGTGGCTGAATGCCCAGCGCAATGCCCAGGAAGACCGCGGTGATAATCAATGCCAGGTTCGCCACGATGCTGTAGCTGGACACACCGATATCCCCGGCCAAGCGCAGTATGACATAATTATAGGCAAATATGATGATGCCGCTGGACAACTCCAGCACAAAGCCCGATGTGCCTGCCGCTGTGATCTGCCAGAACCGTTTCAGCCCGCTGGTGCTGAAGCGCAGCACCAGCGTATTTCTGCGCGTAAAATAGTGCAGCGACAGGATGACCAAGCCCACACAGGGCGCAAGCCCAGTGGCCAGCGCGGCACCCCGCATTCCCATATGCAGTTTGAAAATAAAGATATAGTCAAATACAACATTAAATACAGAGCCAGACAGCAGGGCAATCATCACCAGCCGCGCCCCGTTGTCATTGCGGATGAGGGCTGTGGCAGCGGAAAACAGGATAAAGGGCAGGGCAAAGGCTAAGAAGGTGCTCAGATAATCCCGCACCATGAAAAAGGCAGCGTCCGACGCGCCCAGAAAACGGCACAAGGGATCCATCAACACCATAAAAATGATTGTTAACAGGATGCCGGCCACCGCAGACAAAATCAGGGATTTTGTGAACAGGCGGTGCGCCTTGTCCTTTTTGCCTTCGCCAAGCGCCTTTGAAATCAGCGTGGAAGCGCCAATCCCAAACAGCAAGCCCACCGCGTTTAACACGTTGATCATGGGGATGGAGATGTTCAGCGCTGTCAGCCCCGCGGCGCCCAGCCCGCGGCCTACAATCATGGTATCCCCCAGCACATACAGGGAGACACCCAGCATTCCGCCAATCCCCGGCAAAATAGCATGCAGCAGGATGTCCCTGCGGCTTGTGATAGTATGAGTCAGTTTGTTCGCACACTCCTTTTTTAGCAGATTGGTTTTCTGTGATCATTCTTGCAAACAAAGGTTGCTGTCAAGAAAACCTAAGAACAATTAAACGATAAAATATAGAAAGCCCCTTTATGTACAAGGGGCTTTGGTGGCGAGAGCATGTGGGAATCGAACCCACCCAAGGGGCTACTAACCTCTTACACCGGTTTTGAAGACCGGGGGACACACCAGCACCCATCTGCTCCCATACATCTGGTATTTTAGTGTTTTTGAGCGGTTTTGTCAATCAAAATAAGGGTAATGGCTATTCAAGCGCCTCAAAGGGTTTGGCCATCAAACGGGATTCCGCGCCCTTTTTGGTGTAGCCCTTCAAATCCCAGTATTCCAGCAAGGCCAAAGCATACTTGCGGGAAGCGCTGATCGCGTCGCGGAAGTCCGCCAGGGTTACCTCGCCTTTTGCCTCCTGGATGTCTTCAAACAAGGCTTGTGCTTTTTTGTGGTGTTCCTTTAAAAAGGCGATTTCGCTATTCACAGGAATCAAGCGCCCTGTGTCCATCAGGTAATCCAGTGCCTTTGGGATATCCTTATTCTTCGCGTGCTCATGTAGCAGCGCCGTCTTCTCCGGCGGTGCGAAGCCCGCCTGTTCAAACTGGGTTAACAACTGCTCAACCGCAGCCTGTTGGCTGGGGGAGAAGCGCACTTCAAACCCGGGCAGGGCGTAACTGGCGTTTGCTTTTGTGATTTTGTCCTGTATAACCAGCATATCCAGCAGCTGCTCGGCCACCCCGGCATCCAGCTGCTTGAATAATTTGCCGCGGATTTCCTCCGCGCGCATCCCGGTTTTCAGCGGGTTGTCCTGATGATATGTTTCAAGCAGTTTGCGAACTTTGTCTGAAAGCGCTTTCACATGGCTTTGGTGCAGCACCAGCCTGTCATTAACTGCCACAGCCTGCCCTTTTGCGATTAATTCACGCAGGATGATATCGATTTGCTCATCCGCGAGCCCAGTCTGGGCGCGTAGTACGGTGGTCTGCGCGTAATGCGGGCTGTGCTCCATCAGCAGCGCTTCCAATAAATCCTTCTGGGATCCCTGGTCCATCAGGCGCAGTTTCTCAAGCGCTTTCTCGCTGCTGGCCTTGTGTTTGTAGGGGCTTGGATCCAGCACAACGCCGCCGCCTACGGTTTCCAGTGGGGAATAAAATCGCAGCACAAAGGCATCCCGCGCCTTCAGTGCGACAGGCGTGTCAAACCGCAGCTGTGCGTAGGCGCTTTGGCCGGGCAGCAGCTCTTCCGCCCCGCCCAGCAGCACCGCCTTGCACAGCACCTCACCCGACCCGTGGTGGAAGTGCAGCCTGCTGCCGGTGCGCATGGAAAAGCGGGCATCCGGCAGCAGCCGCACAGATGCGTCAATCATATAGGTGGGCTGGATGCTGCCGGGCGCTGCCAGGACGCAGCCGCGGGTTAGCTCCTCTGTCTTCACCCGCTGCAGGTTGACGGCGACCCGCTGGCCGGCAAAGGCCTCTGGCACGGTCTGCGTGTGCACCTGCAGGTTGCGCACCCGGGTTTGAATCCCCTCCGGGTAAATGGTCACCTCCTGCCCTTCCTTCAGGCTGCCCTCAATCAGGGTGCCGGTGACGACTGTGCCAAAGCCGGGCATGGTGAAAACCCGGTCTACAGGCAGGCGGAAGGGTTGATCGGTATTTTTACTGGGTGTTTCTTCAATCAGCGCAATTAAGCGGGTTTTTAACGCCTCAATGCCTGCCCCGGTGTAGGAGGATACCGGGATGATGGGGGCGTCCTGCAAGAAACTGTCCTGCAGCTCCTCCTTCAATTCCTCCAGCATCAACTCCAGCCAGTCATCCTCCACCATGTCGGTCTTGGTCACCGCGACGATGCCGCGGGTGATGCCCAGCAGGGAGAGGATGCCCATGTGCTCCCTTGTCTGGGGCATAACGCCTTCATCCGCGGCGACAACCAGCAGCGCCAGGTCAATCCCGCCAGCGCCGGAGAGCATATTGTGCACAAATTTCTCATGCCCGGGCACATCAATGATGCCGGCCTGGCGGCCATCCGGCAGCGACAGGTAAGTAAAGCCCAGGTCAATGGTGATGCCGCGGCGCTTCTCCTCATCCAGCCGGTCGGTGTCCGTCCCGGTCAGGGCGCGGATTAAGCAGGTTTTACCATGGTCCACATGGCCGGCGGTCCCGATGATGATGTGGTTGTTCATGCGGTTGCCTCCTGCGGCAGCGCCTGGTTGAGCGCGTAAGCCAGGGGTTTTATGTCCTCATCCCGCAGGGTGCGCATGTCCAACTGCAGGCTGTCCTGGTGTACCCGCGCAATCACAGGGGTTTCTGCCTGAATCAAGCGCCTGTACAAATCATTCAGTCCTATTTTTCCAGGCGTGATCGCCAGCGCGAGGGAAGGCAGCATCTCCCCGGGTGCTGAGCCGCCGCCCACCTGGGCATCGGACGGCACGATGCGCGCATTCGCTTGAATACCGGCGTCCAATAAGGCGTACAGCGCCTCCGCCCGTAATTTGAGCGTATCCAGGTTTTCCGCCAGCATCCGGTAAAGGGGCAACGCCCGCTTGGCAAGCTCTTCATCCTGATACAATAAAAGCGTCGCTTCAAGCGCGGCCAGGCTCATCTTGTCCACGCGCAGCGCCCGCATCAGCGGGTGCTTTTTCATGACAGCAAGATACTCGGCCCTGCCCAGGATGATGCCTGCCTGCGGCCCGCCCAGCAGCTTGTCCCCGGAGAAGCACACTACATCCGCGCCTTGCGCCAGCGCCTCTTTGACCATAGGTTCCATTTTTAATCCATAGGGCGAAAGCGGCAGCATGGCGCCGCTGCCCAGGTCATAAATGGATACCAGGCCGTGCTCACGCGCCAGGCGCGCGATGTCTGTCATGTCAGCGGATTGTGTAAAACCGATAACCTGGTAGTTGCTGGTATGCACCTTCATGAGGGCCGCGGTGTCTTCACAAATGGCCTGTTCATAATCCGCCAGTTTGGTTTTGTTGGTGGTGCCCACCTCAACCAATTGGCAGCCGCTTTGCGTCATCACATCCGGCACGCGGAAAGATCCGCCAATCTCTACCAACTCACCGCGGGACACAATCACCTGCTGCCCTTTGGCCAAGGCAGACAGCGCCAGCAGCACGGCGGCTGCGTTGTTGTTGACCACCAGGGCGTCCTCCGCCCCTGTCAAGGCTGTAAACGCTTTGACAATGGGCACCAGGCGGTCCCCGCGCTTGCCCGTCATACAATCAAACTCTAAATTGGTGTAGTGGATGGCTGCCTGCTTGGCAGCCTCGCCAGCCTGCTCCGCCATCAGCGCGCGGCCCAGGTTGGTATGCAGCAGGATACCCGTCGCGTTGATGACAGGGCGGTGGCCCATCGTCTGTGCTTTGGTCAATAGGAGCGCGGTGTTCATCAAAATCTCATCCGGCGAAATGGCGCGGACGGCGCCGCTTTGGATGTTTTTACGCAGTTCATCAAGCGCCTCCCGCAGCGCCTGGGTGACAAGCGCCGGGGAATAGGCTTCTATCAAACCTTGGATCTGCTCCTGCTTGAGCAGCTGGTCGATGCCGGGAATGGCGCGCAAAAGGGAAGATGGCTGATCCATGTTTCTCTCCTCATGACAATTTGCTAAAACCCATTGTATCATAAGCGACCGCGCACCACCAACCTTGTCTTAGAGGGCGCAAGCCTGTATGATGGCAGGGTAGGCGCGTTTTATACCACGCGGGAAGGAGGGCCAAGATGAGTGACGGCGATTTGATCCGCTTGACACAAATGACCAGCTGCGGCGGGTGAGCGGCGAAGATCGGGCCGGGTGCCCTGCAATCAATTCTGCAATTACTGCCAGAAGGCAAGCGGGATGAAAACCTGCTGGTTGGCTTTGACACCTCCGATGACGCAGCGGTCTTTCGCATCAATGAGGAGACCGCCATCATCCAGACGGTGGACTTTTTCCCGCCCATGGTGGATGATCCCTACCTCTTTGGCCAGGTGGCTGCCGCCAACGCCTTAAGCGATGTGTACGCCATGGGCGGGCAGCCAAGGCTTGCGCTTAATTTGCTGTGCTTTCCATCCGACACCCTGCCGCCGGAAGCTGTCGCGGCCATTTTGGCAGGCGGCCATCAAAAGGTGATGGAGGCGGGCGCAATTCTGTGCGGCGGCCATACGGTGGAGGACAAGGAGCCAAAGTACGGGCTCTCCGTCACAGGCTTTGTGCATCCTGACAAGGTCAAAACCAATGCCGGTGCGAAGGTGGGGGATGTGCTCATCCTCACCAAAGCCATCGGCTCCGGTGTTGTCACCACCGCGGGCAAGGCGGGCTTGTTGACACAGGAGCAAATCGACGCCGTCCACCGCACCATGACCACACTCAACGCCGCCGCAGCCCGGGTCATGGGGGAATATGATGTGCGCGCCTGCACGGATATCACCGGCTTTGGCTTGATTGGTCACGCATCCGAGATGGCCGCCGCCAGCGGCAAAACACTGCGCATCAACGCGTTGGCTGTCCCGATGCTGCCGGGCGCTTTGGACAGCGCGGAAGAAGGCATCCTGCCCGGCGGCCTGCTACGTAACCGGGAATACCTGCTGCCGTCCGTGCGCATTGACAAAGGTGTACCCATCGCAGTGGCAGACTTGCTGTTTGACCCGCAAACTTCGGGCGGCTTGCTGATGAGTGTCGCGAAAGAGGATGCGGACGCGATGTTTGACCAGCTAAAAGCGGTCTGCCCCAACGCGCGGATCATTGGCAGCGTCACAGAGGAATCAGCCGCAAAAGTCACCGTAGCCTGGCAATAAGAAAACCTCAAATCAAAACGCTTCCTGGGCATGACGCGCAGGAAGCGTTTTTGTTTGGTCAAATTAACCGATGAACCCGCCACTGCGCAGGATCCCTGCGGCACGATCCAGGTTGCCCTCAGCAATCAGCACGATGGGGCCGGTGCAACCCATGCCGGATTCGGCATAGATGCCGTTTTCCCACAGCAGTTCCACCGCGGTTTCCAGGTCCATCACGTCAATACCCGCGATGTCACAGGTGACGATCTCCTTGGGCGGCGCTGTCACCTTTTTCTCGGGCGCGCCAGCCTTCTTGGCGGCGGTGATTTCCAGAAGCAGTTCGTTTAAGCCCGCCTTCTTGGCCAGCTCAAACTCTTTTTTAACGATGGCCTGGTAATCATTCTCTGCCAATGTCGCGGCGTACTGCAGCGCGCCCCCGATCACGCTGGCGCCGCTGGCGCGGGACACAATCATCACCAGCCGGTCATAGTCCTCCCCGATACCGGGGCCGTAGCCATAGCCCAGGGCTTCATAGGTGCCGCCGCTTGCGAAACTGGACAGCATTTTGAGTACCAGGTTGCCGGTTAAGGTGTCCATCACCATCACATCAGCGGAGCCTGTGAGCAGGTCATTCCCGCGCATGATGCAGCCGCCGTCAGCCCGCCCGGACTGGGCCAGCGTGATGGGATAGCCGCCGTCAATCAACTTGTTCAGCGCGATTTCGGTCTGCCGCGCGCCGTCAATGTTCAAAATCCCCACGCTGGGGTTTAAAACCCCGCAGGCTTTGGCCGCAATCATGCCGTAAAGTGCGCCCAGCACCATGCCAGCCACCCTGTCCGTCGCCGCGGTACCGGTGGTGGTAGCCAGAAACATCTCCCGCCCGTTGGAGGGAATGACAGCGCGGCCAACCGTGGCAACGCCGATGGGGAAGGGGTAATGCATGGTGACAGCGCCGGCGACTGCGCCTTCATCCAGCAGCTTTTCCATGGCCTGGTGCGCCTCACTTTCGTTGCTGGCAGGCACATGCGTGACGGCCTCATCCTTCAGGGTGCCAATGTAGGTGACATCCACACCCGCCTTGCTGGCAAGCACCGCGCCCCTCAGCGCGTTTTCCTCGCCCAGCTCGCTGCCAATGCCCGTCAGCGCGATTTTGGGGCGACCGCCCATGCGGCCGCTTTCCAGCGCCTTGGCCATGTCCAGGAAGGTCTCCTTAATCAGTGCCTGCACACTTGTCTTAGGCATGGCTGCCTCCTGTGTTGTCCAACATGGTGCCGGCAAACTCCCGCAGCGCTTCCGCGATCAGGCCGCGCACCTCCTGCTTGGAGATGGCCTGCTTTTGCTCCTTTTGGCCGCGGTTTTTGCGCATTACAAAGGAGATGCCGTCAAACAGGTTGGTCATCCGGCCTAAAAAGAGGCTGCCCTTGCCCACAATCATCGCGGTCGTGATGCGCTCACTCAGGATATCCTCACGCGCGAAGCCCAGGTAGGGCGCTCCGGAGGGGATGTGCCCCTGCGTGGGCGCCCAGCCCACCATGCCGTGCTCCTCAATGAAGGTGTTCAGCTCTGTGCGGCCGATTTCGCCGCTTTTCACGGCCAAGGCGGCAATCATCTTGAAGTTGGCCTGAGGCACGTCGCCCGCACCCGCGGGCTTGGTCACATCGGGGTTTTGCATCTCCGCCGCGTACTTGTCCACATCCACAATCTTCATGCCGGCCTGCTCAAGGGGCTTTAAAACCAGGCTGGTGATGACCGCCTGCGGGGAGGAACCGGTGCCCACCACATGGCGGCCCACCAGGTCCAGGTCAATCTCCGGGTTGACGCCGTCATCCGCGGTAATCAGCGCCGCAAAACCGCCTACGATATCCTCCAGAACGGGAATATCCTTGCGCACATGGTCCTTGGCGTTCATGCCCAGTTTGGCGGTGGATCCACCGGAGGTAACGACCACCTTCTTAAAGGTGCCCGCCTTCACCAGGGAGGCTGCCGTCACCATTGCATGGGCAGGGGCTGCGCAGAAGGCGCGCAGGTCGCTGCCGGTGGCGCCAGCCATCCCCGCGATTTCCGCCGCTGCCTTGGCAAAATTGCCGCCGCCGCGCTGGTTCATGTCGCCGCAGGCTTCCTCGCTGCAGTCAATCACATACTCCACCTCATCCGGGTTGATGCCGGCATTGTGAACCAGGTGCAAAAGTGCCAGGACACTGGACGCCTTTGAGACCAGGTTCTCATGGATCACATGTGCAGACAGGTTCGCGTCCACGTCATGCGCGCGCTTGACATAGCCCACCAGCTGCCCCAGGTGGTACAGGCCTTCCGCGTGCTCTTCCTCCACGTTTTTGCGGATGTTCTCCTCATCCACGCCATCCTTCACGCGTGCGAGGATATCTTCCCGCATCAGGGGATGTTGCGCAAAAGCAGGCTTGGTCTGATCAACAAAATCTTTGGATAAAAAGACCAGGTCAAACACGTCGCAGGCTTGCAGCAGCAGCAAAAACTCATCCTGCGGCATGATCTCGCCAAATTTGGCGAAGCGCTCCGCCTTTTGCAGCGGGTTGGGATACCAGGGCTGCGGCAGTTTGCCCAGTTCACCCGGGGTCATCCCGCCAATATAGGTCTGGTTGGGGGCATAGGTAAGCGCCTGCTCGTAACTGCGGATATGGTTGGGCAGGGCTTTTAAGTAGTCCGACCCAGGGTTTACCGTCCTTTCGGTGGTTTGGGTGGTACCGTTGTGCAGCACCATGTCAGGGGTGTGCGCCAAAATATAACTCGTTGCGGCCAGGACGCTCTTCATACTTCCTCCAAATGATGATGTATTTTGATGAGCAATCTGCTCATAATCTTTGTAAAAATGAGGGGCGGGGCATATTTCTCTGCTCCGCCCCTGGGTTTAGCAAACTGATTTCATCAGTACTTGCTGTGTTCGCTCCTGATGGCGGTCATTTCGTCGACGATCTCGTCAACATCAAACACCATTTCCATCATGCCGATTTGCTCATCGTAGATGTCTTCGTCGATCAGGCTTTTGATTTCGTCTTCGCAGACGTGATATACGCTCAGTCCTAACTGGACTCCGGTCAAGGGACCTGCGAACGTCGGGTCACCGGCTGTGACGGTTTCTGCCGCAAGACCTGCGGCTTCGCCTTCGGCTGCGCCCAGGATCACAACAATGTTCTCCGGGCCATGCTTTTCAGCCAGCTCTTTTACCCGCTTCTGGTTCTCAAGGTCCATTGCCCCTGCGCTCGTTCAGACAAAGCATTCTGTCGAGGAAAACACGACCTGCGCATCGATGTTCTTGAAGCACTCCTCAATGGCCGGGGCGGGGATGCCATCCCGGTCGCCAATGATGATGAGTTTCTTACCCGTTAGCAAGCTCAACGCTATTTCCTCCTTTCTTTCATAATAAAGTACCGCGTTGCGGTTACTTATCAAATTATTCGGCTTACAGATGCCGTTTGATCATGTTCTCGATGTTCTCGTGGGTGCAGTCGTCCTTCACCAGCTCCTCCGCCTTTTCGCCATTTTTGTAAATGGCCATCACAGGCAGGCCCAGCACCTTCTGGCTGATGGCCAGGCGGCGGGCTTTGGTGGTGTTCAAGCCGGCGAACTTCATGTGCTCGCCGTATTTTTCGGCCATTTCCTTCACAAAGGGCTCCAGCGCCTTGCAGGGCATGCAGCCGTCGGAATAGAAGTCCACAAACACGGTGCCATCCGCCTGCAGCACTTCGGCTTCAAAGGTTTCTTTGGTCAGATCAATCATTGCTATCCTCCTGTTGGTCTTTGTATCAGTCTCTGTTTACAGTTTACCCAAGGTTGACCAGGCAGTAGCCTTCGATGTAGGCATTGGCCTCCATCGCGGCAATCGCGCCGTCAGCCGCCGCCGTGATGACCTGGCGCAGGCTTTTCTCGCGGATGTCGCCGGCGGCGAACACGCCCTGGATCTCCGTGTGCATGTTGTCATCCGTCACGATGTAGCCGTTGCGCAGGTTCAGCTGGTCCTTGAAAATTTCGGTCTCCGGGATGAAGCCCACAAAGCCGAACAGCCCAAAGGTGCCGTCGTCCTCGTTGGCGTTGATCACGGTCTCCTCACCGGTTTTGACGTTCTTCACCGTCATGGATTCAAGAATACCATCCCCGCGCAGCTCAGTCACCACGGTGTCCCACATGTAGTTGAGCTTCTTGTTGGCAAAGGCCCTGTCCTGGATGGACTTGATGGCGCGCAGTTGGTCACGCCGGTGAATTATGGTCACCTGGCGGCCAAACTTGGTCAGGTACATGGCTTCCTCCACCGCGGTATCCCCGCCGCCGACGACATAGATGTCCATGTCCTCAAAGAAGTCGGCGTCGCAGGTGGCGCAGTAGGAGACACCCTTGCCGATGAACTCCTGTTCACCCGTGCAGCCGATGGGCCGCGGGTGCGCGCCGGCAGCGATGATGACACTGTGCGCGGTGTACTCCGCCTTTTTACAGGTTACGCGCTTGATGTCACCCTTTAAGTCGCAGGAAATGACGGTGTCATACACCTTTTCGGCGCCGTGACGGGCAGCTTGGGCCACCATGCGCTCCACCAGGGAGGGGCCGCTTTCGTCCTCAAGGGAGCCTGGGTAGTTGTCGATCTCCGACGTGATCACGATCTGCCCGCCATCCTTGTCCTTCTCGATAATGAGGGTCTTCAGGCGCGCGCGCCCGGTGTAGATCGCGGCGGAGAGGCCCGCGGGCCCCGCACCGATAATGATCACGTCATACATATTCTCTGTCATCAATATTCCTCTTCCCTGTCAGTCTACGTCAAACACGGTCTGCTCGTCAATTTCGGTGGACAAAGCCTTCAGCGCAGCATTCATGATCCTGCGCCTGATGGCCCGCTCCTCCTCCAGCGGCAGCGAGGGGTCGCCCAGGGGATGGGGGATGGCGATGGCCGGGACAATCCGGTTTGCGCCTACGGTCTGGGAGATGGGGGTGACTGTGCATACATGAACCACCGGGATGCCCGCGCGTTCAATTTCTTTTACCATCGTTGCGCCGCAACGTGTGCAGGTCCCTCATGTGGAGGTCAGGATCACAGCCTGAACATTCTCCTCAATTAATTCCTTGGAAAACTCCTCGGCAAAGGCTTTCGCGTTTTTGACCGCAGTGCCGTTGCCCACCGTAGAGAAGAAATAGCGGTACAGGGAGCCGATTTTGCCTTCCTTCTCAAATTCGCGCATCATGTCAACCGGCAGCACCCGGTCGGCGTCCGCGTTGGCGTAGGAGGGGTCATACCCGCCGTGCGCGGTGGCGTAGCGGTCCTTGGACAGGTAGTTGACACCTTCCAAGTCATAGCGGCCGTACTTGGTGGCGCTGGAGGACTCGATGTGGTCGGGGTTGCCCAGGGGCACGATGCCGCCGGAGGTGACCAGCGCGATCTTCGCATTGCGGATGTCCTTCACCGCGGGCTGCGGGTCCACCCGGTCAAAGGCGGGCATGGGGTACTCCGTCACGAAGGGCTGGCCCTTCAGTTTTTTAAGCAGCATATCCACCGCGCGCTTGGAACCCCTGTCCTTTTCAAACAGGTTCACGCGCACGCCCTGGGGGATGTAGTGGTCCTCGCTGGAGGCGCCGATGGGCTCCTCCTTCAGCATTTTGAGCGCCAGGGCAGACATCTTTTTCACCGCGTCGCGCATGCCCACCGCGCTGTTGCGGGTGGAGACGATGTACAGGGCGGATTTGAACATATCTGCGCCGGGGTTTTCTTCATACATGCCGGTTATAACGGGGATGTTCAGCTCATTTTTGACGGCCTCACAAATCGCGCCGCAGGCCACGCCATAACGCCCGGCGTTAAAGGCAGGTCCAGCAATGAACAGGTCCGGCTTCGCCGCCTTGATCATCTGTAGCAGTTCGGCCTTGGCATCCTCCATGTTCTCGTTAAAATAGGAGTCACCGCAAATGACGGTGCCGACAATCTCGGCAAAATCGCCAAAGGCGGGTCCAAAGGCAAGGCCCGGGCCCAGGGGGCCTTCCCGGTATTCGGGTTTGACATGGGCCATCTCTTCGCCGCCAATCTGCGCGAAGAACTGGTTGATATAATGAACGACCCTTTTCTTGCTCAAGTGTATCCCTCTCCTTTCTATGTATTCATTTATCTCGCGCTTAGATGCGCGAAGCCTACTTCACTGGTGGCCCCGGTAATGGCCTGGATTTCTACCGTGATGGTGCCGTCCTCGTGCTTGTTCTGGTCCCAGCCGCCGGCGATGATGCCAACATATTCCTCAGACCCGATCACCTTGTCCATCCGGGGCAGGGTGACCACCTGGTTGGCGTTGCCGCCGGTGACCAGGGCATCCGCGGACTCATGCGCGTCCGCCAGGGACTGCGACGCGCCGTCCTGGCCGGCGTATTCGTCGGTGATGACAACGGTTTTGATGCCCTTGTCCGTAATCTTGCGGCAGTTCATCATCAAGTCGGTATCCGGGTTGCCAAAGCCTTCCTCAGAGATGATCACACCATCCAGGGACAGGAATCCGCACAATTTGGCCGTCCAGTCAGAGGAGCGGATTTTGTCCGCTAAATAGACGTTTTCATTGGTGATAATCATCGCGGCAAAGTTCAAATCCTTGCCGTGGCGGGCAAACAGGTCATGCACGATGGGGTTGTTCTGGTGCACATAGGTGGGGTTTTTATCACAGGCGGACACACAGTTGCCGGAGATAATCGCGCCGTCCATCACCTCGGTGGGGGACATGATGGTGGGCAGGATGCGCTTGGCGTCCACACCGTACACGTAGGTATCATGCAATAGGCCCTGGCTTTGCAGCATCTGCACATAGCCAACGCGGGGCAAATCCGGGTACTGCTTAACGCCCTCACTCAGCGGCAGGGTTTCAAACACTTCGGTCTCATCCGGCGTCAATTCGCGCGCCAATTCACCCAAATACACCGCGGTTTTAAGTCCCGCTTCCCGCACAGCGTGCTCATGTTCATGCGCGCCCAGGCCCTTGCGCGGGGTGATCACCAAAACCAGGTTATTGGTCTTAGAGAAGGGGGTGTACTCCGCTCCAACGCCGCTCATGTCCAGGATCCCTTCCTGGAAGCCAACGATGGTGCCGGTGGTGACGACCGCCGCGCCCTTTAAGACATGGGTCTTGCCGCTGCCCACAGTGTCCACCGGGGAGATAACGCCCGGAAACATGCCGCCAGGGCCTTCCACCTTCACGCGCGGCTCAATCACGTCCTTCACCGGGGTGATGCGGACGCTCTCGCCGGGGCGCGCCATGTCAAGCTTCACGCTGGTGATGCGCTCATCCCGCAAAACCAGCGCCTCCACCTCCTCGGCGTTGACGTACAGCACGCCATCCTCCACCTTGGACACCTCGCCAAAGCGGATGTCAGTGATGTGGATGTAGCCAAGTTCTAACTTCAAACCGAACTTCCTCCTTTTTATAAAATCGTGCTATTCAAACGGTCCGCCTGCATTCACAGGCAGTCCTTGGGTCCCGGTTGGGAATTTGCCATCTGCGGCTTGGCTGCACTCAGGCTGGAAATGGCAGAATCAATCAAGGTGAAATCCACCATCTGCAAATCCAGCTCGTGCTCTTTTTTGATATTCTTATCTATCCTGCTGAAGCGCTCAACCGTGCTGATGCTGTGCTCGATGAGGTTGAGGGACTCAAGGCACAGCCGGCCTTCGGGCGCATCCGTGATGCCGATGGATTTGTACAAGGTCTCATTGGGTTTGACGCTGCCAGAGAGGGGATGGGTGAGGAGTCTGTGACCGGCATGAACAAAATCACGAACCAATATCATCAGTTCGTGCAGCGATACCGCGCGGTAATCAAGCGTTACAGCGGTCAAGGAATGGAATTGTTCGTGTACCATGGGGTTGTTGGTCAGCACCCGCACCTGTCCATCCTCCTTTCAAGTCGTTAAAACCAGAGTACCTTTGCCTCTGTGTAAAACCTGAAAGATTCTCGCGCTGCGCGCGATTGCTTCGCCGGTGACTGTGCTCTCCAGAGTTGCTGTCCCGTTTTCAGTCCTTTTTCCTGAGATCTTCATGTTAACCCGGTACGATTAACACTTATTCCTTCGGCCGCACAATGTGTGCAATCTCCTGAAAACGATCATCCAGCCTGTATTTAGTTCATACAAAGTATACGGCAAGCCCTACAAATTTTCAAGCCCCAAAAGCGGAAATTACGCGGTTTTAACTCCCGCTGTGCGGGCAGGTGGCCAGCATGGTTTTCAGGATCATGTTGTCCGTTTCCTGCATGCCTTCCCTTGCGATGCGCGCGACGTCACGGATGGTGGCGTTGATGTCGCCTGCGTCAAGCCCCTGCCTTTTGGGCAGGCTGCGGCCCTTCTTCACCATATCCAGCGCCAGCAGCGCGCTATCCAGGGAGACGGCAATCTTGCTGGCGCAGGAGGCCTTCGCCCCGTCACAGAAGATGCCGCCGGCAGTCAGCAGCGTCATGCTGAGCACCTGCGTAATCTGCTGCTCACGTAAGCCTTCCAGCCAGGCAAGGCCGGCGCCGGCGGCAGCTGCCGCGCTGACCACCCCACAAAAGGCGGACAACCTGCCAATCAAGCGCTTGATGACAAAGGCCAAGAGGTTGGACAGCACCAGCCCGCGGCGCAGGGTTTCCTGGTCAATTCCTTTTTCCTGCGCATAGATAATCAGCGGCACGGAAGTGGTGATGCCTTGGTTGCCGGAGCCGGAGTTGATGACCACCGGCATGGCACAGCCCGCCATCCGCGCATCAGAGCCAGCAGCGGCGTAGGCGCGGATGCGCTCGCGCAGCGCGTCCGGCGCGCAGTCCAGGATGGTCCTGCCCACCATGGCGCCGTAGCTGTGATCCAGCCCTTCCTGGGCGATGGCCAGGTTCAATTTGATCTGCCGGTCAATCAAGTCACAGATGGCAGCTTGGGTATCACAATTTAGGCCCTCGGCAAAGCGGATGATCTCCGCCACGTCAATGTCTTCATCTATTTCTTCCGTCGCGTCAACCGCTTCGTGGGCTGCCTGCAACAAGTGCTCGCCATTGAGCGCCAACTCAACAAAATGGGTGTGCTCCTGCGCTATCGCAGCTTCCGCGACCTGGTTGCCCGCAAACAGGCGCGTTTTAATGTACAGGCTGTCCACATCCTTGGCGTGAAGAACCTTCACCCGGCAATCCGCCACAAACTGTTTGGCCTTTTGCAGGGATTCATCTGTCAAGGGGGACAGGACCTCCAGCAGCAGCTCCGCGTCCCCGCCAAAGCAGCCGGCAGCGGCGGCGGCTTCAATGCCGCACATGCCTTTTGTGCCCGGCACGGTCACGCTGCGCGCGTTTTTGATGATATTGCCGCTGCAATACACCTCCATCCGCTCCGGCTCCTGCCCTAAAATCGCGCGCGCTTTGGCGGCGCACAGGGCGATGGCGATGGGCTCGGTACAGCCCATGGCGGGTACCAGCTCCTCCTGTAAGATGCGGGCATAATCCTTCATGACACACTCCTGCGCAGTTTTTTATTAAGCAATACGGTCTCTCACAGAGGATAGGATACCACACTTGTACTTTTTTTGTACAGGATTATGGCGCCAGATATGTTACAAGTTTTTGAACTTCGCGTGCGCTGGCCGTGTTCTATGGTATAATTCAGAAAACCAGATTGTTGGAGGCGGTAGCGTGTTTGGAAAACTGATGAACAATTACTACTACGGGAAGAGCGGCAAAGGCGATTACAAGCGGGATGACCTGCCGCGCAACCGCTGGCAGCTGTTTTGGGAGATGCTGCGCATCCGGTTTTCCGGCTTGTTCCGTTTGAATCTGATGACAGCCATCGCCTTCATCCCGCTGATGTACGTGATGATCCTGCTGGTCAACTCGCTGTTTTCCCACCTGGCGGGCATAACCGAAGCCCTGGCAGATAAAGAGCAGGCGGAGTTGGCCGCGAAGCTGGTGGCAGACAGCCCGCAACAGATTTACAACATCCTCTTCTCCACCCTGGTATTGGCCATCCCGGCCATTGCCATTACGGGCCCGGTACAGGCTGGCATGGCCTACATCACCCGCAACTGGGCGCGGGATGAGCACGCCTTCATCTGGTCGGATTTTAAAGACGCTGTCAAAGAAAACTGGAAGCAGGCGCTGGCCATTTCTGCCATCACAGGCCTGGTTCCCCTCATCATGCTGGTGTGCTGGCAGTTTTACGGCGGCATGGCGCAAACCAACGGCATGTTCTTCGTGGTACCCCAGGTGCTCACCATGGCGCTGGGCGTCATCTGGATGATGTCCCTGGTTTTTATCTATCCCATGATGGTCACCTATAAGATGAGCCTGATGACCTTGATCCGCAACTCCCTGCTGCTATCCATCGGCCGCCTGCCGCAAACCATAGGCGTGCGCCTGGTGATGCTGGTGCCCACCGCAATTGCCGTCTTAGTCGCCTTTTACACACCCTATATGATGTACGCGGTGATGGCGCTGGCGGGCTATTATGTCATGCTGGGCAACGCATTGGCGCGCTTTGTGCACGCGTCCTTCACCAACGCCACCTTTGACCGCTACATCAACCCGCGCATTGCGGGGGTGGAGGTCAACCGCGGCTTGTCCTCAGAGGATGAATATGAGGACGAGGACGCGCTTGAGGATGAAAGCGACGTCTGAGATGTACGCGGATTTCGCCGCCGTGTATGACCGGCTGATGGCGGATGTGGACTATGACGCCTGGGCGGCGCACTACAGGCAGCTGCTGTCACAAAACGGCGTGAAAGATGGCGCGCTGGTGCTGGAGGCTGCCTGCGGCACCGGCAACCTGACCATCCGCTTGGCGCGGGATTTTCGCGTACTGCCCAGCGACATGTCAGAGGAGATGCTCACGATCGCGGCTGCCAAGGCCAAATCCCACGGCCTGTCCCTCACCTTTTTAAAACAGGACATGCGCGCCATGCAGACACACCGTCTGGCGGATGCCCTTGTGTGCGGCTGTGACGGGGTCAACTACCTGCGGGATGACCACTCCCTCAAAGCTTTTTTTGCCAGTGCCCATGCCGCGCTGAAACCGGGCGGCGTTTTAGCCTTTGATGTATCAAGCTATGACAAGCTCAGCCGCGTGCTGGGCAACGCGCCCCAGATCCTGCGGGAGGAGGACATCTGCTACATCTGGGAGAACGCCTTTGACAGCAAAACCAGCCTGCTGCATCTGTCCCTCTCCATTTTTGTGAAGGACAAAAACGGGTGCTACCAACGCATTGAGGAGGAGCAGACCCAGCGCGCCTATACTAAGGACGATGTACAAACAGTGCTCTCAGAAACAGGCTTTGGATCCATCCAGTGCTTTGGCAATTTCACCTTGAACAAGCCCGCCAAAAACGCGCAGCGCCTGCATTTTACAGCCATAAAGGAATGAAGCAACAACCATGACAAACCAACTGATTCATCAGGACAAGGACAGCCTGCTGCGGCTGATGTTAAACGACGGCGAGGTGCGCGTCATGATGGTCCGCGCCACCCGCATGACCCAGGAAGCGGCCAACATCCATCAGGCAAGCGATACCGCCACCGCGGCCATCGGGCGCGTTTTGCCCGTGTGCGCGATGATGGGCGGCCTCATCAAGGAGGAAGAAGGCCGTTTGACCGTCAGCATCTCAGGGGACGGCGCAGGCGGGCGGATTACCTGCGGCGTGCAGAACAACCGCCTAAAAATCGCGGTGGAAAACCCGCAGGCCGAACTGCCTAAACTGCAGGATGACCGCTTTGATGTGGCGGGCTTCATCGGCCGGGAAGGGCAGATTGTGGTCGTCAAGGATTTCAAGGGCGGCGAGCCGTTTTCCTCCATCTGCCGCCTGGTGTCCGGCGAGTTGGGGGAGGATTTTGCCCACTATTTTACCGTGTCTGAGCAGGTGCCCTCCTTGGTCGCCCTGGGCTGCTTAAACCAGGACGGCGTTGTGCTGTCCGCTGGGGGCATCTTGATTCAAGCCATGCCCGGGTGCTCGAACAAAACCATTGCGGAATTGGAACTGCGCATCCCCTTTTATGCCAACATCAGCCGGGAAATTTATGACCGCAGCCTGATGCAGCTGGCGACTGCCTGGTTTGCGGATTTTGAGCCCACGTTTTTGGGTGAGGAAAAGATTGTGCTGCAATGCGACTGCAGCCGGGATAAAATGCGCAGAGCGCTGGCTGCCCTGGGCGAAGAAGACTTAAAAGACATGCTGCAAACCGGCGAACCCGCCCAGCTGACCTGCCATTTTTGCAGGACGGAGCGCAGCTTTACGCCGGATGACATCAGTGCCATTTTGAAGGAGAACCAGCCTTGACCTATATCGATTTTGATCAGCATTTTATGGATTTCATGCACGCCTGGCTGGAGGAACACCAGGATGAGCTGCTTGACATCGCGCAGGTGGAGCAGATGATGCCCCAGCTGTACGAGCTGTTCTCAAGCAGCCCGATGCCCTGGCTGAATATGCAAACCCCAGTCGCTTACTTTGAGGCCATCAGCAGCCCCAGCCAGCTGATTGCGATGATGCTGGGCTATTTGGGCGCGGATGTGCCGCTGCCGGATTTGCTGCTCATGCGCCTTGTGGAACTGGACACAGAATCGGAGCAGCCCCTGATGAACCTGCTGTTTGATACGCAAACAGACATGGAAGCCCGGATGATCTGCGTGCGATTGCTGCAGGACATCGGCAGCACCAAGCCCATGCAGGCCTATATTGATTGGCAGATGGCGCGGGAGGACCACGACGACCTGGCCGATTTTGCGCTGGAAAGCCTGGAGGAGATGGGCGAGCAAGCCGTCCCCGCCATGCTGGAGGCATTGAACGAAGCCAATGACATCGGGCGCGAGGCGCTGCTGTCCGTCCTGAGCCGCTATCCAGGTCATCCGCAGGTTTACACTGGCCTTATCCGCCTGTTTGACGCCTTGCCGGAGCGGCAGGCCATCCTGGCTGCCTACCTGGGCCGGCTGGGGGATGAGCGGGCGCTGCCTGTATTGATGGAGCGTGCGAACGAGGAAGGCCTCAAGTATCTGGATTATATCGAGCTGCGCGCGGCGATTGAAGCCTTGGGCGGCGAAGCGCCGGAACGCACTTTTGACCACGATCCGGAGTATGACGCCTTATTGGGTCTGAATGAACCATGATTTGCAAATCTTGTAACCAGGAATCAAACGCCGCCTCCCGCATGTGTCCATATTGCGGGCAATACATGGGCGCGGAGCCGGAGCCTGCAGTCACCTATGATGCGGCATCCCCGGAATTGACGGATACCCGGGTCCACTTGTACAAGCAGACGCCCGGCAACAAACGCGTGCTGAAAAAAACGCGCCGGACGCGCTTAAAGCGGCGCCGCCGCAAGGCCAAAAACACCACCTACCAGGGCGGGATGATCAACTGGCTCAAGGTAGCAGTCATCATCATGGCGCTCGTGATGGCTGTGGGCATTGGCGGGCTCATCTGGCTGCAGGTGTCGCCCCCCGGCCAATTGGTGCTGGCGCGCATGGGCAGGAAAGCCAGCTCCGACGCTTACTGGGCACTGGGCACGGAGCTGTTGGACCAGGGCTATATCGCCCGGGCGATTGAGACCTACAAAAAAGCGGAAATGCTGGAGCCCGAGCGCAAGGACCTGGACGAGAAGCTGCTGCTGACGGCGGAGGCATATGAAGCCGCCAACCAGATGATGGACGCAGAGGCGGTCTATGAGCGCATTTATACCCAGCTGGCGCCGGAAAAGCCGGAGGCATATCGCCTGGCCATCAACATCATGCTGGATCAGGAGCGTATTTTCCCTGCGGTCAACCTGATGAAGCTGGCGCACGAAAAGACAGGGGATGAGGGCTTTTTCAACCAGCGTTCCCAGCTGGTGCCCCAGCCGCCCAAGGCTTCCTTAGCCGCAGGCAAACACATGTACAGCAAGGATATCTCCTTCATTTCCAGCCAGGATTATGATATTTATTACACTACTGGCGAGGGCCTGCTGCCGGAGACCGGCACCAAGTACACCGGCCCCATCCGCATCACGGAGGGCACCTACCACTTCCGCGCGGTCTGCGTGTCGAGTGAACTGGTCAGCGATGAAATGTCCGTGCGCTATACCATCACCCTTCCCACCCCCATGGCGCCCAAGGCCAATATGCAGCCCAAAACCTATGAACGGCAATTCAAGGTCTCCCTGCGCATTGTGGATGAGGAGGACAAGGACGTCACGCTGTATTACACGCTGGACGGCACCAAGCCGGATCTGGACTCCCCGCGCTATGTGGGGGACCCTATCTTAATCCCGCCCGGCAAAAGCCTGCTGCGCGCCATCGCGGTCAACCGTTATGGCAAGATCTCCAGCGAGATGATCCTGGAGTACAAGGTCAATCAACCCTTTAAGCTCTTCTTCGGGCGCCGTCCCAAGGAGGACGAGTTCGCCGGTATGGCGCTGATGAAGACCACCAGGGACGCGTTCATCGCCCAGTATGGGGAGCCGCAAAGCGAAAAACCAATCGAGAACGAGGCCGTGCCCGGCCCTGCAACCCAGGCCATCTACCCCTGGGGGGAGGCACGCTTTACGCAGTCTGAGGATGGTGTGGTGGTCTACCATGTGTCCACCAACCTGGCCAGCATGAAGGGCCCGCGCAAAACGTCAATTGGCATGACCATGAAGGAAGTGACCGACAAATTTACCGACAAAGGCCAGCCGCCCAATGACCGGGGCGACCGCGGCATTTATTATGACATGAAGGAAGGGTATGCTAATTATAAGATCGCCTCAGACGATCCCAACACAGGCACCCTGCAATATGTCTATGTCGGCAGCCCTGATGCGTCTACCACCATCCTGACTTATGACATTGTGGATGGCAAGGTTGCCGGCATCACCATGCGCTACCTCAACTATCGCCAGTCGATGGTTGAGTTATAAGCCCACAACAGTAAAACGGAGGCAGTCACATGAGAGAAATCAAGCCGCCAAGAAAATCATTCATCTACTACTATGTCATCGTGATGGTCGCCATCATGCTGCTCAACGCCTTTGTCTTCCCGCGCATTATGCAGCCGCGGGTGACCGAAGTGCCCTACAACGAGTTTTTGAACATGCTTGAAAAGGGCGAGGTGTCAGAGGTCAGCCGGGATGATGTGCAGATCCTGTTCGCCGACAAGGCGGAACAGCCCAAGCTGTACAAAACCGGGCTGATGGATGACCCGGCGCTGCTTGAAAAAATGCATGCGGCCGGCATCAAGTTCTATTCACCTATCGTGGAGCCGGCTTCACCCATCATGACCTTCCTGCTGTCCTGGATTGTGCCCATCGGCATTTTCATGCTCCTGGGGCGTCTGTTGGGCAACCGCCTGTCCAAGATGGGCAGCATGAACGCCATGCAGCTGGGCAAGAGCAACGCGAAGATCTATATCGAGTCAGAAACAGGGACATCATTTGACGATGTCGCCGGGCAGGAGGAAGCCAAGGAAGCCTTGGGTGAGGTGGTGGATTTCCTCCACAACCCCAAGAAATATACCGAGGTCGGCGCCATCATGCCCAAGGGCGTGCTGCTGGTGGGCCCTCCGGGCACAGGAAAAACTCTGCTGGCCAAGGCCGTGGCGGGGGAGGCCAAGGTGCCCTTCTTCTCCATCTCCGGCAGTGAGTTTGTGGAGATGTTTGTGGGCATGGGCGCTGCTAAGGTGCGCGATTTGTTTAAGCAGGCAAACGAGAAGGCGCCCTGCATCGTCTTTATTGATGAGATTGACACCATCGGCAAGCGGCGCGAATCCGGCGCCGGCTTTGGCGGCAACGACGAGCGTGAGCAGACCTTAAACCAATTGCTCAGCGAAATGGACGGCTTTGACGCCAGCAAGGGTGTCATGATCCTGGCCGCGACCAACAGGCCGGAGATTCTGGACCCGGCCCTCACACGCCCCGGCCGCTTTGACCGCCGCATCCCGGTGGAACTGCCCGATCTGCCCGGCCGTGTCGCCATCTTGAAGGTGCATGCCAAAAAGGTGCGGCTGGCACCTGATGTGGATCTGGAGCGCGCGGCCCGCGCGGCTGCGGGTGCTTCCGGCGCGGATTTGGCCAACCTCATCAACGAAGCCGCCCTGCGCGCCGTGCGCCATCATCGCAAAACGGTCACCCAGGAGGATCTGGAGGAGAGCATCGATGTCATCGTCGCCGGCCACCAGAAGAAGGACCGGGTGATGAGCGACAGGGAAAAGAAGATCGTTGCCTACCACGAGGTGGGCCACGCCATGGTCGCGGCGCTGCAGGCCGGCTCCGCGCCTGTGCATAAGATCACCATCATCCCGCGCACCTCCGGTGCCCTGGGCTTCACCATGCAGGTGGAGGAGGAAGAGCGCTATTTGATGAGCAAGGAAGACATCGAAAACCGAATCTCCAGCATCACAGGCGGCCGGGCAGCTGAGGAATTGGTGTTTAACTCCATCACCACCGGCGCTGCCAATGACATCGAGCAGGCCACCAAACTGGCGCGTGCCATGGTCACCCGCTACGGCATGGTGGACGAGTTTGGCATGGTAGCCTTTGACCAACAGCAAAGCCAGTACCTGGGCGGGGGCTTCACCACCAACTGCTCCAGCGAAACCCAGGGCAAGATTGATTCCTTAACGGTGCAGATTGTGCGGGAACAGTACGACAAAGCCTACCAGGCCTTGAAAGACAACGAGCGCAAGCTGCACGAGATCGCCCAGGTGCTGTATGAGCAGGAAACGCTGACAGGCGAGCAGTTTATGGAAATCCTGGGCAGCCCGGCAAAACTGCCGGAAACCCAGCCCGCCATTGAGGCATGAGTAAAATATAAACGTCTTAAGCCCCGACAGCGCGTCGGGGCTTAAAACGATCCGAAAGAAAGCATATAAAACGGGCGGAAAAACGCTGGACAAAGTGTCAGGCTTGTTGTGTACTTCAATGTGAGCAGAAGCAAACAGGAGCCCACATCCTTGACGGCGGATATGGGCTCTATCACGATGCTGTGTATTGTGTTTTTAAGCGATTGCTTTAAGACGCGTTCTTTCGCCGGGGCCGCAGCCGGCCCATGCGGCTGCGGAAGCGGTTCTTGGGCTTTTTCACCGGCGGCAGGCTGATCACATGCCCTTCATCAAAATAAACATCCTCAGGCGGCACTTCCAGCTCCTGGGGGTTATTGAGCAGGTGCTGGTACATGCGCAGGAACTTGCTATACTCCATCCCGGCGCAGATGCGCTCATCTGCGGTGACACCAGCGGGCAGGATGCGCTTGCGCACTGGCTGGCCATTGCTGTCAATCTGCACCGTGCGCTCGATGTTGCCAATGACCACAAACAGCGATGTAGAGCCAAAGTTATAAATGTGGTGGAACACAGGCGGCAGGCCGATAGACGCGTTATTGCTGAAGAACAGCCCGGTATGGAAGGGGCTGGCGTCCAGGATGTACTGGGGCAAAAGGCCATAGCGGTCCAGGATGCGCGCCATGGATACAATAAAGTTCGCGACCAGCGGGCGCTTGAGCAGGTTGGCCACCTTCATGGTGCTGTTGTCCGCGTCCGCCTTGCGCGTTTCCTGGATGGCCTCCTTGATGCGCGCAGCCACGTCAAAGATGGTGTCGTGCGGGTCAAACTTGCATTTGGCCACGTTTTCCTTCACCGAGCCATCGGGGGTGTCCTGCAGCACCGCAAAGGAGCACACAATGTCCTTGCGCGTGTAGTAACGCTTGTTGATCACAAAACGGTTTAAGTGCGGCAGCTGCGAAATGGTGCGCACATAGGCCGCGATAAACAGCTCCATAAAAGTAATACGGTAGCCGTCCCGGCCTTTTTCGGCCATGAAACGCGCCAGTTTTTCGTAGTCAATTTTGTAGGTCAGCATCACCTGCGCGTCGCAGCGCATGGGCATCAAATAGGGCATCAACCCGACAACCGGGTCAATCTGTTTGACAAGATATCCGTCTCCACGTTTTCCAAACATGGCAAAACCTCGCCTTTCAGTCAATTCCGACTCAAGTTGTCAGAAGTATAGACGGAATGGGGATTTGTGTCAATTTATCGGTTTGACACTGTATGTGTCACACGGTATACTAATGAAAAAGTCCTGCCCAATTTTTTGGCAGTTAGGAGGAAGTATGGCACTCGTCAATTCAAGGGAAATGTTCAAAAAGGCATATGAAGGCGGTTACGCGGTAGGCGCGTTTAACGTGAACAACATGGAAATCATCCAGGGCATCGTGGAAGGCGCGGCTGAGGAAAAAGCCCCCTTAATTCTGCAGGTGTCCGCGGGCGCCCGCAAGTACGCGAACCATACCTATTTGATGAAGCTCATCGAAGCGGCAGTTGAAACCAGCGATCTGGACATCGTGGTGCACCTGGACCACGGCCCGGATTTTGAAACCTGCAAGGCCTGCATCGACGGCGGCTTCACCTCTGTCATGATTGACGGATCCCATCTGCCCATGCAGGAAAACATCGAGCTCACCCGCCGCGTGGTGGAGTACGCCCACAAGTATGACGTCACTGTGGAAGGCGAACTGGGCCGCCTGGCCGGGGTGGAGGATGACATCAAAGTCTCCGAGGAAGACTCCAGCTACACCAAACCCGAAGAGGTGGAAGAGTTCGTCTCCAAGACCGGCGTGGACAGCCTGGCCATTGCCATTGGCACCAGCCACGGCGCGTTCAAGTTCAAGGGCGAGCCCAAGCTGCGCTTTGACATCCTGGAAGAGATCAGCCGCCGTCTGCCCGGTTTCCCCATCGTGCTGCACGGCGCGTCCAGCGTCATCCCCGAATATGTTGAGATGATCAACCAATTCGGCGGCAAACTGGATGGCGCGCAGGGCGTGCCCGAGGAGATGCTGCGCAAGGCTGCCTCCATGGCCGTCTGCAAAATCAACATTGACTCCGACCTGCGACTCGCCTTCACCGGCGTCATCCGCAAGCATTTCGCGGAGCATCCGGATCACTTTGACCCGCGTCAGTATCTGTCAGATGCGCGCGCCGCGCTCAAGGGCATGGTCCGCCACAAGATCGTAAACGTCTTAGGCTGCAACGGCAAAGGCTAAGCTTATTCATGCCCGGTGTTTTTCGCGCACCGGGCATTATCATGTTTATTTAAGGAAGGAAACCTCATGGAATTAAAAGGTAAAGTAGTTGTCGCACAGGGTGGCGGGCCCACCGCGGTCATCAACCAGTCCTTGGTTGGCGCGGTGCTGGAAAGCCGCAAGTTCCCCCAGATTACCAAGGTGTACGGCGCGGTGGGCGGCGTGCGCGGCATTATTGATGAGCGCTTCATGGACTTGACCCAGGAGACCACCCACAACCTGGAACGCGTCGCGGTGACGCCTTCCTCCGCCTTGTCCTCCACCCGGGACAAGCCCGATCAGAAATACTGCGAGGAGATTTTCAAGGTCTTCCGCGCGCATGATGTGCGCTATTTCTTCTACATCGGCGGCAACGACTCCTCCGATACGGTCCGCATCGTCAACGAAGAAGCAGAGCGCAGCAAGTACGAGTTCCGCGCCATCCACATCCCCAAGACCATCGACAACGACCTCATGGTCAACGACCACACCCCGGGTTTCCCCTCCGCGGCCAAGTTTGTGTCCCAGGCCTTTGCCGGGCTCAACCTGGACAACCGCGCCCTGCCCGGCGTCCACATCGGCGTTGTGATGGGCCGTCATGCCGGCTTTCTCACCGCTGCCGCCGCCGCGGCCCGCAAGAACATCGATGACGGCCCGCACCTGGTCTATGTGCCCGAGCGCGCCTTTGAGATTGACAACTTCTTAAGCGATGTCAAAGCCATGTACGACAAGCATGGCCGCTGCCTGGTGGCGGTGTCAGAAGGCATCCAGGACGCCAGCGGCACCCCCATCCTGGCCAAACTCATGGAGACCGAGCGTGACGCCCACGGCAACATGCAGCTGTCCGGCACCGGCGCCCTGGGCGAGCAGCTGGCCAACCAGATTAAGGAAAAGCTTGGCCTCAAGCGTGTGCGCTCTGACACCCTGGGCTACCTGCAGCGCTCCTTCTTAGGCTGCGTGTCCGAGGTCGACCAGCAGGAAGCCCGCGAAGTGGGTGAGAAGGCCGCGCAGTTTGCCATCTGGCACAATGTGGACGGCTCCATCACCATCCACCGCACCGGGGATTACTCTGTGGACTACCGCCTGACCAACCTGAAGGAAATCGCCGCCAAGACCCGCTTGATGCCCGACAGCTTCATCAACAAGGCCGGCAACAACGTCTCCGACGCCTTCATCCACTACCTGCGTCCGCTGCTGGGGGCTGAAACCCATTACGCCTCCCTGCGCGCGCCGCTGGCACAGAAGATCCTCAACAAATAAGGCACACACAGGGCAGGATGGCGAGCCGTCCTGCCTTTTTTCTTCCAAGAACACACAACCTGGGGGTAAAACCATGAAAAAAATCGCAGTGCTCACCAGCGGCGGGGACAGCCCCGGCATGAACGCCGCCGTCACCGAGGTGGCGCGTTTTTCCGCCCTGGCCGGCATGCCCCTGATTGGCATCAAGCGTGGTTACAACGGCCTGATTGGCAAGTTCAGCCCGGAGGACAGCTACCAACAGCTGACCCTGGACACCATGCTGGACATCGCGGACCTGCCCGGCACCTACCTTCGCACGGCACGCTGTGAAGAGTTTTACCACCTGGAATACCAGCAAAAAGCGGTCAAGTTCCTGCGCGACCTGAACGTCGCGGGCCTTGTGGTCATCGGCGGGGACGGTTCCTACCAGGGCGCGCTGGCCTTGAGCAAGCTGGGCATGCCCTGCATCGGCATCCCCGGCACCATCGACAACGATCTGGAGTATTCGGAGACCTCCCTGGGTTTTGACACCGCGGTCAACGTCTGCGTGGACGCCGTGCGCGCCATCCGCGCCACCTCCCGCTCCCACGACCGCCCGGCGGTGGTGGAAGTGATGGGCCGCAACTGCGGGGACATCGCCATGTCCACCGCCATGTCCACCGGCGCTGAAATCGTGATTGTGCCGGAGGTCAAAAACTGGGACCTCATGTTCTTTGTCGACCGCCTCAATTCCCTGGTGCGCCGCGGCAACACCCGCGCCACCATCGTCGTGGCCGAAGGCGCCTACAAGACCATGAAGCCCTACGACTTCAACGCCTTTTTGAAGGACTACACCCAGGTCTTTGAGGGCGAGCCCATGAACGTGCGCCGCCTGGCCCATGTGCTGCGCTACAAGACCGGCACCGAGGTGCGCTACAACCAAATCGGCTACACCCAGCGCGGGCATGAGCCCACCGCCCAGGACGCGGCCTTCGCCTTTGAATCCGCGCACATGGCGGTCGAGCTGCTCAAGCAGGGCATCGGCAACGAGGTCATCGGCATGCGCCATGGCCGTGTCTTCCACATGCCCATTGAAAAAGCGCTGCCCACCAAACCCAAGTTCAAGAAGGACATCTACCGCCTCATCAACTCCCTCTAAGCCGGGATGCGGGAAGGCATCAAGACAAAAAGGAACTCAATGAAGAAAAGACTGCCCCTGTTTCTGGCCCTGCTCCTGCTGCTGTCCCCGGCCCTGGGCCTCATGGAAACCCAGGTTGCCAAGGTCTTCCACGCGCCCTCTGCTTCCAAGGCGCCCTTCGCCCCGGCGCAGACGCTGGAACAAGCGCCTTTTGCCGCAGAAGACGGCATTCTCCAGGTGGACATCATCAACGTCAAGGTGGGGGACGCCATCCTGCTACGCATGGGCGGTGAGTCCATGATGATTGACGGCGGCACCCGCGGCAAGGCCGCGATGCTGGAATTGTTCTTCAAGTCCCAGGGCATCACCGGCTTCACCTACTTCTTCAACACCCATTCCCACGATGACCACATCGAGGCCTCCACCCGCCTGGTGGAGCTGGGCTACACCGCCAGAGAATACCTGTCCAAGTACACCAGGGAGGCCCGCCTGCCGGAGCTGACCAAGCTCTATAACGCTTTGGACGCAAAAGGCATCCCGCTGCGCACGGTGGTGCCGGGGGAAACCATGATGCTGGGCGGGGCGGAGCTCACCTTCCTCCAAAACACCCGTGAACACCAGACCGGGGTGAACGCCCGCAGCATGATGCTGCATGTGCGCTACAAGAACGCCAGCATCCTGCTGCCCGCGGACGTCACCGGCGCCAGCCTGGGGGAGGTGCAGGAGGATTATGCCGACTACATGGATGTGGACATCATTAAGTCCCCCCACCACGGCATCAACCGCCTGCGCCAGGAATTTCTGGACGCCACCAGCCCAGAGCTCTTTGTCATCACCAGCAACATGGACGGCGGTGCCACCCTGGCCAAGCAGCTGGTGAGCGCCGGCATGCCGCACTACTTCATCTCCATGGGCACGGTCAGCCTGCAGACGGACGGCGAAGTCTGGTATGTGCAGCAAACCAAGCTGGACTGATTCACCGCATAACCAAAAAAGCTGCGAAGCGTTTGCTCCGCAGCTTTTTGTTTCTTTCTACCTTAGTAAAGCGGTTCCCCGGTCATGTCCTTGGGGATGGGAATGCCCATGGCCTTGAGCATGGTGGGCGCAATGTCAGCCAGGCGGCCGCCGGTGCGCAGCATTTTGCCCTTGAAGGTTTCCCCGCAGGCGATAAAGGGGACAGGGTTGGTGGTGTGCGCCGTAAAGGGCATGCCGGTTTCATAGTCAATCATCTGGTCGGCATTGCCGTGATCAGCGGTCACAAAGACCTCGCCGCCCAACTCCAGAATGCGGTCTACAAGCAGGCCCACGTCCTTGTCCACCTCGCGCACGGCTTCCACAGCCGCCGGGATGACGCCGGTATGGCCCACCATGTCGCAGTTGGCGAAGTTCAGGATCATCACGTCATACTGCTGGGAGTTAATCAGCTCCAGCGCTTTTTCAGTCACCTCGGGCGCCGACATTTCCGGCTTTAAGTCGAAGGTGGCCACCTTGCTGGAAGGAATCAGGAAACGGTCCTCCCCGGCGCTGGATTTCTCAACGCCGCCGTTGAAGAAAAAGGTGACGTGCGGGTATTTCTGTGTCTCCGCGATGCGCACCTGGGTCAGCCCCAAATCCGCCAGGTAATCCCCAAACGTGTTTGTAATGGTGCTGGGCGGGTTGACAATCTTAAGCCCGGTGAAGGTTTCGTCATACTGGGTCATGGTGACATAGCGCAGGTTGAGGAAGCCTGTCGCGCGCTCAAAGCCCTTGAAGTCCTCCATGATGAAGGCGCGGGTAATCTGGCGCATACGGTCGGGGCGGAAGTTGAAGCAGACCATGCTGTCACCCTCCTGCACCAGGGCGATCGGTGTACCGTCATCCCTGGTCATCACGATGGGTTTGACAAACTCATCCGTTATGCCGGCGGCATAGCTATCCAGCACCGCCTGCGCAGGCTGCGTGGCCTTGATGCCGTCGCCCAGTACCATGGCGTCATAGCCCAGCTGGACGCGCTCCCAGATGTTGTCACGGTCCATGCCCCAATAGCGGCCCTGGATGCTGGCAATTTTGCCCACGCCCAAGTCATCCAGCTTATCCTGCAGCTGCTGCACAAAGCCGGCGCCGCTGGTAGGCGGCACATCGCGGCCGTCCAGCATCGCATGCACATAAAAGCGGGTCAGCCCGCGGGCCTTGGCCATATCCAGCAGGGCAAACAGGTGGTCCAGATGGCTATGCACACCGCCGTCTGATAACAGGCCCATGAAGTGCAGGGCTTTGTTGTCCGCTTTCGCGCTGTCCATGGCCCAAATCAGGGGATCCTTTTGAAACAGCTCACCGGTTTGAATCTGATGGGTGATCTCCATCAGCTCCTGGCGGACGACGCGCCCTGCGCCGATGTTGAGGTGACCCACCTCGGAGTTGCCCATCTGCCCGGGAGGCAGGCCAACATCCGGCCCGGACGCGGACAGCAGGGTGTGGGGGAAGGCTGCCATCAGACGGTCCACATGAGGCGTGCCAGCTTCCAGAATGGCGTTGCCCACGGGGTTTTCATTGATGCCAAAGCCATCCATGATGATTAAAGCAGTCAGTTTCTTAGCCACATTTTCTCCTTGATGCCAGCAACCTGGCGAATTGATTATTCAAAATGCACGACCTTGGCAAAATCTTCAGCCTTCAGGGACGCGCCGCCGATGAGCCCGCCGTCAATCTGCGGCTGGGCCATCAGGCCTTTCACGTTCTTGGGGTTCATGCTGCCGCCGTACTGGATGCGCACCTTGTCGCTGACACGTTTGCCGTATTTGGCGCGGATGGCTTCGCGGATGACGCCGATGGTCTCATTGGCTTGCTCATCCGTAGCGGTGAGGCCGGTGCCGATGGCCCAAACCGGTTCATAGGCGATGATTACTTTTTTGATCTCGTCATCGCTTAAGCCAGTCAGCGCGATCAAGGTCTGGTAGGCGACCAACGCGTCGGTATAGCCCGCCTCGCGCTGCTCTTTTTTCTCGCCCACGCAAATGATGGGGATTAAGCCGCCAGCGACCGCCGCTTTCACGCGCAGGTTGACGGTTTCATCTGTCTCGGCAAAATACTGCCGGCGCTCGCTGTGGCCGATGATGACATATTCCACGCCCGCTTCCTTGAGCATGCTGGCGGACAGCTCGCCCGTGTAGGCGCCTGATTCCATAAAGTGCACGTTTTGCGCGCCCAGCTTAATTTTGCTGCCCTTCAGCGCCTTTTTGGCGGCGGGGATATCAATGGCCGGTACACAGACCACCACGGTGGCCTTCGCGTCCTTCACCAGGGGCTTGAGTTCATTGATTAATTCAACCGCCTCAGCGGGGCCTTTGTTCATCTTCCAGTTGCCGGCAATAACAGGTGTACGCATGTGTGTTCCTCCTCGTATTCTTTGAAAATGGCCCGCCCATGCCGCTTTCGGCCAGGCGGGCTGTAAGCATGTATTATTTGTCGTTGAGCGCCGCAACACCGGGCAGCACCAGGCCCTCCAGGAACTCCAGGGAGGCACCGCCGCCGGTGGAAATATGGCTGATCTTGTCGGCAAAGCCCATTTGGGTCACAGCCGCCGCGGAGTCACCGCCGCCCACGATGGTGGTGGCATCGCTTTCCGCCAACGCCTTGGCAAGCGCCTGGGTGCCTTCGGCGAAGGCGGGCATCTCAAACACGCCCATGGGGCCATTCCAGACCACCGTCTTGGCGCTTTTGATGGCATCGGTGAACAGCTTGATGGTTTCAGGCCCGATGTCCAGGCCCTGCCAGCCCTCCGGAATCTCGCCGGTGGGGACCACCTTGGTGATCGCGTCATTGTCAAATTTGTCGGCAATCACGGTGTCAATGGGCAGCAGCAGCTTGACGCCTTTTTCCTTGGCCTTTGCCATCATCTCTCGGGCATAGTCCACCTTGTCCTTCTCAAGCAGGCTGTTTCCCACCTCGCCGCCGCCGGCCACGGTAAAGGTATAGGCCATGCCGCCGCCGATGATCAAGGTGTCCACCTTCTCAAGCAGGTTGTTGATGACGCCCAGTTTGTCCGAGACCTTGGCGCCGCCCAGGATGGCAACAAAGGGGCGGTCCGGGTTGTCCAGCGCCTTGCCCATGAACTGCAGCTCCTTTTCAATTAAAAAGCCGGAGACAGCGGGCAGGAAGTGGGCTACGCCCTCGGTGCTGGCATGCGCGCGGTGCGCGGTGCCAAAGGCGTCATTCACATACAGGTCAGCGTAGGAAGCCAGCTTCTTCGCAAACTCCTCCACGTTCTTTTCCTCTTCCTTGTGGAAGCGCAGGTTCTCCAGCAGCGCGACCTCGCCTTCCTTTAAGGAGGCGACGATGGCGTCCGCGTCCTCGCCAATGACGTCCTTCGCCATTTTGACGTCCTGACCCAGCAATTCACCCAACCTTTTGGCGACCGGGGCCAAGGAATACTTCGGGTTCACTTCGCCCTTGGGGCGGCCCAGGTGGCTGCACAGGATCACTTTCGCGCCATGCTCCACCAAATGACGGATGGTGGGTAGCGCGCCGACGATCCGGTTTTCATCGGTGATGTTCTTGTTCTCATCCATGGGCACGTTAAAATCAACGCGGACCAGGACTTTTTTACCTTTCAGGTCAACATCGCGGACGGTTTTTTTCATGGGGGTTCCTCCTTCAAACAATTCAATTTGGGGTTACAGTGTCAATCAGGTCCAATATCGCAAGCCCAAGGCCTTCATCAACAACAAGGGCCCAGGGGGGATGCCAACGTACAGCGGCTAAAACCGCTTCTGCTTTGCGCTGGCCGGCAGCCGCCATGATGCTGACGGAGCCCTGCTTGCCAGTGCCCAGCTCTGAGGAGAGGGAAGGGCTTTGGTGGATGACCTTGCCGGACAGGTCAAAAAAATCGCCCAGCGCCTCACCTACCGCGCCTTCGCGCAGCAATTGCCGCCGCAGGGAGAGGGAGAAGCCGCGCCGCTGCGCCATGTCATCCGCCCTGCCAACGCCGTAGAGGATGACATCCGCGTTGCGCATCAAGGCCAGCGTCGCGCGCACGCCGGGCAGCTTGGCTGCTTTGCTCAAGGTGTCCGAGTCCATGCCCTCCGGCAGGTGCATCAGCCGGTAATCTCCGCCGATGTGCTGCGCCAGCTCACTGGCGACGGCATCCGCCTGCATCTGCGCCATGCGGCCAAAGCCGCCGCGGGCAGGCACCACCATCACCGCACCGGGTATCGGTGTCATCGCGCGGGCGACTTCGCTCATGGTGCTGCCGCCGGATACGGCGATGATCATGTTGTCCGTCACCACCTGGTGCAAAAACTGCGCAGTAGCCCGGCCCAGATCCAGCAAAACCATCCGGTCCTCATCCGCGTTGCCGGGGACAACGGACAGGCGGGAGATGTTCAGTTTTTCTTTCAGCTGGCTTTCAAGGTCAAACAGGCCGCTGATGTTGCGGCACAAGGCGCGCACCTCCGGTAGCAGTTTTAAGCCGTCCTCAGACAGCAGCATGCCAGTGGTGTTCAGCACAATCAGGCCTTCTTCCTTCAAGGCTTCCGCCGCCGCGCGCACTTCGCGCTCAGACAGCTGCATGGAGGCAGCCAAAGTCCGCCGGCCAACAGGGCCGATGGCGTGTATGCGCTCCATCAACTGCGCGCGCTGGTAGATTTCCTCCACCTGGCTGGCGGCAATGCGCTTTAAGGTAGCCCAGGTAATGTCTTGCAATCCGTGTGTCCTTTCCATGCGGGGCAAATTTTGCCCGCCTGGGATATTATACCCCTAAGCGGCATGATGCACAAGCAAAAAGAAAACCAGGGCAAATCTCCTGGCTTTTCGTCAATCATTTAGACCATGCGGTCGCTCAGCGTTTCGCCGCCCAGCACATGGAAGTGCAGGTGGTGAACGCTTTGACGGGCATCCGCGCCGCAGTTGGATACCAGGCGGTAGCCGCTTTGGTCAATCCCCAGCACCTTCGCCACCTCCTGTGCCGCGCGCAGCAAGCCAGCCAGCAGGCTGTCCTCCGCCTTACCCAGGTCAATTAAGCTGTCCAGGTGCTGTTTGGGAATGATCAGGGCATGCGCCTTGGCTTGCGGGCTGATGTCCCGAAAGGCCAGCACCTGCTCGTTTTCATAGATGGTTTCAGCTGGGATGTCCCCGCTGATAATCCTGCAAAACAGACAATCATTCATCAAAAACGCCTCCTTGCGCAAATACTCTTTACTACCAACTTACCCAATTACCTCGCCCTTCATGCCGGATTGATGCAGGCCAATCAGACGGATGTTACGGATCTCACCTGGCTTTACACCGCTTGCAAAAACCGAGATGGCTTGGGGCGTCTGCCCTTCGGTGATGCCGTCTGGCAGTATGGTTTCAAACAAGACGGGCTGGACGCTGCCCACCATGCGTTCACGGTAGGCGATGGACATGCGATCATCCAACTGGGCCATTAAACGGGCGCGCTCGGTTTTGACCGCGCGGCTTAGCTGTCCCGGCATGCGGGCGGCAGCTGTCCCGGCCCTTTTGCTGTAGGGGAAGATATGCATCTTGGCAAAGCCCACTTCCTCGCAAAAGGAAAGCGTCTGCAAGAACTCTTCTTCGCTTTCGCCGGGGAAGCCGACCAATACATCTGTTGTCAGCGCGCAATCCGGGAAGGCGCGCTGCAGCCGCCTGGCTGCCTCCAGGTAATCCTGAGCGGTGTAGCGCCGGCGCATACGCCCAAGCACAGTGTCAGACCCGGATTGCAGCGAGAGGTGAAACTGCGGGCAAATACTGGATATCTCAGCCAGCTGGTCCACAAAGCTCTGGTTCGCGATGACAGGTTCCAGGGAACCCAGCCGCAGCCGGGGCAATCCGGATACCGCTGCCGCGCGGATGGCGTCCATTAAACGGGGGCCATCCAAATCCTTGCCATAGCTGGTTAAATGGATGCCCGTCAGGATGATTTCCTGGTAGCCGGCAGCCACCAGCCGTTTGGCTTCGGCATGGATGGCATCCGGCGTCCTGGAGCGGATGCCGCCGCGTACATGGGGGATAATGCAGTAGGCGCAGAACCGGTCACAGCCTTCCTGAATCTTCATCACCGCGCGGGTGCGGCCATCCTGATGGCTAATGGTCAGTTCCTCAAAGGGGATGCTGCGCACATCCTCCACAGCGCAGATCTGCGCTTTGTCACGGATTGCTTCATGCAAAAGGTCCACCACATGCTCCCGGTGCTGGTTGCCGATAATCAGCCGGACGCCCAAATCCTTCAATTTATCCGCGTCCTTTTGCGCCAGGCAGCCCGCCGCGATAACCTGGCTGCCCGGCTGCTCGCGTAACACACGGTGCAGCATCTGCCTGCTTTTTTGCTCGCCCACCGCGGTCACCACACAGGTGACGATGACATTGACATCCGCAGGCTCCCCAAAGGGACGGGTCGTATAACCAGCCCTCACAAAGCTTTCCTTCATGGCCTGGGCGTCATACTGGTTGACTTTACAGCCCAGGGTATAAAACGAAACTGTTTTCAATCTGCTCTTTCCTTATGTAAAATCATCAGACAGCGCTAAAATGATGGCGATGGCCGCGATGCCCGCCGTCTCCGTGCGCAGGATGCGTGGGCCCAAGGTGACAGCATCAGCAGGCAAACGGTGGATTTCTTCCTCTGTGAACCCGCCTTCCGGCCCGATCACAAGGGCGATATCCCGCGCGCCGTGATAAGTGCTGTTGATGGTGGCGTCACGCGCCAGCTCATAGGGGACCAGTGCCTGCTCATGCTGCGCAAGGCGTTTGCGCAGGCTGGAAAAATCAAGCACATCCTCCACCGCCGGGATTATCGTGCGCCCGGATTGCATGGCCGCCTCCCGTGCGATTTTGTTCAAGCGCTCCAGCCGTTTGTGTGCCTGCTCCGGCCTTGCCACACAGCGCGCAAACAGGCAGGGGATTATGGCGTGCACGCCCAATTCTGTTGCCTGGCGCACAATCTGGTCCATTTTATCGCCCTTGGGCCACCCTTGGTACAGGGTGATGCGCGTCTTCGCCTCGCTGCTTTGTATTTCCCGTGTGATGCGCGCGATGGCGGATTGGTTGTTCACCTCAAGCGTCGCCTCATAGCGCTTGGTGTTGACGCTCACGCGGATGGTTTGCCCGGGCGCAAGCCGCAACACGCGCAGGGCGTGGTGGCTGTCCTCCTTTGAGAGAATAGCGGTTTGGTTGATGATCTCCTCCGCGAAAAAATCAGGCATGATGGTTCCCAAACAGCAGGGCGACCCATTCGCCCTCCGCCAGCCTGTCAAGTAAGTCATAGCTTGCTTCTTCATACGCGCGCAGCACATCCTGCTCGCGGTCTTTGATGATGCCAGAGGCCAGGAACAAGCCGTCCTCAGCGAGTAAAGGCGGCAGGGCGTCCCTTAAATTGATAATGACATCGGCTAAGATATTGGCGCAGACAAAGGCATGCTGCCCGCGGACATCCTTCGCCAGATCGCCCTGGATTACGTTGATGGTTTGACCCAATTGATTGCGCGCGGCATTTTCCCGCGCCGCGCTCACAGCAATGGGGTCGATGTCCACCGCGGTGACCTCCTTCGCGCCCAGTTTGGCAAGCGTGATTGCCAGAATGCCGGAGCCGGTGCCGATGTCCAGCGCGCGCCCGCCCCGATAATGCCGTTCAATCATCGCCATGCACAGGCGGGTGGTCTCGTGGTTGCCGGTGCCAAAGGCCATGCCCGGGTCCATGTCAATCACCAGGTCGTCCGGTTTTTGTTCATACGCCTCCCACATCGGGCGAATAATCAGGCGCTTACCCACCCGCATGGGCTTGTAGAATTGCTTCCAGTTTTCCGCCCAGTCCTCATCCCTTACCTGTGTCTGTGAAAACTTCAGGCTGCCCGCGTCAAAGCCAGCCAGGTTTTTCAGGCTTTGCACAGCAAATTGCGCCTGCACCGCGTCCTCAGGGCTTTTAAACCAGGCTTTGACCGTTACCTCTTCGGGCATCCTGGCTTTCATGTCCTCGCCGTACATCTCCCCAAAGCCTGTCCAGTCCTCCTTTTGGGGGATGTCCATACGGTCCAAAATCTGCGTACCTTTTGCGCCGTAGCGCATCAATAGTTCCGACAGCGCATCGGATGCGCCGGTGGTTGTGGTCACACTTGTTTCAATCCAATCCATGATAACACCTCATACGTTTTCAAACGGATTATATCCATAAGCCCTTCAAATTACAATTTGCGTTCACAAAAAGGGTGAAGGATGTTCGCCTTCACCCTGCTATCATGGGTTTTTGGTTGGCTCAAGCCTCAGGCGTGGGCACAGCCCTTGTTTTGCGCTTACGGGCTTGGCCCAAGTAGGCGTCGCGCACCTTCTGGTTATTCAGGAGGGCGGCGCCGGTGTCCTCCATGGTAATGCGCCCGGTTTCCAGCACATAGCCGTAGTCCGCCGCGTGCAGGGCGGCGTTGGCGTTTTGTTCAATCAGGAGGATGGTGATGCCTTCCTCCCGCAGCCGCTGGATGATTTGGAAGATGTCCTTTACCACCAGGGGCGCCAGACCCAGCGAGGGCTCATCCATCATGATCAGCCGGGGCCGGGCCATCAGCGCGCGGCCAACCGCCAGCATCTGCTGCTCACCGCCAGAGAGGGTGCCCGCCAATTGCCAGTGGCGCTCCTTGAGCCTTGGGAAACGCTCATACACATACTCAATCGTGTTATTGATTTCCGCCTGGTTTTTGCGCAGGTAGGCGCCAATCAGCAGGTTTTCAAGCACCGTCAGGTTGGGGAAGACCCGCCGCCCCTCCGGCACCATCACAATGCCTTCTTCCACGATGTTGGAGGTAACCAGGGAGGTGATTTCCCGTCCATCAAAGCTGATGCCGCCTGCCTTGATGGGAACAAGACCGGAAATGGCCCGCAAGGTGGTAGATTTGCCCGCGCCGTTTGCGCCAATTAAGGTGACAATCTGTCCGGCTTCCACTGTAAAGGAGATGCCCTTGAGCGCTTCAATCCCGCCGTAGGAGACCTGAAGATCCGTCACTGTCAACAAACTCATTCTTCATACACCCCCAAATACGCGGTAATTACATCCGGGTTGTCCTGGATCTCCTCTGGGATGCCGGTCGCGATTTGACGGCCAAAGTCAATCACATAAATGCGGTCGGAGATGTCCATCACCAGGTCCATATGATGTTCAATGAGGAAGATGGTGAGCTCAAACCGTTTTTGGATGCCCACAATAAACTGGCCCAAAGCCTCTGTCTCTTGCGGGTTCATGCCGGCGGCGGGCTCATCCAGCAGCAGCAGGCGCGGGTTGGTGGCTAAGGCCCTGGCAATTTCCAGCCTGCGCTGTTTGCCGTAGGGGAGGGAGGTTGCCAACTCGTCCTTCACGTCTATCAGGCCAACCGCCTCCAGCATGTTAAGGGCGTGCTCGCGCATCTGGCGCTCTTCTTTGTGGTTAAGGCGCAAGGTAGCGGTTAACAGGTTGCTGGTTTTGTGCAGGTGGGTGGCGATCAGCACGTTTTCAAACACCGTTTGCGTCTTGAACAGGCGGATGTTTTGGAAGGTCCGCGCGACGCCCAACTTGGTGATTTTGTCGGGGGTGTTCACGACAATTTCCTTGGGGAATTCTTTGTGTGTACCGGCGTAGAGCTGCTTCATCTTACCCTGGGGCTGGTTGCTGACAATCAGCCTGCCCTCATAAAACACCTGCCCGTTGGTGGGGGTGTAAACGCCGGTGATGCAGTTGAAGGCCGTTGTCTTGCCGGCGCCGTTGGGGCCGATGAGGGCGACGATCTCCTCCCGGTTGATGTGCATGGACAGGTTATCCACGGCTACAACGCCGCCAAACTGCATGGTGACATGCCGCAAATCAAGAACTGGTTCAGCCACGACCGGCACCTCCTCTCCCGCGGGTGAATCTGTCACGGAGTTTGCTCAGGCTAAACTCCTTGTCACCCATGATACCCTGCCTGTAAAACAACACCACCGCCATGATGACGACGGAAAAGACCACCATCCGAAATCCCGATCGCAAGAGCGGCACCTTGAAATTGCCAATCACAGTGGCATTGTCCAGGAAGCGCAGCCACCACTCGCTGGCTGCCACAAACAGAAAACTGGCCAGGATGGAGCCGGAGATGGAGCCCATGCCGCCGATGACCACAATCAGCAAAATTTCGTAGGTCATGGCGGCAGTAAAGGCTTTGGCCTGCACCGTGGTCTGGTACATGGCAAGCAGGGCGCCGCCCACGCCCGCGAAAAAGCTGCTGATGACAAAGGACATCTGCTTGTGGTGATACAGGTTGATGCCCATGGCTTCCGCCGCGATCTCGTCATCCCGGATGGCTTTGAAGGCCCTGCCATAGGTGGAGTGAATCATCAGCGCGATGATCAGGATACAGACACCAGCCACCGCGAAGGGGAAGAGTACGGTTTCAAACACAGGGAATTTGCGCAGCAGGTTGGAACCATTGGTGATCGGCCCCAGGCCATCGTACTGGAAGACCGCGCGGATAATCTCCGCAAAGCCCAAGGTGGCAATGGCCAGGTAATCGCTTTTAAGCCGCAGCACCGGCAGACCGATCAAGTAGGCAAAGAAGGCCGCAGCCAATCCGCCCAGGGCGATGGAGACCAGCGTGGGCAGGGAGAACTGGATCAAGCCGCCCGCGTAGTACTGGTACACCTGGGCGCGGTTACCGGTCTCTATGCTGAAAATCGCGTAAACATAGGCACCAATGAGCATAAAACCCGCCTGCCCCAGAGAAAACAGCCCGGTAAATCCGTTCAACAGGTTCATGGCCACCGCGACCAGGGCATAAATCGCGCCTTTTTTAAGCACCATCATCAGCATAGAGTTGGCGCCCACGGTGTTTTCCAGGATATACACCCCAACAAACAGCACCGTGATAAGCAGCACATGGATGCCCAGCCTGCGCGCCTGCGCGATGTTGCAGTAGGTGAATAAGAGCAGCACAATGCCGGCGACCATGAGGAGCAGCCCGCCCGCAATTATCGAGGGACCGTTTTGATAGGCAAACAGCTCATACTCCACCTGGGTATCAATGACCAGTTTGTCAGAGAACCCGTTTAAATAGCGCTCCAGCCCCCGCAAGGTCTTTTCCTTGTTGTCCTCGGCCAACCCGTCCGTGACGCGCTTTTTGGCGCGCTGCATCTGGCTGTCTGTTTCCGCCAGGTTCTGCGGGTCCATGCGCTCAAGCAAGCCCGGCAGGCTGTCCTTGGCGGTATAGGAGGTGTAGATCATAAACAGCGCGCAGACAACCAGCAAGGCGGCGATGATGGTTTTGAATATCTTCATATCGTCCTCCCTATACCTTCTCATAGACCGCTTCGCCAAACAGCCCTGTTGGCTTGAAGACCAACACGATGATGAGCAGGGCGAAGGTAAAGGCGTCAGAGAAGGTGGTCAGCCCCAGCGCCTTGATGATGTTTTCACAAATGCCAATGATAAACGCGCCAATAACAGCGCCCGGGATGGAGCCGATGCCCCCAAAGACGGTGGCTACGAAGGCCTTCAGCCCTGGCATGGCGCCCGCGGTGGGCGTGACCGCGGTGTAATTGCTGAAATACAGCATGGAACCAATCGCGGCTAAAAAGGACCCTATGATGAAGGTGACGGAGATGACGTTGTTGATCTTGATGCCCATCAGGCGCGAGGTCTCAAAATCCCGGCTCACCGCGCGCATCGCAAGACCAATTTTGGTGCGGTGGATGAGCAGCGACAGCAGCATCACCAAAACCAGGGTCAATACCGGGGTAATCAGCGTGACAATCTTGGTGGTCGCGCCAAAGATGCGCACAGTGTTTGAAATCAAGGGGATGGTGGGGTACTGCTGTGCCAGGCCGCCGGTGACGTACCACATCAGGTTTTGCAGCAAATAACTCACCCCGATGGCGGAGATCATGATCGACATGCGCGGCGCTTGCCGCAGCGGTTTGTAGGCGACGCGCTCCACGCCAAAGCCCAGTAAAACGGTCAGGATGATCGTCAAGGGCAGGGAGATGTACAGCGGCATGGTCGCGTTCATGTACACCATCAAATAGGCAGCCACGGTGAAGATATCCCCGTGCGCGAAGTTGATCAGGCGCAGGATGCCGTACACCATTGTGTAGCCGATGGCGATAAGCGCGTATTGCCCGCCGACAGAGATGCCGGCCAGCAAATAGGGAAGATTGGCGCTGATAAAATTGTTCATTGTGGTCCTCTTTTAAAGAGGGGGCCGAGTGGTTCGGCCCCCAGTTCCGCTCATATCGGAAGAGATATCAAACTGGGTTTAGTCGCTGACAGTCTGCACCTTCAGGAACTGCCAGGCGCTTTGCTCGTTGTCGCTGCGGATGATGAAGGCCTGGTCGCGCACGGCGTCGCCGTTCTCACCAAAGACGATGGAGCCCGTCACCCCGTCAAAGGTGACATCCGCCATGATCTCGGCAATGTCATCGCGCTCTGCGGAATCGGCCAGTTTCAGCGCTTCCAGCGCCACCATGTAGCCGTCATAGCCCAAGGCGGACACAGCGGCCACGATGTCATTGCCGCCGTTGTTGGCCAGCTTGTCGGGGTTCTCATTCAGCCAGGTTTTAAAGCCGGTGACAAACTCAGCTGCCTTGGAGGAGGTGTCACCCTCATCAAAGAAGGTGGAAACGGAGACGGATACTTCCGTGCCCTTGGCGGCGTTCAAAATCACAGAGGAATCCCAGGTGTCACCGGCCAGGATGGGGATCTTAATCCCGTTGGCGGCGGCCTGTGTGATGATCTGCGCGGCAAACTCCGTGGATGTGGGGGAGAAGATGACCTCCGCGCCCGCGTTGACGGCATTGGTCAAATAGGCGGTAAAATCGCTGGTGCCGGTGGGGAAGGTTTCGCTGGTCACCTCACCGCCCTTGCCCTTGAAGGCCTGGGTGAAGTAGTGGGCTAAGCCGACGTCATAGTCATTGCCCAGCTCCGCCAGCGTGTAGGCCTTTTTGGCGTTAAATTCATCCGTCGCGAAGTTGGCCAGCACGGTGCCCTGGAAGGGATCCAGGTAGCAGATGCGGTAGTAAAGCGGGTTGCCCAGGGTCACCTGCGGGTTGGTGCAGGAGATGCCGATGGCGACCACACCGGCCGCGTCAAAGATATCGGCCGCGGCGATGGACACGCTGGAGCCATAGGAGCCCAGCACGATGGATGCGCCTTCTGATACCAGGGTCTGCGCAGCGGAGGGCGCCTTGTCCGGGACGGACTGGTTGTCTACCTCCACCAGCTTAATCAGGTATTCGCCATCAGACAGGGTGACCGTCGGTTTTAAGTAGTTGGCATAGTAGATGCCCAGGGTTTCCTGCTTGCCGCCAGCGCCGTTGGGGCCGGAGGCAGGCTCATAAATGCCGATGACAATCTCGCCGGCATAGTCATCAGCCAGGGCCAGGACGGGGAGGAACAGGGTGAGCGTGAGGAGCAGAGCAAGCCATTTCTTCATCGAAAAACCCTCCTGTTTTTATTTGGTACATCGTACTGCAACCATTTTTGTTTGTATACAGATTTTAACGATTCGTGCATGAAAATGCAAGCAAAATGCAAAACAAATCAGCGAAAAACGACGAAATACATATATGTTGGTTTGTTTTGGGGTTAAAGTGTCGCAACCAGTGCTTCCGCGCAGCGTAAGCCGTCCACCGCGGCGGACATGATGCCGCCCGCCTGCCCCGCGCCTTCGCCAGCCGGGAATACGCCCTCTATATTGCTCATATACCGTTCATCCCGGATGGCCTGCACCGGACAGGAGGAGCGGGTCTCCACCCCGGTCAAGACCGCGTCAAAAGCCGCGAAGCCCTTCAGTTTGCGGTCAAAGGCCAGCAAGGCTTCCTTGATGCCAACGGCTGCGAAATGCGGCAGGCAGTCCCTCAGCATGGCAGGATTGACGCCCGGTTTGTAGCTGGGCAGCACCTGCCCAAAGCCGGTTGACAGTTTATCCTGCAGGAAATCACCCACCAGCTGGTAGGGCGCGCGGTAACCACCGCCGCCCAGCTGATAGGCCAGCTGCTCATACTGGCGCTGCCAGGCAAAGCCGCTTAAGGGGTTCTGGTCACGCAAATAATCCGCAGGCCGCACTTCTACCAGGATGGCGGCATTGGCGTTGGCGCCGTCCCGGCGGTAGTTGCTCATCCCGTTCACGCACACGCCGCCTGTTTCGCTGGCGGCCGGCATGACCCGTCCGCCGGGGCACATGCAAAAGGTGTAGGCGCCGCGGCCGGAGGTGAGGCGATGAGCAAGGTGATACTCCGCGACCGGCAGCAGGGCATGGTCAAAGGCAGTGCCATACTGCGCGGTGTTGATGAAGGCCTGCGCGTGTTCTACCCGCACGCCGATGGAAAAGGGCTTGGGGATCATATGCATCCCCTCTTGATACAACACAGTTTGCGTATCCCGCGCGGAGTGGCCAATGGCGATGATGACGGCATCGCAGTCCAACTCATGCGTCTGATGATCCTTTTGATAGCTGATGCCGCGCAGGCGGGACTGGTCTGTTTGTAAACCCTCAAAGCGCGCGCCAAAGTGGACGCTGCCGCCCAGCGCTTCAATCTGCTGCCTCATGGCAGATACAACCCGGGGCAGTTTGTCCGTGCCGATATGCGGCCGCTGCAGGTATAAGATCTCCTCCGGCGCGCCGTGCTCCACAAAAATACGCAAAACATCCTGGATATAAGGGTCCTTGGTGCCGGTGGTCAGTTTGCCGTCAGAAAAGGCACCTGCGCCGCCCTCCCCAAACTGCAGGTTGCTTTCTGGGTCCAGGATGCCTGCGCCAGCCAGCTGGTTGACACTGCGGCCGCGCGATTGTACCGGCAGCCCGCGCTCCAGCACGATGGGTTTTAGGCCAGCCTTGGCCAAGTAATAGGCCGCGAACAAGCCGCAGGGGCCCAGGCCAATCACGGCAACCCTGGCTTTCTTCTTCGCGCGGGGGATGGTGAGGGGCGTTTGCTTGGGCGCTTTTTGAATATGCAGCGCCGGGAAGCGCTTGATCAACTGCTCCTCACTCACTGTTACAGCCAGGTCCAGGGTGTAATTGATGCGGATGCGCGCCTTGTTGCGGGCATCCACGCTTTTTTTCACAACGCGGAAGGAGGACACCTGCTCTTTTTTCAGGCGCAGGCGTTTGCAGGCCAACAGGAGCGCCTGCTGGGCGTCCTGTCCCGGTGCCACCGTCAGGTTGCTGGTCCTGATCATGCGGGTACTCCTTTCCGTCAAACTGTTTGCATGATAGCGTATTTTCTGTCTTTATGCACACCATATTTTCTTGACAGACACCAGCACGATTGATAGGATATGCGCATGTGTTTCCGCCCGTTCTTTAAAAAGCTACTCAGCGCGCTCACCGCGCTTGTTTTATTGATGTCACTCCCCGTTCCCTCCCTTGCGAATGAGGGCAGCAGCATTGTGTTAACCTTTACCGGGGACTGCACCCTTGGCAATGTGGATCGGCTAAATGACCGGCCCTATTCCTTCGTGGGTATTGTGAACGAAAAGGGCTTTGATTATCCTTTTGCTAAAGTGAAAGAGCTGTTTGAAAGCGATGATTTAACCATCATCAACCTTGAGAATGTGTTTTGCGACACCTGCAACGGAAAAGCGTCCAAAACGTATAATTTTAGAAGCCCCACCTCCTTCGCGCAAATCCTGCCCAAAGGCAGCATCGAGTTGGCTTTTATCGGCAACAACCACATCCTGGATTACGGTACAAAGGGCCTTCACAGCACCTTGCAGGCGCTGAAGGATCAGGGCGTTCCCTGGTTTGGCAGCGTGTATGACAACCCGTTTCATTATATCTTTGAGAAGGACGGCATCAAAATCGGCTTTTTTGGCACCCTGCCCACCTACTTCACGCTGCACCGCGAGGAAGTGGCAAATACCATGGCTGCCTTAAAAGAGGCCGGCTGTGAGGTCATCATCGGGGTGATGCACGCAGGCACGGAGTATTCTGCCACGCGGGACAGGATGCAGGTCCGCATGGCCAACTGGATGGTCAAAAACGGCGCGGATCTGGTCATTGGGCACCATCCGCACATCCCCCAGGGCATGGATATCCTGGGTCACGCCAGCGTCCTGTATTCCCTGGGCAATTTCTCCTTTGGCGGCAATCATAGATTGACAGTGGCCAGGCGGGGTAACATGCGGGCGGACAAGGCGCTCATCGCGCGGGTGGAGCTCAAATTTGACGCGGATAAAAAATACCTGGGCCACCAGGTCAATCTGATTCCTGTCTCCCCCTCCGGCGAATATGACGCCAATAACTACCAGCCTGTGCTGCTCACAGGGGAGGAAGCGGAACAAACCATGCAGATGGTGCAGCACGACACGCCCTTTGAGTTAAAGCCCTATGTGGAAGGGGTGGGCGCGGTGCAGGATTTTGTCAAAAACACGCGGGATGACATGGCGGAAGTGACCGATTAATCGCCGAAGCAGACAAATGCAGCGAACAAGAAAGCGAGGGGTCGCTTTTTTTGTTTTCAGGCGGCATTTTAGATGAAATCTCATACCAAAAAACACAAGGGGATTGAGTGCGGGAAAAACTTAGCTGTATCAAGATAAAAGACGCCATAATTTCTTGGTTTTCATGCCGTGTTTTCCTTTCCTTTTTGACCGTTTTATGCTATAATGTAGTGGTGTTGAAACCGCGTCTTAAACCGCAGTTTTCACAGGACAAGGAATGAGGTTATTAGCATGAACAAAGATGATTTACACAACGCAGCGGCAATGTCCACGCATGTGGACGCCGCCTATGACGAAAAGCAGATTCAGGTCCTGGAAGGTCTGGAGGCAGTGCGCAAGCGGCCAGGCATGTACATCGGGTCCACCGACCACAATGGCCTGCACCATTTGGTGTATGAAATCGTGGACAACTCCATCGATGAAGCGCTGGCGGGCTACTGCACGCAGATTGATGTGAGGATCCACGCGGATGGCTCCATCAGCGTGCAGGATGACGGCCGCGGCTTCCCCATTGGCCTGCATCCCAAGCTCAAGCGTCCCGCGGTAGAGGTTTGCCTGACGGTATTGCATGCGGGCGGCAAGTTTGGCGGCGAGGGCTACAAGGTATCCGGCGGCCTGCACGGCGTGGGCGCGTCGGTTGTCAATGCCCTGTCCTCGCATATGGAAGTCTTTGTGCACCAGGACGGCAAGATTCACCACCAGGCCTATCAGCGCGGCAAGATTTTGAATGACCTGCATGTCATCGGGGAGACCGACCGCACCGGCACCACCGTGCGCTTCTGGCCGGACATCAAGAGCGAAGCCAACCCTGACGGCATTTTTGAGGAGGGCACCAGCTTCCGCTTTGACATCCTGCGCAGCCGCATGCGCGAGATGGCTTTCCTCAACAAGGGCATCCGCATCGACATCAGCGATGAGCGCGAGGACCCGGTGGAGCACAAAAGCTACCACTTCGAGGGCGGCATCATCGAGTTTGTCAAGTATATCAACAAAAACCGCACCGCCATCTTCCCGGATCCCATCTATATTGAGGGCATCAAAAACGACATCGCGGTGGAAGTCGCGCTGCAATACAACGACTCCTATCAGGAGAACACCTTCGCCTTCGCCAACAACGTGCGCACGCCGGAGGGCGGCACGCACCTGGTCGGGTTTTATGCCGCGCTCACCCGCTGCATCAACGACTATGGCCGGCGGTATAAAATCCTGAAGGACGCGGACAGCAACCTGCGCGGTGAGGACGTGCGCGAAAGCCTGGCGGCTGTTGTCTCGGTCAAATTGCGTGAGCCGCAGTTTGAAGGGCAGACCAAGTCCAAACTGGGCAATTCCGAGGTGCGCGGCGCTGTGGACAGCCTGGTGCATGAGCAATTGGGTGCCTACCTGGAGGAAAACCCCAGCACCGCCCGCATCATTTTGGACCGCAGCCTGGGTGCAGCCCGCGCGCGGGAGGCAGCCCGCAAGGCCAGGGAGTTAACCAGGCGCAAATCCGTATTGGAGTCCGCCTCCCTGCCCGGCAAACTGGCCGACTGCTCGGAGACCGATCCCGCCAAGTGCGAGATCTTCCTGGTGGAAGGCAACTCCGCCGGCGGCTCTGCCAAAGCGGGGCGTGACCGGCACTACCAGGCCATCCTGCCCCTGCGCGGGAAAATCCTCAACGTCGAAAAAACCCGCCTAGACCGCGTGCTGATGAACGATGAGATCAAAAACATGATCACCGCCTTTGGCTGCGGGATCGGCAATGATTTTGACATCTCCAAACTGCGCTACCACCGCATCGTCTGCATGACGGACGCGGACGTGGACGGCGCGCACATCCGGGTGCTGATGCTGACCTTCTTCTACCGCTATATGCGCCCCCTGATTGAAAAGGGCTATGTCTACATCGCCATGCCGCCCCTGTACAAGGTCACCAAGGGCAAAATGGAGCGCTATGTCTACAACGATGAGGCGCTGGATGCGCTGCTGGACGAGATCGGCCGCGATCCCAAGCCCGAGCTGCAGCGCTACAAAGGCCTGGGGGAGATGTCCTCAGAACAGCTGTGGACCACCACCATGAACCCGGAAACCCGCACCATGATGCAGGTGACAGTGGCGGACGCCATCTCGGCGGATGAAACCTTCACCCTCCTCATGGGGGATCAGGTAGAGCCGCGGCGTGAATTCATCGAGCAGAATTACGACCTGGTCGCGGACCTGGACGTTTAAGACAGCGCAGGGGAGTGTGAAACCATTATGAGTGAAATTAAAGATACCTTAATCCCAACAGAATTGGAGAGCGAGGTTAAAAAATCCTTTATCGCCTATTCCATGGCGGTGATCGTCAACCGCGCGCTGCCCGATGTGCGCGACGGTTTAAAGCCGGTGCACCGGCGTATCCTGTATGCCATGAATGAGCTGGGCATGACCAGCGACAAGCCCTACCGCAAAAGCGCCCGCATCGTGGGTGACGTCTTGGGCAAGTACCACCCCCACGGCGAATCCTCCGTCTATGACGCGATGGTGCGCCTGGCGCAGGATTTCTCCACCCGCTACCTGCTGGTGGACGGGCAAGGCAACTTCGGCTCGGTCGACGGCGACCAGGCGGCCGCGATGCGCTACACCGAAGCCAGGATGAGCAAGATTGCGGGCCACCTGCTGGGGGAGATCGACAAGGACACGGTCGATTTCACCCCCAACTTTGACGAGTCCTTGATGCAGCCTACCGTGCTGCCCAGCCGTTTTCCCAACCTGCTGGTCAATGGGTCTTCCGGTATCGCGGTGGGCATGGCCACCAACGTCCCGCCGCACAACCTGGGCGAGGTCATCAACGGCACGATCGCCATGATCGACAACCCGGAATTGACGCTGGACGAGTTGATGGAACACATCAAGGGGCCGGACTTCCCCACCGGCGGCATCATCCTGGGCCGCTCCGGCATCCGCGAAGCCTACTACACCGGCCGCGGCCGCATCATCGTGCGCGCCAAGACGGATATCGAGGTGCTGCCCACCGGCCGCAGCCGCATCATCATTACCGAGATCCCCTACATGGTCAACAAGGCCCGCATGATCGGCAAGATCGCGGAACTGGTGCATGAGAAGCGCTTGGACAGCATCAGTGACATCCGGGATGAGTCCGACCGCGACGGCATGCGCATTGTGATCGAACTCAAGCGCGACGCACAATCCAGCGTGGTGCTCAACTACCTGTTCAAGCACACCCAGCTGCAGGAAACCTTTGGCGCCATCATGCTGGCATTGGTGGATGGGCAGCCCAGGCTGCTCAACCTCAAGGAGATGATTGCCCAGTACATCCTCCACCAAGAGGACGTGGTCACACGGCGCACCCAGTATGACCTGGAAAAATCCCAGGCCCGCGCCCATATCTTGGAAGGCCTGTTAAAGGCGCTTGATAATATTGATGCCATTGTGCACTTGATCCGCGCATCCCGCGATACGGCTGAAGCCAAGCAGGGCTTGATGGATCAGTTCGCGTTCAGCGAGCGCCAAGCCCAGGCGATTCTGGACATGCGCCTGGCCCGACTGACCAATCTGGAGGCGGACAAGCTGATGGCGGAATATGACGAACTGCAAAAGACCATCGCCTACCTGCAGTCCATCCTGGCCGACCGCAATTTACTCCTGTCTGTCATCAAAGAGGAGCTCACGGTGATTCGTGACCGCTATGCGGACGCGCGGCGCAGTGAGATTTCCTTGATTGACGGCGAGATCGACATTGAGGAACTAATCCCCAAGGATGACATGGTGGTTACCCTGTCCCATTACGGCTATGTGAAGCGCCTGTCCCAGTCCACCTACCGTGCCCAGGCGCGCGGCGGCAAGGGGGTCAGCGCGCAGGCCCTGCGCGAGGAGGACTACACCGAGCAATTGTACGCAGTCCACTCCCATGATGACCTGCTGTTCTTCACCGACCAGGGACGGGTCTACAACGTCAAATGCTACGAAATCCCGGAAGCCAGCCGTGTCGCGCGCGGCACAGCCATTGTGAACGTGCTGCCGCTCTTCCCGGATGAGAAGGTCACCAACATGATCCCCGTGCCCAAGGAGGACCGCGACAGCCAGTACCTCATCATGGCCACCCGATATGGCCTGATCAAAAAGACGGCGCTCTCCGCCTTCCGCAACATCAGGCGCTCCGGCCTCATCGCGGTCAACCTGCAGGAGGGCGACGCCCTCATCGGGGCGGAGTTGATCGAGGGCGGTGACGTGATGCTGGGCTCCCGTCAGGGGCAGGCCATTCGATTCAGCGATGACCGCATCCGTGCCACCAGCCGCACCAGCATGGGCGTGCGCAGCATGCGCCTGGACGACGGGGATGAGATCATCTCCCTGGCCTCCATAGAAGAAGGCGCTCAGGTGCTGGTGGTCACCGAAAACGGCTACGGCAAGCGCAGCGAGGCGGAGGAATACCGCATCACCAACCGCGGCGGCAAGGGCGTGAAGGCCATGAATATCACGCAGAAAACGGGCTTGCTGGCAGCGCTCCTCATGGTGCGTCCGGATGAGGACATCATGATCATCACCGATGACGGCACCATCATCCGCACACCGGCGGAGGACATCCGCGAGACCGGGCGCAACGCCCAGGGCGTCCGCTTAATGCGCGTGGCTGAAGGCAGCAAAATTGTGGATGTGGCCCGCGCCGAGCGCGAGATCGAGGAGGATGAGGACACCGTAACAGAGCAGCCCAATAACGGCCACGATGAAACCGCAATTGACAACGCACAGGACACGCAAGGCGACATCTAAGAACACGAAGTACCATCAGGGAAGCGGAAAACCAGGTCCGCTTCCTTTTTTCTGTCAAAACAGTTGTTATTCCTTGCTAAATCGCTATAATAACGGCATATGACGATGAAACAGCGCACCCTCGTAGGGGGGATTTCCATCCTTGGCATCACAGGGCTCATCTGCAAGATTGTAGGTGTGCTGTATTTGATTCCGCTGGCCAACCTCATTGGCTCTGAAGGCCTGGGCGTTTATAACCAGATTTTCCCTTCCTATAACCTCATGCTGACCATTTCCTCTGCCGGCATCCCGGTGGCCATTTCACGCATGGTGGCGGCTCGATTGGCGCGGGGCGAGGCGAAGAACCCCAACCGGGTGTTCAAGGCTGCTTTTGTGATTTTAAGCGTTCTGGGCTTGATCAGCACCTTGCTGATGCTGGGCTTCTCCGACCGCTTTGCCAAGGCAACCGGCACTGTCGCATCCGTCCACGGGTTTATGATGATCTCGCCCAGCCTGTTTCTGGTCTGTGTGATGAGCGCGTTTCGCGGCTATATGCAAGGCCAGCGGCGGATGTGGCCAACCGCCATCAGCCAGTTGATCGAGCAGGTGGGCAAGGTGGGAATTGCCCTGCCCTTGGCGTTCAGCTTTATGCAAAAAGGGGGCTACCCCATGGGCGTCGCCGGCGCCCTCTTGGGGACATCCATCGCCGAAGCAGCAGCCCTCCTCTACATGTCCATTGATTATTTCTTCGTCCGCCCCGGCATGCAGCGGCTGATCGCGCAGGATACCCGGCCGCTTGAAGGCTACCTTACCATCTCCCGCGAACTCTTGTTTACCGCGGTGCCCATCACCATCGGCGCCTGCATTGTGCCCCTGGCTGGGACCGTGGACAGCTTCATGCTGGTGAAGTTGATGAAGGCCTATTTGCCGGAGCAGACCGCGCTGTCCAACTACGGCATCTACGCGGGGCTGGTTATCTCGCTTATCAATGTGCCCACAGCACTGGCGATGGCGATGTCCAGCAACCTGGTGCCCTCGGTATCCGCCAAGCGGGAAGCCCGTGACTGGGCAGGCGTCAAGCGGGATTCCGCGGCCGGCTTGCGGCTGGCGGTTGTCATTGGTTTGCCGTCCAGCATTGGTATGAGCCTGCTGTCTGAGCAGATATTGACCCTGCTGTTTCACAGCCGGTATACCGCGGAACAACTGCGCTTAGGTGGGCAATTGCTGGCTATCAGCGCGCTCACCATTGTGGTGTTTACCCTGGTGCAGGCTTCCAGCGGCATTTTGCAAGGCTTGTACAAGCAGCGCATCCCCATGTATACGCTGGCGCTGGGCGTGCTGGTCAAAATCACCATCAACTACACTGCTGTGCAGCAGCCGGATATCAATATCTTCGGCGCGCCCTACGCCTCGCTTACCTGCTATATCATCAGCGCCGGTATCAACATGTACTATGTCGCCAAATATGCCCGCTTCAAGCTGGACTGGCAGGAATTGCTGCTGCGGCCGGGGCTGGCAACCCTTATCATGGGGCTTGTGGTCTTTGCCTTATCCAGCTTAATGGGCCAGCGCTTGTACCGCAGCTGGCTGCATATGGGCGCGGTCATCCTGTTGGCAATTGCTGTGTATGGCATCGCGGCCTTTAAATTTGGCGCGATCAAGCGCAGTGATCTGCCCGCGCGGTTTCAGAAAGGACACTGAATGAATCCTATTACCATCGTCTCCCTGGGGCCAAGTGCCCCGGACTTATTAAGCAAAAAAGCGCTTCAGACACTCAAAGACGCCAGGCAGGTGCTGCTGCGCACCCGGGACCACTGCGCCGTGCCTTTTCTTGTCAAGGAAGGCGTCGTGTTTTCTACCCTGGATGACTTGCGCGACACAAGTGAAGATTTTACGCAGTTCAACCAGGACGCGGTCGCTGCCATCCTTGACCTGGCAAAAGAGGATCACCTGGTGTACGCAGTTGCCGACGCCACCATTGATGAGACCGTGCGCGCTTTGCGGCAGACGGAAGGGCTGCAACTGCTCATCCTTCCCGGCATCCCGCTGTCCGCGCCCTTTTTGGCAAGCGCGCAGCCGATGCAACCTGTGCTTGTTACAACCGCGATGGATGTCAGCATTACCAACGCTCAGCAGCCCCTGTGTGTGGTGGAAGTGGCCAGCGCGCAGCTGGCGGGCGAAGTGAAGTTGAAACTGCTGGACAAATATGGGGAGAACGCCGTCGTTCATTTTTTCCCGCCAAGTGAGGAGGCAACTCGATCCTTTATTGAGATGGAGCTCACAGAACTTGATCGTCAGCCTGTGTATGACCCTACCTGCGGTTTCATTGTCTACCCCCTGCCGCTCACGCAGCGCACCCAGTTTGATCCGGAGGATCTGCTGGCCATCATGCGCATTTTGCGTTCAAAAGACGGCTGCCCCTGGGACCTTGAGCAGACCCATGTCAGCCTGGCCAAATACCTGCTGGAGGAGGCCAACGAAGCTGCCTGCGCCCTGGTGGAGGAGGACTGGGACGAAGCGGCGGAGGAGCTGGGTGACGTCTTCTTGCAGCTGGCTTTTCACGCGGTGGTGGGGGAGGAGCATGGCACCTTCACGTGGGAGGATATGCTGCGTGAAGTCTGCACCAAGCTGATCAGGCGCCATCCCCATGTGTTTAGTGACAAACATCTCAACAGCACCGGTGAAGTACTGGCGCAGTGGGACCAGATTAAGCAACAGGAGAAAAAGGAGACACAGGCCGGGCACCGAATGCTGGGCGTCCCCAAAGGCTTAAGCCCGCTCCTGCGCGCGGAAAAGGTGCAAAAGCTGGCCAGCAAAGCCGGTTTTGACTGGGATACCCCGCTTGAAGCCCTGGAGAAGGTGCATGAGGAAGCAAATGAGCTGAAAAAAGCCTTGGAATCGGGCGGTAACGCCATGGAAGAGTTGGGTGATCTGCTCTTCTCCTGCGTCAACACGGCGCGCTTAATGGATGCATCGGTCGACCAGGCAATACATATGACCACAGAAAAGTTCGTAAATCGCTATATTTGGATGGAAAAAGCTATAGAACAGGACGAAAAAGACTGGAATCTGTTGACAATCAAGGAAATCGGGGTATACTGGGAACGAAGTAAAGCAGAATCGTAGAGCGCTTTACCATTCCAAAAAAGGAGGAAATCGCATGAATAAGACAGAACTTATCGCAGCCGTCGCAAAAGCAACAGAACTGAAGAAGGTTGACGCCGACAAGGCCGTCAACGCCGTCATCGCCACCATTCAGGGCGCCCTGAAAAAAGGTGAGAAGGTCCAGCTGATTGGCTTTGGCACCTTCGAGTCCCGCAAGCGTCCCGCTCGTGTTGCCCGCAACCCGCGCACCGGCGAAGAAATCAAAGTGAAGGCTTCCAAGGCCCCCGTGTTCAAGGCCAGCAAAGCGTTCAAAGATCAGCTCAACTAAGACATCTTTCGCGTCAGCTGACGACGGCCACCGCGCAATCTGTGCGGTGGTTTTAGTATTACAATAAACGCCCTCATGGCAGCACGCATTATGGTGTTTCGTGTCTGGGCTTCGTCTTGTTCTGCATTTGGATCAAGAATTGAAAGGAACTTTATGAGATTAGATAAGTTTTTGAAGGTATCGCGGATTATTAAGCGCCGCACGGTGGCCAAGGAAGCCTGCGATGGCGGCAGGGTCATGATTAACGGAAAGGCCGCCAAAGCAGGCAGTGAGATCAAGGAAGGCGATGTGCTGGAGATTCGCTTTGGCAGCAGGCTGGGGCGGTATGAAGTGGTACTGGTGAAGGAGACAGTGCGCAAGGAAGAAGCGGCAGAGATGTACCGCGTTTTGGAAGAAGACCCCGCCACGCAGGAGGAGCGCACCCACTAAATGCGCGTCTTTTCCTGGGGTATTCCTTTTTATCATGCGGTGGTCTGTTGTTTGTTCTTATTACCGGATAACGTGCAGCCTCTATAGCGTGTGCTGTAAACCAACACCGCAGTATTTGTGCAAGAAAAAGCGCCCTGATGCGGGCGCTTAGATTCGTTTAATTCTCGTGTTTACTCTTCCTTCGGGCGTTCTGATTCATCCGTCTTGTGGCGCTGTGCCCTGCGGCTTCGGCGTTCGGTTTCAACATCCGCTTCCTCTTGCTCGCTTTGGCTTTCACGCGTCAGGCGGAAGGTACCGTCCTCATCGCTGGTGATGGGGGCTAGCTCCTCTGCAGTTTTAGCGGTTTCCGCATCATCCGTATCCGTCTGCAGGTATTTCTTGTGCGGCGGTTCCTCCTCCAGTTCAACCTTCACAACTTCAGCGTCCGGTTGTTCCTCCATCAGGGATTCAACAGCCTGCCTGTCCTCATCCGGTTCTGCTGTATAATCGCGTGCACCGGCGGCCAACTCAAAGGTGTCAAAGGCCGCATTGCTTTTGGCGCGCGCGTTGGCGCGGGCAATCGCGCTCACACCCAACAGCAGCAGCGCCAGGCCAAACAAAGCGCCCAATACCAGCGTCAGAATGAACAGAATGTCCTTGGTCTGCCCGCCGGAGGGGGCATAATCCGCCGGGATGGGGGAATGTGTGACAGGCGGCGGGACTGTGGCAATAATCTCCCGGGTGGGTTCCGCGGTGGGTGCGGAATAGCCAATCGTGAGAGGGTTGGAGGTAAACTCCACCCTGTTATCCAGGGAATCCACCGCGCTGGCGGTAAACTGGTACTTGCCAGCCTGGGACAGGGCAAAGACCCTGCTCACCACCATGCTTTGGCCAGGGGCCAGCTCGTTGATGGTGTAGATGTTCTTGTCCGCGTGCAAAATACGGATGTTCTTGGCAGGGGTGTTGCTGTCGTTGGTGACAGTCAGGTTGAAGGTGACCTCACCCGGCATGGAATAAATGGTCTCACTGCTGGATGTCAGCACCAGGTTTAATCGCAGCATCTGCCCTTCCGCGTAGGCGGACAGCTTCAACTCCGGCACTTTTTCGGTTTGGGTGGTGCCTGTGTTATCCTCCAGCTTTAAGGAAAAGGCATAGGTTGTCGTCTGGTTTAAGGTGATTTCCTTGGTCAGTTCTTTTGTCTGGCCAGCGTCAATCTGTACATTGGTAAAGACTTCGCCCAGCGTGGGGTCCGTCACCGTGATGTTGGAATAGCTGATGTTGCCGGCATTTTTAATGGTCAGGGTAAGCGTGGCGGTTTCGCCGATGCTAAGCTGGTTTTTGTCACTGGTTAAGGTGTACTGCAGCCCCGGCTTGGCCAGCGGGATATCCACAGACTCAACGGTCAACTGCTGGGTCTTGCGGTCACCTTCCTTGCGGTAGGTGATGAGCGCCGAGCTGCTTACATTGCCGGTCACATTGTTTTTGGTAAACGTGATCTTCTCACTGGCGCCCGGCTCCAGACTGTTGACAGTCTGCGTGCGGGTGGAGATCAGGCGGTTTTCACGGATGGTGATGTTGTTTAATTTTACGTTGCCCTGGTTGACCAGTTCATAAATGATGGTCACTTCCTTGCCGCGGCGCACCACTTCCGGCGTGATGGTGCGGGTTACCCGCAGGTCCACCTTC